>NZ_JAAHGB010000081.1:0-25396 GCF_010672695.1 Okeania sp. SIO1H4
TAATAAAAAAGATTTATAGCAGTCGAAGAAAAGAGCGCGGACATTTCAAAAGCTTAAAATTAAGACAACGCGATTTTTCCTTCTTCCTTCTTTCTTCTGCTATAGCACTACGCATTGAGATTAGGACAACTAAGAAACTTCAAAACATTACAGTTAAAAGTTTTGACTCTAGCTGAATGCTGAATGCTGAATGCTAAATGCTGATAGCTATATATAATTTTTCCCTGTTTATTATTCCATAAAAAAAAGGGAGTAATCTTGCTGAAAAAGCTAACTGAGATACTCCCTTGTTTAATTGAAATTTTTTATTCAATTTAGTTTTTATAATTTTTCTTGGTTTAAAACCCAATTCATACCTCCTTAAATGTCGCTTCACTTGTATTACCAAGGTAATATATCTATGGCCTAGATAATTCAGGAAATATAGTCGATTAAATATGGGCCATCTGCAACCAGTCGAATATTTGATCTAACTGCTTCAATGTTACAAGACCGTATTGCCAAAGTATCATCGGTAATTGATTAGGGTCTTCTTCCTCATGTCGTAAAGCAATGGCGATCGCTGAATCAGAGATGGACAACTCCCACTTCAAGAATTTGATTAACTGAGCTTGTTTTGTAGACATGATTAAAAGTTTTCTCCAGTAGTATATTAAAAAATTTTAAATCGGTTTTATTTGATAATCACGATACCCAGTATCAATTATTATTAGGTAACCTTCAATGAGTCACATCATTAAAAGATGTGACATCTCTCAATTTTTGTAATGATGCAGATCACAATTTTGTTGTCTAGAACGCTAAACTCTAGTTCTAAAAGTTAGTCACCCTTGAGCATTTTTGATGAAACATTGATACATTTCAACTTCTATAAAATAGTTATTAATTTAATTATCAATCAATATAGATGAAAAATATGCTTTTTTTATGAGTAGCATATATAAAGTAAATATTTGATAAAATGAGTATATACTTAACTATCTGATCTTCTCTGATTTAAAGTTTCATAATACTGTCTGACTTGTGGGATGATGTAGAGATTTTATAAATTTATTACAGGAAACTATAATTACATCACCCTCAGCAATATTACTGATGTAGGCAATAATAGCTTTGATTACTTATATCTAGATATTGTAGTAGATATGCATAGATAGAAAATAGTGAGAAAAACCTTTCCTATCTAAGATTCATTATCAATATATGTCCTAACCAACCCTTTCTTTGCTATAGTTAATTGCCTATAGAAGTCTATTAGATACTAGAAAACTTATTTATCCGGTTTAGGAGATTGCTTGATTTCTGATTCGGCAGATTTTAGCGCTTGGTCTAAGATAATACGAGCTTCTTCTGCTTTTTCTCTTGCTTCTCTATAACGTAAATTAGCCACAGCAAAAGTTTTCAACACCTTAAAACCATCTTTAAGATTAGCAATTTCTTCAACAGTGACAGCTTCATCTGTGAATAGTACCTCAATTGCAGAACGAATCTTTAGTGCTTCCTCTCTCGATTCTACAACCTTAATCTTCAGTGCTGCTAGATCGCTAAGTATTTGTACTGCTTGGGCAACAGCTTCTTCTTCCTCAGAGGCAATTTCCTTTGATTCTTTTGACTCTTTGACCTCAATAAATTGCTCCGGACTAAATCCATTTTCTAATTCTGTGAGTATTTCACCAGAGTCCATCATTTCCACAAGCTTATCCATAGCTTTCTGACGAGCTCGGGGTGACTCTTTCCCCCTAACAGTTATAATCGTATCTGGATTTTGAGGCAAGGTATAACTAACCATAATTTGACTAACAATTTAGGTATAAATATAACTAATATACAGTAAAAATAATCATACCATTTTAGACGGAGCTAGCTGTAAATAATTAATAATTTTTGCCTGCCCTAAATTATTGTTAATGACGAGTGAAAAAAAATTGTAGTTAGCTCATATTTAACCTACTATAGCTATCCTAGATAGAATATGAACATTAGCTACATATCAAGAGAAGTCACTCTTAGTATTTAGATAACTAACATTTATTCAAAACTTATTTAGGACAGCTATATTACAATATTCTGATGTACGAAGTCTATGACTTAAATTATGAGGTTTCAATCTAATTAGCTATGCGAAATGGATGGCTGAAAAAACTACAGAGACTATCCCCTATTGAGAAAATACTGAGCTATTTGGATAGTGCTAACCCTACTTCTGAAAATAGCAGAGACTTAACAAATGTTTCATATCCACAGTGGCAACATCGTTTTTTGATTGCTCGACTAAATTTAACATTGTGGCTAGCTTTTTTCTTTTTCTTGAGTAGAAGTATACTCAGTTTAATCTTCTTCATACTAGATAAATACCCTCCTTTAGAAGAGTGGGAAATTGCCAGGATTTTAGTACATTTAACCTTACTTGGTTGTATATTTCTACTACGAAGTTCCTGGGGTAGTCGTCATCTTGGTCTAATATTTCTCTGCTTTTCTTGGTCTGTGACTATGATCAAGCAAATTTCAGATACAGTTACGAGAAATGTTAATCCTGAGTTTTTTGTCTGGATGTTGACTTTCTTTTCTCAGGCAACTTTAATTCCGGTTAGATGGTTTTTACACCTAATATCTCAGATTACTGTATTAGGTTATTACTTTGGTGTCAATCAGATTCTTGGTTTGGATGTAGCACCTTTAGATTGGAATTTTATGAAGATGCATCTTGGCATTTTCTGGGTATGTTTAATTTGTGATATTTCTGTATATTTATATGAATCTTTGCACAAAACTGAGTTTAATACTAGATTACAATTAGAAACAGCATATCAAGAACTAAATTCAACTGAGGCTAAATATCGTAACATTTTTGAGAATTCAGTTGAAGGTATTTTTCAGTCTACACCAGATGGGCATTACCTTTATGGTAATCCTACTTTAGCCGAGATATTTGGTTATGACTCGCCAGAGGACATGATGGCAAAAGTTACTGATATTGGCAAACAAATTTATGTTAATTCTAACTCTAGAGATGAATTTATTGATTTAATTAGCAGGGATGGAAGTGTATTAAAGTTTGAGTATCAAGCTTATCGTGCTGATGGGAGTATCATCTGGGTTTCTGAGAATGCCAGAGCAGTGCGTGACCCAGAAGGTAATTTAATTGCTTATGAAGGTGATATTGAAAATATTACAGAGCGCAAGTGGGCAGAAACTGAAATAAAGAAAGCACTAGAAATAGAAAAAGAATTGAATCAACTTAAATCTCAATTTATTTCCATGGCATCCCATGAATTCCGTACTCCTTTAACTACTATATTAGCTTCGGCAGAAGCATTAGAATACTATAGTCATAAATGGAATGAAGAAAAAAAACTGACTTATTTGCGTCGTATACAAGCTACAGCTCAACATATGACAGGGTTACTTAATGATATATTGGTTATAGGCAAAAAAGAATCAGGTAATTTTGAATTTAACCCGGCACCATTAGATTTAGAAAATTTTTGTCGAGGTCTTATAGAAGATATTAAACTCAGTATTGGTAGTCAATATTCCCTTCATTTTGTGCTTCAAGAAGCCAAGCAATTAACAACGAAAGATTCTGGCAAAGATGGGATTAATCTAAGTATTTTAAATTTCATTCAATCGGATTCAATTCAGCAAGAACAAAAGCAAAATGATGCTATCTATAATGCTCCACCAGAATCACAAAATGAATCTAGGGCACAAATATTTGAATTGGTTTTCATAGATGAAAAATTGTTGCGACATATTCTATCCAACTTACTTTGGAATGCAGTTAAATATTCGACCCAAGGTAGTCATATTTTTCTCAAACTTTCTTACTTAAATAACTATGCAATTTTTCAAATTCAAGATGAAGGTATGGGAATTCCAGCAGCAGAACAAAAATATTTATTTGACTCTTTCTACCGCGCTCAAAATGCTATTAATATTTCTGGTACAGGGTTAGGACTTACTATTGTCAAAAATTGTGTAGATTTACATAGAGGTCAAATTTTTGTCGAAAGTGAAGTTGGGGTAGGAACTACATTTACTGTCATCTTACCGTTAAATTTAGAAAAGGAAAATATAAATGAAAAAAATTCTAGTGATTGAAGATGAAAAAGTAATTTTAGAAATAATTACAGATGTTTTAGAAGCAGAAAATTTTATAGCAATAGAGGCAGAAAATGGTAGAAGAGGAGTAGAAAAAGCTCTAGAAATTGTTCCAGATTTAATTATTTGTGATGTAATGATGCCAGAACTTGATGGTTATGAAGTATTAAAATTATTACGGAAAAATTTAGTAACAGAAACAATTCCATTTATTTTTCTGACTGCAAAATCCACAAAAGCTGATTTAAGAGAAGCAATGGAATTAGGAGCTGACGATTACTTGACAAAACCTTTTACCAGAGATGAATTAATGAAAGCAATTAATACCAGATTAGAAAAACAAGGAACTATTCAAAGAAAAACTCAAGAACAACTAGATGAATTAAGAAGTAGTATAACTTTATCTCTACCTCACGAACTACGCACTCCACTCAATGGAATTATTGGTTCTGCCAATTTTATTATTGAAGAGTTTCAAGAATTAGAAAACGATGAAATTTTAGAAATGGTAGAAAATATTCACATTTCTGCGCACCGTTTATATAGACTAATCCAGAATTTTTTACTATATGCAGATTTAGAGCTATTATCACGGGAGCGAGATAGATTAAAATTATTTACAACAGGTTCTGTTAGTAATCCTAAGTCAATAATTAGAGAGGTTGCTCTAGAAAAAGCAAGAAGTTTTAATCGCTTAAAAGACTTAGAGATTGCATCAGAAAATACTCATTTAAAAATTTCTGAGCCTAACTTTAGAAAAATTGTAGATGAATTATTAGACAATGCCTTTAAATTTTCTGATTTCGGCACAAAAGTTAAGGTAGTAGGTAGATTAGTTCATCATGTTTTTGCTGTTGATTTTATAGATTTTGGCAAAGGAATGAGTGTTAATGAAATTTCTAATATCGGAGCTTATAAACAATTTAATCGTAAAATATATGAGCAACAGGGATCGGGCTTAGGTCTCAGTATTGCTAAACAAATTACTGAATTACATAATGGGCAATTAAAAATCCAAAGTATTCCTTTAGAACAAACCACTGTAACTGTTTTTATCCCTACAAAGGTAACAGAAAAAGGCTGTTAAACTATGAGTTAATTTCTAACTGCTAATTTGATATTCATAGTTGATAGTTAAAATGGATAAAACCAATTTGATCGAGCAATGTCATATTAGTAAAGAAAAGAAAAAAGGAAAAACTGAAGTTGGAATTCGTAATCAAGAACATAAAAAGGAAAAATAATAGAAATAAGTATATAATAGGATTGGATTAGTTCCTTTTTAGGAGTAAAATATTTATTTTTTTTTGTGGGATTTATACATAAAAATTGGTATAATAGCTTAAAATAGATAACAAAAAATATAGATGAGTAAATATATAAATAATGTTACTTACCTAGTTATAGTATAATAACTTAAAATATTAATGGAAAATTACTAACAATGAAAGAAAAATTACTCAACTGGTTAGATACATTTTTAGTAGCAGATGTATTTCTAGTAATAATTGGTTTTGCTTGGTTCGCGATCGCTGTGATTGGTCGTTATTCTGGAGTGGCTTTAGGTCTGGATCTTTGGCATAGATTATGGGAACCAGTATTTACTCCAGCTATCGGAATTTTGATGGGAGGTGCAATTCTCAGTGGCATAATTAAACAAATTACCAAACGTTTAAATTCTAATTAACATCAAATTTGGTTCATTACTAATAAAAAAACTTTCTCCTTGTTACTTTGTTACTTTCGGCAAGTTTATTTCACTTTTTGTATTCCTTATTCTTCGTTTATTATTTATGAAAAATTCAATTGAACAAGAAAAGTTTAACCCTTGGAATTACAAACCTTGGTGGTGTCAACCTTGGTCAATACTTATGACAGGAATCACTATTATTAGTAGTAGTTGGTTAGTGTTTAAAATTGTTTGGTTAACAGTTATTATCTCTATTCCTATATTAACTTGGATGGGATTTTTCCTGGTAGTTTTGCCTAAATTAATGGCAGAATCAAGAATGTGATAAAAATTGATTTTACAGCCATACATTCAGCATAATTAGGTCACAAAATCTATATTAAATAAAAATGAGATCTAACCATAAAAAAAGTAGAATTGCATCGGTTACAAACAGAGATTAATATCACTGTTGCTGTTTCTAAACAAGTCTAAAATTGTATCAAAAATTTAGATTCAATTATATATGTTCAGTAACGCATATTTAATCAAGAATGGTTCTGGGTGGGAATTTGTCAGTGAAGAGATTTTAGAAGATTTTCTTGATGAAAACTTAGAAATTTTACTAGGTTTGAAGGTCTTAGACAGACAATATATCGTTAATATTCAAAGGTGCGATATTTTAGCTATTGATAGTCAGGAAAAATTAGTGGTGTTGGAGTTAAAAAATGTTGAGGATAGGGGAATTGTTCAACAGTTGACTCGTTATTATGATGCTTTGTTAGATGAGAAACCTTTTAGTGACAAAGTTGATTATCAGCAACCTGTGAGATTAGTGGCAATTACTCCTAGTTTTCATCGGGATAATTTTACAGATCGAAAATATCACACTCTTGATTTTCAGTTTTTAGAGTTTTCTGTTATTTCAGATGGGAATAACTTTTATTTTTGTTTGAAAGATATTGATAATGGGGAGATTTCAAAGGCAATTATTCCCTATCAGGAGCTAGAAAATGATTTAGATTTACCTACCCCACCCACAGTACTTTTGAAAGTTGTAAATAATTTAGATGTTCAACAGCAGGAGGAGGTATTGAGAGTTTGACAGAAAATTCTGAAGTTTGACAGTAGGATGCAAGAATTTTCTTCTGCTGGGAGTATTAAATATGGAATTGGTAGTGGGAAAAGTTGTAAATTTTGTGCTGAATTTTTCCTGGATAAAGGCGAATTAATAATATTTCTCTGGATACCATATAAAGGAGGTGAAAGTTCGAGAATTGGCAGAGCTAGAATTTGGAAAGATTGGCAAGATCAAGCTTTGATTGAAGGTTATGTATCCAGTGGAGTAGGAACAGAAATAAATCGGCATAAAAGGAGTATGCAAAAATTAATAGAAGCAATTGAAATAGGAGGTAATTATTCTCAGTTTTCTATCGATATTGGTAATCGTATATACTACTTTTCGTTACCGATAAGCAAAAATATGAGGGAAAAATATATTAAAGCAGTTCTTAGAATTATGAAATATCCCAAAAAAACCAAAACCTCTCACCTGTGAAGATATGGAGCTATTTAAACATTATAAAAAACTATGGGAAGCAAGAATAGGAGAAGAATTAAAAACAGAAATTTTAGATTGTTATAAATCTCTAGACTCATTAATTGATTTGGGTGCATCTCACATTTGCAAAAATACTTTTTTCCTATATATTCCCTATTCCCTGTTACCTGTTGCCTGTTGCCTAAAAGCGATAAAATTTTGGCTTTATTCTTGCATTGAGATGCACCCATTGATTTAGCATTAGAAAAATGGCGTTCGAGACTTTAAATATAATTTAGATAAAGTTCTATTTATCTTTTTCTTTATTGGTTTAATATCCTACCGTCTACAGAGTTTCTACAATTTGGTTAGGATTTGTAGACGCGGAGGGAATGCTTAAAAGTTGCCCCATCCACTTTTTTCTTCTTCCTTCTTCAATATTTGCTATAAAATTTCTGTAAAATTACCCCAAAATTAAATTATTGGCTGACGATAAAAAAATTTGATACAATGTAGCTAAAACTTAGCTAATATACATAAAAATGACCCAGCCAATATTATCAATTGTAGTACCCACAAGAGAAGGTCTTCCTGAATATTGGATCGAAACCCTTTTAAAAATCAATGGAGATGTAGAGTTAATTTTAGCCCACCCTCCAGGAATGGAAAAACTGCCAATTAGCGACCCCCGAATGCAACAAATAAATAGTTCATTTCGCGGAGAAATAATTCAAAGAATGACTGGGTTAGTAAATGCTTCGGGAAAATATATTTTAACAGTAAATTGTGATGAACTTTTGCATCCAGATATTGCAGAAATAACTAGAAAATATTTTACTAAATATCCTGATAGTTGGGTTTTAAGGCTTAATAGAAAAGATGTAAAATATGGTGATGAGGCTAGTTTAAAATCTCCATGGGAATCAATATTTAATATTGATGAAATGAATACTTGTGGTGTAAGGACGGGAGACCAAAAATTACAAAATCAACCGAATTATATGGTGGAAATACCCATAGCTCCTTTGCATAATAAATTCAATCCCTTGTGTCTTTTAGGGAAAAGAAAAGATCATCAAGGATGGCATACAGAAAACTTTGATAAAAAGGTATGGAAAAATGAAATAGTACAAGCAACTTTGGCAGATATTAGAGATGCGATGATTTTGTCAGGACCGTTTAAATATTTTCCTTTTTGGTGTTTGGATAGATTATTAGGACTTTCTATTCAAGCAAAGTATTATGAGCAAGGAAAAATTATCGGTCATAAATTGCCTAAACCAGAACAAATTAGGATTGAAGATAATCCTCCTGAATACAAAAGAACCAAAAGATTTTATGTATTTGCCGAATTTTTATTACTGAAAAATAATCCTCAATATGGCTATCTCTGGAATTTGATTTTAGCTCAATTAACAGAGATTCCTGTAAGAGCAGTTTCTTCTGTTAGTCGTCAGCTATCTAAGAATAAAATGCAGAAAATTACTGATGGATAATGTTCAAAAATTAATAATTAATAATTACCTCTCCTTGAAAAGAAGAGGATTGACTAATCATGATTTTTTTTCTTTATTATCCCCTTGAAAAGGGAGGTTTTAAACCACAATTTTTCGGTAATTAGTAATTAGTAATGGGGAAATAAAAAAGCAAATCGCGAAAAGGTTTAATGCAATTATTTATAGCCTCAATTTGCAGGTATTCTCTAGTGATAGGGCGCTTGCCAACAAGGAAGTAAGTAGGGATGTTCTATGAAATGTCCCTAAAAAATTGTTATTATTAGGTGTTTGTAAATTGAGCTATGAATGATCGGGAACTGGAAAATCTTTACTAATTAAAGATCATGGATCAGTAAACAAACAGAATACTTCAATAAAACTACCGACGTGTGAATAACACAAAGTTTAGTGCTGAAACGAGGTCAAGGCTGGATTAATCGAGTTAGAGAATCAATGCAGAATTAAATCGTAGGTTTTTGTTCAAATACTTCATCTGGTCTGTGTTGTTATTCCAGCAATGGTAGACTACTAATCATATCACACAAAAAACTATCAAAATGCAAACTATTAAGAAGACAGAAGAAAATACTCATCCTTTACCCCCTGGTAGTTTTGGACTTCCATTAATTGGTGAAACCATTGATTTTCTAAGAGATCGTAATTTCGCTGATCGACGAGAAGAAAAATACGGTACTATCTTCAAAACTCATATATTAGGTCGTCCTACAATTGTAATGATTGGCCCTGAAGCAAACCGTTTTATTCTCCAGACTCATTTTGACCATTTTTCCTGGCATGACGGTTGGCCGAAAAGTTTTCACGAACTTTTAGGCAGATCTCTTTTCTTGCAAGAAGGGGAAGAACATCAAAGAAACCGTCGATTATTAATGCCTGCTTTTCATGGGCAAGCTTTAAGGAATTATTTTGCAACTATGGTTGATACTATCAATCGTTATTTGGTGAAATGGTCTGAGATGAAACATCTGACTTTACTACCAGAAATGAAACAGATGACCTTTGAAGTTGCGAGTATATTGCTTTTAGGTAGTAAACCAGGAACAAAAACTGCACTTTTGTCTCGAAAATTTAGCGAACTAACCGCAGGTTTATTTAGTTTTCCCATTAGGCTACCTTTTACTACTTATACCTCAGCGTTGAAGGCGAGAGATTTTTTACTGAAGCATATAGAAGCAGAAATCAGAGAAAGAGAAAAAAATCCGACTCAAGATGCACTAAGTTTATTAATCGAAACTAGAGATGAAGAAGGGAATAGTCTCAGTCTGGAAGAAATTAAAGTGCAGGCACTACTTATGCTATTTGCTGGACATGAAACCACAACATCAATGCTTACCTCATTATGTATGGCATTAGCACAACATCCTGATATTTTGGCACAAGCAAAAGCGGAGCAAGAAAATTTAAAACAGCAGGGAGAGTTGAGTAATGAGCAATTCAAACAAATGCCTTATTTAGAGCAAGTGCTCAAAGAAGTAGAAAGACTATATCCTCCTGTTGGTGGAGGTTTTCGAGGTGTGGTTAAACCTTTTACCTATAACGGTTACTATGTGCCTCAAGGTTGGCAGGTATTATATCGTATTGAAAAAACTCACCAAGATCGAAGAGTTTATACTAATCCTTCCGAATTCGATCCAGAGCGTTTTGATCGAGAAAGAGCTGAAGATAAGAAGATGGATTATAGCTTAGTTGGTTTTGGTGGAGGTTCCAGATTTTGTTTGGGTTATGCTTTTGCCCAAATGGAAATGAAAATTTTTAGTTCTCTACTATTGCGTAATTATCAGTGGAAATTAGAGCCAAATCAAGATTTATCCCTTAGTTCTATTCCCAGTTTACATCCTCGTTCTGGTTTGAAAATACTAATGATGAAAAATTCAGGCTAGTGCCACTATGCGGAAGTCAAAAGTCAAAAGTATTGATTGGTAAAGCTTTTAGGATTTTGTAACTGGTTAGTTATTTCTGCCATCCTACACTAGAACTTTACCAAAAAATTGGGTCTCTTCCCCTCACCCATAAGCAGGCGACTTTTTGATTTATCAAGTAGAAAAAAATATTCTATGGTGTTATTGTCGCGGGTGGGCTAATAGACATCTCCTGAATAGTTATAATTAGGATTATAGATAGAAGAGATATCTCAAACCTCTGAGATTGCTTTCCTTACGGAATGCTACGCAAACCTTCCACTCCGTTCCAGTCGCAATGACTTTATTATAAGTGATTATCCGAACATGATATAAGTCCTATAAAAATTAACTACCATTTGCAAACTGCTAATTCCCAATTACTAATTACTAAAATTTAACCGGAAGCGAGGGGGGAGAATTTGTAGCTAAATTCAGAGAGAAGGATATTGGAAATCTCCAAATTACCATCCTCTAATTCTGCTGAAATATTCATAGAGGAATTTAGCTATGCGAAATAGAAATGAAACTATTAGTGATATTATCGATAAGCGTCGTCCCCTTGTTCAGAAAATTGAACGCACAGAAGAAAATTTGAGGGAACTTACCTCAGGGCTACACGCTCTCGAATCTCAACGCAATAAATTAGTTACCCAAATAGAAGACCGGAAAATTCAAGGTAGACTGGCGGAAATTGATTTTCTGGCACTGCATCTGAAAATTGCTACAGAGTTAGAAGCGTTAGCAAAACTGAAAATCCGTTTTTCCCGTGATACTTTGAATATTGGGGTAGTAGGGCGTGCCAGACAAGGAAAAAGTCGCCTTTTGCAAAGTTTGACAGGGTTGACTACCACAGAAATTCCCGATGGCGATCGCCAACATTGTACGGGCGTTCGTAGCACTATTCACCACAACCCCAATGTTACGACTTTTGGTGAGGTTTATTTTCATTCGGAGCGATCGTTTATCGATGAAGTTATCGCTCCCTATTATGAAAAGCTACATCTGGGTGCTAAACCTAATAATTTAGTCGAATTTGCTTCTAAACCTTTGCCACCATTGCCAGAAAATTTGCCTGGATATGCTGCACCGGGTGCGATGTATGAACATTTGAATCGATATCATACTAATATTGATAAATATGTGGGATTATTAAATTCTCCACCCAAGCGTATTTCTAGTAATGAAATTCGGGAATATGTGGCTCAAGATACTGCTGATGGTCAACGGATATTTTTTAATTATTTAGCAGTTAAAGAAGTGAAAATTACCTGCCCTTTTCCTAATACTGATGTTGGGCAAATAGCTTTAGTTGATATGCCTGGATTAGGTGATACTGGTGTGGGAGATGAAACACGATTAATTCAGACATTAAGTCAGGATATTGATGCTGTTTTATTTGTGAGAATGCCCAGTGCCAAAGGTGACTATTGGGCAGATGTTGATGTCCGACTTTATGACACAGCTAGGGCGGCAATTGTAGATTTGCCTTTAGATTTGTGGTCTTTTATGATTCTGAATCAAACTAATGCTAATTCGGCAAATGGTAATAATTTCAATAATTGTCAAGATTTGGCTGACGATCTTGATAAAAAACATCTGAATTTAGTGGATTGTATTATTGCTAATTGTGCTGATGTGGAAGTAGCTAATCTGAAAATATTAGATACTGTTTTGAATTATTTAGCTACTAAAATTCAGAGCTTAGATCGACAATATGCTTCCTCTTGTCAGGAACGAATGATAGAGCTACAAAACACTGTAAATACAGAGATTGAAAAGGCTCGTCAAGCTTTGGCAAGTCCTACTGCCAATCAAAATGAAATGGGAGTATTTCTACCTCTATACAATCAGTTTATTAGCAACTTATCAGTGGGTCTAATGGAATTGCTAGATAATTTTAAACAGCAGCGTTATTTAGTAGATGAAGACTTTTTTCAACCACAAGTAGAGGTAGCAATTCAAGCTTGTAAAGAAGATGCAGGAATTCCTGATTTACAAGAAATTAAAGTTAGACATCGAGAAAAGGGTTCTTGGGAAATTGTTTATGCAGAATATTTGCATAAAATTAGAACTCATTTAACCAGACATTTTAATTCTCTAGATAATGGCTTAAAACAATTAATTGACGCAGCCAAGTCACAGATAACTAAAGTATTAACAAGCCAAGGAAGTTTAGGAGGTTTAACTACTGCGAGAGGAGCTAATTTTTTGCAAGTTATTGCTAATAAAAAAGTTTCTGATGAGCAAATAAATTTACGCAGAGCTTTCCAGAATTTATGGAATTTTGAAATGTCTTATGAAGTAAATTTTCATTACCGGATTAGACAACACTTAGATGATTTAACTCCTGACGATACTTCCCTCCGATTATCTGCTAAACCCACCGCTGAAGAAGTGCTAGAAAATTTAACACAATTGCACCAAGAAACAGTTTATAAATGTCAAGAAGCCTTAGCAGATTTATCATCAGAACCTAAATTAGCTGTATTTGCAGCAGTAGAAGAATTTGTCGATCAAGTATTGCGTGGAGAAGAAATCAAAAATGAATGGCCCGTGTTTTTATATGAAGTGCGATCGCAAGTTTGGCCTACTTATTTTAAACCCATGGGAGAAGGTTCAAATTCACTTAAAGAATGGCAAAGGTTAGTAGATATAGTTGGTAAGGCTAATCAATTAGAATTTCTACAATTTATTAATTAATAGTTAGGGAATAGGAGATAGAAAGAGGTTTTGGGGGATATTATATAGGATTAATCTCAATATTTTATAGCAATGGCAGTGGGAGCATCTTGCTCCCGTAGGTAAGCGAGACGTTTACATTATCACTTATCTATTAAGTGTAAGTAGGCAGACTAATATTACAGCATATTCCATGATGAATATATCCATAGCGGTCAAGATGCCCACACTACAAACATCCGATCATTAATATCTAGACACCTCCGATAATTAAAAATTAAATCAATTATTATCCATAAATTATCAATTACTCCCCTCCTGGGAGGGGGAGGGGCGAGGGGTGGGTTCCCTATTCCCTCTCCCCTCTTTTGAAGGATATGTCTTCTGTACTTCAGATACGAGCGAATTTGCTGTAACTTTTTGAACTATTAACTACTCTTCAAATTGACAATAAAATCAAGGAATTATGATTACTATGAATGAACTAAAAATCACACTTCTAGGTCCTAGCGCTGTTGGTAAAACTAGCCTATTAACTTCAATGTACGAACAATTTAAAAGAATAAGTTTTCAGGCTAACCTCCAACTAATTCCGGAAGCAGAAAGTCACGCTATTCTCAAAAAACGCCTCAAAGAATTAAAAAGTGTCACAGAAACTTTTAAAGTCCAACCAGGAGCAGGTATTCCCGGTTCTTCAGAAGTTCGTTCTTTTATATTTGACTTAGCTGAACAGGATAAAAAGCCATTTTTAAGACTGAATTTTTATGACTATCCAGGAGGTTATATTTCTGATAAAGCTAGTCCTAACGAGAGAAAATTTGTCAGGGAATTGATGAATGATGCTGCTGTAGTTGTAATTGCTATTGATACGCCAGCATTAATGATGTCTAAGGGAAAATTTAATGAATATGTGAATAAACCAAAGCAAATAACAGCCATGTTTAAAGAAGCTTATAAAGATATTCGAGAACCTCGCTTAGTCATATTTGCTCCAGTTAAATGCGAGATGGAAATGACAAAAGGAGAGAGAGCAGCCAAACAATTATTAGAAAGAATCAAAAAGGAATATGCCGACTTGCTTAATTTCTTATCCTCTCCACCATTAAATTCTCAAGTTGCCATTGCCATTACTCCAGTACAAACTTTGGGTTGTGTAATTTGTACAACCATTGAAGAACCAAGAAATAATTATTTACCTACTTTTGGATTTAGAAAAATTAGTCGCAATGCTGAATATAATCCCGTGGATAATGACCAACCTTTACGTTACTTATTACGGTTTTTGTTGAAAATGCACCATGAAGGGCGTACCCCTAAATTTTTACAAGCTGTTGTTAGTTGGATTGGTTTAGATGCTCATATTAAAAATGCTTTGACTCAGTTTTCTAAGGGTTGTAAAAATACTGCGGGTTTTGTCGTACTTCAGGGCAGAGATTTATTTTGAAGAAGGAGACAGGAGACAGGAGACAGGAGACAGGAGACAGGAGGGAAATTACTTATGGATAGTCTTCGACAAGCCGCTCCGCGTCTACGCTCCCCCAAGTAATTTTGAACACCGTGTAGACGGTGGGGTATTATACCAAGCGTGAAAAAAGAATGTTACGAACAGTAAGGGGAATAAAAATACAAATGCAAGATATGTCCTTTGACAAAAAAATGATTTCCAACCTGAAAATGGTATTGAAGCAATTCATTCTGTCTCCTGTCTCCTGTCTCCTGACTCCTAAGAAATACCCTAACTATTTGTAGCAAACATTTATCAAATTGGTATTAAACCCATAAAGAAAATGATAACTTATAGTTGTTGATATTAGAGTGCTTTAAAAATTTAAGTTATTGATTTAGAAATTTCATCAAATCCTATTAATACCATCGTGTATTACCTTTACTAATGCACCCTACTATCTAATACCAGTTTAATAAATCTTTGCTACAAATATTTAGGTTATTGCTATTGAGTCAGGAGACAGGAGACAGGAGTCAAGAGGCATAATGAATAGCTTCCATACCATTTCTTAGTTCATAACTTATCTTATTAGTCAAAGGGACATTTACTATAAATTCTTTTTATTGCCCAAATTAATTCGTAACATTCTTTTTTCACGCTTGGTATAAGAAGAAAATGAGTGATTTATCAATCGAATTGTTTGTAGTGCTTGCTCCCTATCAAAGCAAAATTTATTACTTTAGAAGTGACAGATAATTGTAGTTACTTGATATGAATAAGTGGCGTATTAATTCATAATTTATGGTCAAAAAATACCAGATTATGAGGAAAATTTAATCTAACAAACATACGATAACCAGTCCCAAATACAAATACCTATTTTATTCATTATTTTTATCTTTTTATTTTGGATTTAATATCCCACCGTCTACGCAGTTTTTATATCAAATTCTCTTAATTCGGTATAAAAAATTTTTCATCTTCAGCCAGAGCGAAAATCTTTCTAAATTCTCTTCTCTCCTGACTCCTAATAACTATCTAATTATGTCAATGCTACCGGATTTGATATTATTATTGGTTGGGTTTTGAGTCCCTATCCACTTTTTCTTCCTTCTTCCTTCTTCCTTCTTCAAATTATCAAATTTAAAACAGGAGATTTATATGGAAATATATATTGAAAGTAGAGGCTTTTATCAAGATGATGATTATCGTTGGCTAAAGGTTACTGAAGAGAGTAAAACTAGAATAGATAAACAAAATTTGCCTGCTATACTTCAGGAAGCAAATAAACTAATTGATAGTGAGTCTGCTTCAGTAGTTTTAAGTAGGAAAAATAATAACTTACTGTGTTTATTAACAGGTATCGAACCTACAGAGCGAGTTGATTTTGCCGACCGTCAAATTCGGATTTCCATAGCTTGGGTAATTTCAGATTCTCCAGATAATGAAAGAACTTTACGAATGTTAGCTGCTATGGCTTTAAATACAGAAGAAAGACAACATTTCACAGTAGAAATTAGTCAAGCTGTAAGTTTAGGAGGAGAGCTTGGTTTTCAAGTTGATTTTCAGCATCTACAAAAATTAACTAATACTGAACAAGCGAAAAAAATACTCCAAGATAAGTTGCCAAATACCACTAATAAAATTGCCGAAGCTTCACCCCAACGTCAACAGGAATTAGCTGTGGAATTGAAAGAATATCGCTTGCCAACTCAACAGAGTTTAATTGTAGTTGTAACCGGAATAAAAAAAGAGCAAACTTTAATTGATGCTGATATTTGGCGTGGTTTATCTAGTTTAGTCTTATCTTCAGATTGGCAGATTGTTAACCGTACCTTGCCAGACAAAAATATTGCCAATAAATTATCAAAATACTTCAATAACTTGATGATTATTATTGGAGTTATTAGTGCAGTCTCTTTATTAGCTAAGACTTTACATTTTTTCTAACTTATATCATGTCCGGTAGCATCGGTATTGTAAGCGCGAAGGTAAGGAAGACCGAAGTTGGAAGAGGGAAGAGGAAGGAAGGCTATTGAGCAAGAAAAAAACTTAAATCTGTAGATATTCACCCTTGGGTTTATACAAACGATTGCCTTCGGATATGAGGACATGATATTAATAGTAGACTTCGACCTGAGTTTCTCTAACTTTAATCATTAGAGTTGTTGGGAAATAAAAATTCAAAAGCCTCAAAAGTTTACTATATAAGCTTTTGAGGATTTGAGGCTTAAAAAACACTATAAACTTTGACTAATAAGGGTTTTAGCCATTTTTTTAGCTTAATTCCCAACAACTCTATTATTTAAAAAAGCATAGCAATACGTTTTTTTAGTTATACCATCTCTCCATAAAGTTGCACTTAATATTAAAAATGAAAATAGTCAGTGTAATAAAGTCTGAGCAACAATTATTAAGCGCATTTTTACAGAGAAATGGTATTAGGACAATAAATGCTTGAAAGGCAGTAGAAAAAAGAGAAAAGGGATGTCCTAACTTTTCTGTTTCTAATTACTTTTGCAGCAGCTATATCATGATTTATTTTATATCCACAACTACTACAATTATGTTTTCTATTCCTGCGGAATGCTGCGCAAACAGAAAGTTTTTTCTTCTTGATATGACCACATTTAGGGTATTCTAGCGCGCACCAAGCAGGTTGAAAAATACTCGCTCTACACCGTTCTTAGAAACCTATGATTATCTATATAAATCTATGATTTTCTATAAATAATCTGTTCTATTCCTGCTTCTACCTGGCAACGTCGGCGTTATCCAGTCCGCAAGCTGTCACGGTCGTTCGCGTTAGCGTTGCGGAGCAAACTGACCGCCATAGCTAAATTTAACGCTGCATTTAAGTCTCGATCACAGCTAAAATTGCAGTGTTCGCAATTGAAAACGCGCTCTGATCAACAGAGACTCTTTAACAGCTCCACACCTACTGCAAGTCTTAGAACTAGGAAACCATCTATCCATAACAACTAGCTCAGAACCGTATAACTCACACTTGTACTCCAACTGCCTACGAAACTCATAAAAACCCATATCAGCAACGGCCTTAGCTAGCTTGTGATTTGACATCATTCCTGATACATTTAAGTCTTCTATTACTATCTGGCTGTGGTTTTTAGCCAAATAGGTAGTCAGTTTATGCAACTTATCTTTCCTGATGTCAGCTATTTTGTTGTGTAATTTAGCTATTTTTAGCTGTGCTTTTTTCCAATTAGACGAAAACGAAAACTTGGTTTTATGTCTGTTTAGGTATTGCAATCGTGATAGTTTGGATTCTAATTTTTTGTAAGGTTTACCACCATCGAATACTTCTCCTGTTGACAATGTTGCCAAAGTTTTAACTCCTAAGTCTACACCAACTACATCTACTGATTTTTCAGTGTTTTGAGATTCTCTTTCTACTTTAAAGCTGACAAACCAACGATTAGCTTTTTTACTAATGGTTACAGACTTGGGATTGATATTATCTGGTAATATTTCAAAAGTTTTCACCCATCCAATTCGGGGTAATTTAATTTGATTAAAACCTACTGAGATTGAGCCATCTAGAGTGAAACTATCGTCTCTACCTTTTTTCTTGAATTTAGGTTGATCAGACACTTTGGTAAAGCAACGTTTCCAAGCATTTGATAAATACCTCAAAGCATATTGAGGCGCTGTTTTAGAGACTTCATAATACCAATAGTTATTCGGTTTAACCATTGCCACCAAAAGTTTATGCAGGTCGATTGCGGTAGGAAATTTCAGTTTACTGTCAGGATTATTTGAATTGTGATCGAGAATGTTCCTAGTTAACCATAGTCCCCAATTATAGGCATGACCGGCTACACCAGCGTGTTTAGCCAGCAATGTTTTTTGCTGGTTTGTGGGGTGTAACTCAGTTTTGAATCCAAGTAGCATAAACAGATAATCCCAGATTTTTATAGATAATACCAGATTTTAGCCAACAGTTACAAGCCCCCAGCACCCCATCCTGACAAGGGTAGGTTTTTCATCATCGACGGTATAACGCGAGTGTAGTCCGAAAAGAGGATGCGGGTCTTGCATGAAGTTTGCAGCATAGGGTCAGACCAGACCCTGTACTCTCCACCCTCCCCACACTTCCCACCCTCCCTCGCCTGTTTGGAGTTAGCGATCGCTACTGAGTAGTCCCATCATACTGTATCAGCCACTTTTGCAAGAGGTCTACGATCTAATCTATCTAAAATTTCCAACATTTCCCGTTCAAAGGCCACACTAGCGCGATTAGTTTTACCCCCAATATAAACCCGCTCGCTTTCTTGCCAAGCCCAAATTTGCGAGTGAGAAACATAACTCATCAACACACTCAACATCAATAAACCAAAACCTAAATAAACAATAGGAATTCCAGGGTCAGCTTTTATTTGTAAACCCGTGCTACCTATAATCTTGTCAACAAATAGCGTTATCCCATTAACTTCTGTAGACATTCCTTCCCGCACACTAGCAACTAATTTACCAGTAGCATCGTAAATTAATACAGTTCCTTGTAAATCTCTTGCCAGTAGAGATACACCCTCACTCAAATCTGGTTTAGTCGGAATCCAAGTTCCCCAAATTCTGCCCCCTCCCGCCGTATTTAATTTGGCCATTGGTAACTCAAAAACAGGACTTCTATTAACTCTGACTTGAACTGCAGCGATCGCCCAATCTGCCTGATACATTGTCACCCCATGATATCTCATAGGTTGATTTACAAATATAGTTTTCCTATCGACTTCAGAGCCATTTTTATCTAATACTGATAGATCTGAATAAAACTGGTCAATTGCTCCTTCTGGAGTATAGTCAATCCAGAAACGATTTACCCGGACTAACCAATCTTGAGGAATTTGTGATTCGGCAAAAATTCCGGCATCCACAATATTTTTAATTTGAAAAGTTTCTCCACTCGGCACTATTTCTTGACCGATAAATCCAGTCATTGAACCAACTATTGACCCTGCTAAAATAATCAACATACTAGCGTGAACTATTATCGGGCCAATTTTGCCAATAATTCCTTTTCGCCCATAAAGTTTATCTCCTTCTTGAAATACCTGATAACCACGTTGCTGTAATATTTTTTCTAGGGAATCTAGGGAAGCTTTTTCTATTTCTGTGCTTAATGCTAAGTTCTCAAATTGTTGTTTCTTATTATAGAATTTCCAGCGATTAGCAGACTTTAGAGCTGGCATTTGTCGCGTAAAAGTACAAGCTGTTAAACTTGCTCCAAACAAAACTAATATTGATAAAAACCACCAAGTACGATAGACATGGTCTAACTCTAATAACAAAATTACTTTCCAAGTCAAAAATCCAAATAATGCTGGTTTTTCTGGATAATTTTCCTGATAAAAATTTATTGATTCACCTTGCTCTATAACTGTCCCAGAAATACTGCTTATAGCAATTACTAATAGTAGAGCGATCGCTAACCGTAAATCAGCCAATAATGGCAATATTTCTCTTCTAAATATTTTGAGAGGATTGAACGTCCAGCCTAATCCTGAATCTTTAGCATCCATTAATTTAATTCCTATCAGATTTTATATTTTTTCATCGTAGTGTACCAATAGTAATATTCCCTCGAAAAAGTCAAGTGCAGCAATCCTAAATCATTCGTCATAACGGTACTTTGAGATTTTTGATACCGAAAATGGCTTTAAATCCAGTATTAGCAAGGGAAATACCTGAAAAAGGTAAAAATAGCTGTTTGTGTAGGATGACCGAGGAAAACCTAGTAGCTCGTCCAGACTAAAATTGTGGGTAAATACAGGCCGATAATATTGAATTTACTGCCTTCTGCCGCAATTGCTTTACCCACATTTTAAAGCTAGACACGCTACTAGATATATCTAAAAAATAGTTTTTCAAGGTAAAACCATTACTGTATAAACTTTTGAGCATATTTTTCACCTATTTTGACTGTTTTTTATTCGTCGCCTCAACCATAAATTACTACTATCTATCAGACTACTTTTTTTAACTAGCTATCAGCTAGCCTCGGTAGGAGAAACTGCGTTAACAGCTTTTAGCAGCTCCGGGTAAAAATCCCCAGCTTCTTATCAGCCGGATGGCCCTCGGAGGATTTGAAATCTCCTTTCCATTCCGGAATACTCCACAAACAAGGGGGTCTCAAAAAAAATCTGCTGATTGCTGATTGCTGACCGCTGACTGCTTCTTTAAGTAACTGGTACTATTCTAAATAACAGTGAAAATACACCAAAACCAACTAATAAAATACCACTAGCAGGTGTAATCCAACTAGACCATTTTCGCAGTTCTAAAAATTTTTTAATATTAGCTATAAAAGTACCTGCTAATATCAAAGGAGTTACATAACCAAGGGCATAAAATAACAATAAAATTCCTCCTAAAACCAAATCTCCAGTTGTAGAAACCCAAGCTAATAATGTTGCTAATACGGGAGTGCTGCAGGGAGATGCGACCAAACCAAATGTTAAACCTAATAAATATGAACGTATTCCTTTGGGTAAATCTTGAGAAATCCATCCCATACTGTCAAAAGAAGGCATAGGTAATGGCAATGCTTCTAGTAAATTCAGACCCATTAAAATAGCAACTATACTAACAATAATTGGCAATCCTATACCTACTTGACCATATACTTTTCCCAGTAATGATGCTAGAATTCCCAAACCAGCAAGAGTTGTGGCTAATCCTAAAGAAAACCAAGTAGATTGAACAGCAGCTTGGAGACGACTTTTAGCTTCATATCCGCCAATGTAGCCAATAGTTATTGGTAACATCGAAAGCATACAGGGTGTCAAACTGGTAAGTAAACCAGCTACAAATATAATGATCAAACTGACCCAACTTAGATGTATGAGCTGAGTCTTCACTATGGTATTTGCATATTGAGTAGTTTGGTAAAGTAAAGTCAGAAAGGTTTCCATAGTTATGATTAAATTTAGTAGAAATAAAATATTTACTTCAGTGGCAGAAGTTATAGGATGGCAGAAACTGAAGGTTCTGTGATTAGACACATAGAATTTCTTGCCTTTTTGCCATGAAGGCTGGAATACTGGATATTTTCCACTTCCTGCAAGTGAAGTTCTCTCCCGTTAAATCGGAGATTATAACGGGAAGCTCGCAAGCAAAGATAATTGAACCCAAGTTTTAGAAGTTTTTTGCTTTGCTGGCGTAACGCTAGGCGAACACAGGCTGACAAACGTCTTACGCCTCCACAAGCAGGCAAGATGATACCCATCTCGCTTAAAGCTTTATCCAATATGTTAATTGCTGCATTCTCGTCTCTGTCTAGTACCGTTCCACATTTATAACAAGAATGAGTTCTAACTGATAAAGTCTTAGGTACTTTTTGACCACAATTACTGCAATTAATCGATGTGTTATGAGGGCTAACTTTAACAACATGAACACCGCGTTTTACCGCTACTGCATTCAGTTTTTCAATAAAAGTTCCCCAGGCAACATCATAAATCGATTTTGATAGTTTAGTATTTTTAGCTAAACCTTTAAGATTAAGGTCTTCAACGGCAATTAAGTCATATTGTTTAACTAACTTATAAGCTGTTTTGTAGTGAAAATCTTCTCTTTGTCTAGCAATTTTTTGATATAATCTAGCTATTCTATTCTGTGCCTTTTTCCAGTTATTAGACCCGTTTTGTTTTCTGGGTACTTTACGCTGTTTTCTACCTAAATTAGATTCTACTTTTCTATATAAATTAGGCACAGAAACAGTCTCATCAGTATTAGTAGTTAAGATTTTTTTTAAGCCTACATCAATACCTATAGCAGTCTTAATATTATCTGTAGGAATTAAACCCACCCCTTCAGTTCCCCTCCCTGGAAGGGTTAGGGGAGGGTTATCTTCCCAGCTAAAACTCACATAATAGCCGTCAGCTTTTTTGGTTATAGTTGCAGTTTTGATAACAAACCCATCTGGTATAGGTCTATGAACTATTACAGGAATAGTACCAAACTTACTAATAATGATTTGCTTGCTATCAAACTTAACTACTGCTCTAGGATGATTGACTCTACTGAAACAAAATGACCTTAACTTACCTGATTTTTTGAATCTAGGTCGCCCTCCACTTTTACCTTTCTTTTCAGATATTAACCAACGTTTCCAACCTTTATCTAGTCTTTGCAAGTTAATTTGCTGGACTTCAGAATAGATTTCCTGATAATCTGGAAACAACTTTTTTATCTGTTTAAGTGCTGATTGCTGAAAATAATAATCTGGTAGCTGAGGAATCTCACCAATAGGACATGACACTATCGAACAACGGTCAATTTGAAATCTGGTTCTATTCAACCAGTCTAGCCTTTGACCTAGGGCGTAATTCCAATGCCTTCGCAGGTGTTCCAACCAATAATCAATTTTGGCTGACTGTTCAGCAGTGGGGTTGATTTTATAGCAATGAGTCATTTCAGTTATCAGTCATCAGTTATCAGTTATCAGTACCTCTGCAATAAGGAGGCTTGACCTTAGCGAATATGCTCTTTTTTATCCCCTTAAAAGGGGAGGCGCATACCCACAATTTTTCGGTAATTATCATAATTTTTATATTACACTTACCGCAACCCAAAAATTCAATTGAGTAAATTTATAGCTAATCTCAAAACTGTTTCTAGCAGTTTGATCAGGAGAGACTTTGCTGATTACCTGGCAAGATTTTATCGGAAACCTGTACTGTAGAATGGTTCCTATTTTATTGCTAGTTGCGGTCGTGTAACTATTGAGCAATTAAAGTAATATGTCGAACATCAATCGACACCAGTTTAATTTACTGTCGGCAATTCCCCTCACCGTTAAGCTGTCACTATAATGGGAGACCCCTTGCCGAATCAAGCTGGATTAAGATTCAAACCCCAAGCAATTTTTCCTTCTGGCCTCTGCATTTTTCATTGTTAGATTTTAGATTTTTCCCGAATTTAAGATTTTCTCTGGAATTATTTGAAACAAATTAACTCCAAATTAAATCTAGAATACTAGGATGATTTTGAGTTTCAGTATCAGGAGGAGTTAAATGTCTCAATAAATTCAAGAGGTGAGACCTTTTTGAATAAGTATTGACAGCAATATAACCTATGATTATACTAACATAAAAGTTAAATTATAATTATATGGCCACTGTCAAAACTGCAATTTCATTACAAGAGTATCTGTTTGAACAAGCTGAAGCACTAGCAGCAGAAATGAAAATATCTAGAAGTCGTTTAATAGCGATCGCTCTAGAAGAGTTTATTCGTCGGCATCAAAATCGACTATTGCTAGAAAAAATAAATGCTGCTTATGAGGATGTTTCTGATACAGAAGTATCAACATCAATAAGTAGTATTAGTGGACATCATAGGAGTATAATAGAGGACGAGTGCTAATTAATCAAGGTGATATATTCTGGATTGAATTAGATGAACCATCCGGTTCTCAAGCTACTTACAGACATCCTCATGTTGTAATTCAGAACAATGTTTTTAATTTTAGTTTGATTAAGACTGTGGTTGTTTGTAGTTTAAGTTCTAATCTCAAGCTTGCTGCTGTTCCTGGCAATATTGTTTTGGCAGTGGGTGAGGCAAATTTACCAGATAAAATAGTTGTGAATATATCCCAGATTTTCACAGTAGAAAAAGCAAAATTGACAGATAAAATAGGTACTCTTTCACCGGAGAGAGTAGAAAAAATATTAGAGGGAGTGGAACTATTACTTAAACCAACAGAAATGGAATAACGATAAGATTTTTGCCTCTTTTGCTCCTCACCTTAACTTTCTAGTTCTAGAATCAATTATTTGCATCAAAAAATTTGAATTTTTACTATATCTTTCTAAAAAGAAAGCTTAGTCTCCACTACACAATATTATAGTAGGTGACATCCTCTATACAGCGAATCAAAGATGACGCTGCTCTTCCATGATCGCAATTTAGAATCTTGCTCCCCAGGAAAGTTAAATCTCGACTATTTTTCTATATATTATATCCTCAAAAAAAAGGTTTTAGTGGAATGCTCAAAAAGCGGTGCGACCCCGCGACGACTATAGTCGCAAGGGAACGCGCACCAAGAGATCACAAATTAGCAAGTGCTATTGCTGATTGTGGATTTTATGAATTTAAGCGTCAGCTTATAGAACCCCTGAGCGTATCTTTGGACGCGGTATGTGCTTTTGGCTTCCGTCCTCAGCCTGAGGAAGTTGTGGAAATTCAGGAACGAGAATGGGGAAAAAGCGGATGAGACCCTGCGTCGCCCAATAGCAAACCTGGTAGCTTCCCTTGCAGGTAGAAAAATACTCTCATCTCCCCATCTCCCCATCTCCCCATCTCCTTCTCTATTTTTAAATAGATCCGTTTAGGGGTTCTATATATAAATGTCAGTGGTACGGCGGCAGTGAATTAATTATAGCTGATAGATTTTATCCAAGTTCTCAAATATTTTCAAACTGTGGGCATCAACAGAAAATGCCGTTACACTTGAGAACTGATGAATGTAGTGAATGTGGTTTTTCCTACGTAATGCTTTGCAAACAAGCTGACAGAGATTTT
>NZ_JAAHGB010000082.1:0-24524 GCF_010672695.1 Okeania sp. SIO1H4
ATAGAGAGAAAAGTAGCGTTAGCGTCAAATGTGAACATACAATATCTGGCGTGAAGAGATATAATGCAGGGAGAGGATTGTATCGAAATCACATTAAAGATGCGCGACGATCGCTTCATGTTCACTGCGGCTGGACTCTGGAATTTCTACTTAATGGTAGCATAGTTTAATCAGTGAAAACCAGAATTTTCCCATTTCACTTTAAGGTTTTATTTCGCGACAAGTCTAATTAATATTCTTTGTTAAGCTATAGAATATTTAATCGAAATTCCATTAGCAGGATGAGTATTAGATTCAATATAAATTGTGGTAAAATTTTTTTTAGTCAGGAATGGCAATAAGTGTGGGAATTACTTTTAATATTTTGCAGTATATTGACCCCAGATTTATGAGTGAAAATTTGGTTATAGAGAAAGTAATGAATGACAGAAATATTTCAGTAGCTAGGATAAAGAATTATTCAGTTATTAATACTTGCTGTTGAGTTATTGAATATCTAATCGGACTACTATTAGGAGTATGGGTATTAGAACGAACACAAATTGTGGTAAAAATCTTTTGGTTATCAATGATAATAACTGTGGAAATTACTGTTGGTATTTTGCAGTATATTGACCTTAGATTGATGAGTGAAAATTTGGTTATAGAGAAAGTAGTGAATGACAGAAATATTTCAGTAGCTAGGATAAAGAATTAGTTGATGAGAGATTCAGAACCGCCATCAATTAAAGACGACTAAATTATCATATTTTGTAGGGTATTAAAATTAATTATACTTTTACCGGAATTGCCAGCTAAATTCGCCAGTCGTTCAGAATTAAACTCATAACTCAGAATTATTTCTCGCTCAAAACATCACACTAAACTCAATTTCAATATCTACAATATCTAAATATTACTCAGTGCAAAACAAATACCTTAACTGTAAATTATTTTGGCTCCTGATTGGCAAAAATTAATTATTGAAGTTGATTAAATTCACAAATTTATTAAATTAATCAAGATTTTAATGAGACAATAAATTTACTTGAGCGTTGGGACTGAAAAGTTGAATTCAAGCCTACTCTCACTATTTAGAATATCAAAGAAGAGAAAATGTTAAAAAAAATTGTGGCCTTATTTTTAGTACCGATCGCTCTGGTAGTAACAGGTTGTGTTTCTATTGGCGGTGGACTACAAAGCTTCGTGGATACAACTGATGGTTATGAGTTCCTCTATCCTAATGGTTGGCTCGAAGTTAAAGTATCTGATGGCCCGGATGTAGTATTCCATGACCTAGTTGAGGCCACTGAGAATGTTAGTGTCGTTATTAGTCCCGTAGTTGGAGACCAAACTTTGGCTGACTTGGGTACTCCGACTGAAGTAGGATATAAACTGAGCAAAAATGCCATTGCACCAGCAGACTCTGGTAGGGAAGCAGAATTAGTAAGTGCAGAAGCACGAGAATATAAAGCTAAAACATATTATCAACTGGAGTATGCTGTTAAATTAGCTGATGGAAGAGATCGTCATAACTTAGCAAGTGTAGGAGTTAGTCGAGGTAAACTTTTTACTATCAATATTTCAACTACTGAAGCACGTTGGCAAAAAGTGCATGATAAGTTTGAGCAAGTAATTAACTCTTTCTCTATATATTAGTGAGAAATTTTTATATTAGTCAGGACTAGCAAATTTTTAAGTTTTCCTATCTTAAAAAATATCATTAAATATAGGCTATAGTCCTGACAAATTATCAATGTTTTATGGAATATTTGTTTACTTGCTTGAAAATATGAAAACTCCAACCTTCATATTAGCTTCATCATCATTAGCAAGACTTCGCTTGTTAGAAACTATTGGTATTCATCCTATAGTTATGCCTAGTAACTTTGATGAATCAACAGTTAAATTAATAGAACCTCGAAAATTGGTAGAAACATTAGCCCAGGCTAAAGCAGAAACAATAGCTAAGTCTCTAATGAAAGAAAACTTATCTGAAACACAATCAAATTTAATTTTAGGATGTGATTCAGTATTAGTTATTGATGGCGAAATTTATGGTAAACCAGCTGATAATAAAGAAGCGATCGCTCGATGGCAAAAAATGCGTGGTCAAGTTGGTCAATTGTACACTGGTCATGCTTTAATCGATCTAGTTAAAAATAAAACTATCGTAATTTGTAGAATGACAAAAGTTCATTTTGCTCCCGTTAACGACCAGGAAATAGAAGCTTATGTTGCGACTGGGGAACCTTTAAAATGTGCTGGTTGTTTTGCCATAGAAGGCAAAGGTGGTTTATTTATTGAAAAAATAGAAGGTTGTCATACTAATGTAATTGGTTTAAGTCTACCATTATTGAGAGTTATGCTAAATACTCTAGGATATCAAGTGAGTAACTTTTGGTAGGTTATAAAATATCCGATTTTTTAATCTAATAATTATTCTAAATTAAAGAGTAATAGCAAGTCTATATCACTACCTCTAAACCCTAAAAATTAAAAATTAAATAAAGCCCAGAAATTAAAAATTAAATAAAGCTCAGAAAATTATTTAACAACTAATATTATAGGGAACTGAGGCAATTCAACTTGTATAGGTAAATTCAATTATCAGTTAGCCTCCTCTAGAGGAACTGCGTTAACAGTTCCTTCTGCAATAGGGAGGCGAGAAGATACAGAATTTTCTTCCTCTTGGTCAATTGGATATGGCTAGGTTTCCTCGCCATCCCACCCTACGGGAAGCTGCGCTAACGACCACTTTTTATTCCCTAAAAAGGGTAAGCTTGAGACCTGATTTTTTTGGTCATAAAATCTTCATTCATAAACATCTAAGAATAGAAATACATTGCTAATAGCTAACTAATAATTTTAATTTGCATGATATTTCGGCGTTGCTGAATGGTAATGATTTTTAAATTAAGTATCAACGCAAAACATAAGTTTTTCAATTTTACCTTCAGCTACTTACCATTACATTTCAGCAACGCCAAAGAGTAAACTTTCTATTATACCTGATTTTGCAACAAGTTTACAGCCTACATTTTGTTTTACAAAATGTAGTATAAAAATAGGAGACAGCTATACTGGAGACAGGAGACAATTATAGTGGTCAATAGGAGTAAGTAATTGAGTATTTATACTTAAAATTTTCCTGAGAATCTGACTGCTGAGAAAGGTCAAATGTAGGAGCTATATAGTATAAATACTTACCAAGTTACGGATTTTTCTACTACTTTTAATGTTACAACTTGAAGTGCGGAATGTGAGTTACAAGCAAACCTCAAAAACAAAATTTTTTCTTTAATGCCGTTGACAAATTCTTAAATAAGAATTATTCTGATTTACAGCAGTAAAAGCTGATATAGATTGAATTGCTAAGTTACTAAATCATTCTGAGGTTAAGTTATGGTTATTGAGCGTGTTCCTGATGTAGTATTCAAAACCCGTGTCCGTGATGAATCTGTTGAAGGACCTAACCCTTATCGTTGGCAAGACAAAACTACCCAAGAAATTTTTGGTGGCAAGCGTGTAGTATTATTTGCATTGCCTGGAGCTTTCACACCAACTTGCTCATCTACTCACTTACCTCGATATGAAGAACTATACGATGAATTCAAAGCACAAGGAATA
This sequence comes from Okeania sp. SIO1H4, assembly GCF_010672695.1. Classification (NCBI taxonomy): domain Bacteria; kingdom Bacillati; phylum Cyanobacteriota; class Cyanophyceae; order Oscillatoriales; family Microcoleaceae; genus Okeania; species Okeania sp. SIO1H4. Next base: position 3,610 of record NZ_JAAHGB010000082.1, read on the forward strand.
GACGAAATTATTTGTCTATCAGTAAACGATGCTTTCGTAATGTTCCAATGGGGTAAACAGCAAAATGCCAAAAATGTATTCCTATTACCAGATGGCAATGGAGAATTCTCTCGTAAAATGGGAATGTTAGTAGATAAGTCCAATATTGGTTTTGGTATGCGCTCCTGGCGCTATGCAATGGTTGTCAATGACTCTAAAATCGAAAAGATATTTGTTGAAGAAGGTTTTAGCGACAACTATGGTGACGATCCATTCGAGACATCTGACGCAGATACGGTATTAGCCTATCTCAAGGGTACAGAAGCACCAGCAGAAAAACCAGCTCGATTAGAGTTTGTTGGTTAGTTCAGCTATCTATAGATGAAGCTGGAACTGGCAATAATAATACTATATGTAGCAATTAAATGTGATTTTTGAACTGTAGCGTCTAAAACTTAACCTAAACAATAAATTTTTGGCACTACAAGGATATTTTTACATTACATTGCTATATATAGTTTTAACCCCTCTTAAGTAAGTAACGATAACCAAAATATATTCGGCAATTACCGTTTTTTTTACTTCAGTTGATAAATAATTATGAAATTCTTCTCTATTAAAACTAAAATCAAAAAAATTAGATTTTCAACTGATACATTATAGTAATATTTATTTGATTTGAATTGTATTTCCATACTCTCAAGAATGATCGTTGAAACTAGACAAAAAAGAATAGGTATTTTTGATAGTGGGATAGGAGGTCTAACTGTTCTGAGAGAGCTATATAGACAGTTACCTAGTGAATCTATTCTTTACTTTGGAGATACAGCAAGATTACCTTATGGTACAAGAACTAGCAAAGAAATTATGCAGTTTGTAGATGAAATTATAGAGTGGTTAATCAAAAGTGGAGTTAAAATGGTATTGATGGCTTGTAATACCAGTTCAGCTCTTGCTCTAGAAAAAATCAAGTCTAAATTTGATATTCCAATTCTAGGATTGATTGTACCAGGGGCAAATTCTGCAGTAGAATTAGGGACAAGAATAGGTGTCATTGCTACCCCTGCAACTGCTGCTAGTAATGCCTATCGTACTGCTATTCTAGAGGCAAATTCTTCTGCTAAAGTGTGGCAAGTAAGCTGTCCCTATTTCGTACCTTTAATAGAGCAAAATCAGCTACATAACCCTTATACATATCAGATAGCAGAAGAATATTTGATGCCATTAATACAGCAAAAAATTGACACATTGGTTTATGGTTGTACTCACTATCCCTATTTAGAACCAATATTGCGTTCTTTTCTACCTAGAAATATTAATTTTGTAGATCCTGCTGTATCTCTAGTGAAAGTAGCTGCTAAAAAGCTAGAAATGATGAATTTACAAAATTATGAGAAAGCAAAACCAACAAAATTCGTAGTTAGCGGTTCTCCTCAAAAATTTGCTGAATTATCATTACAATGGCTTGGTTATAAACCAATTGTACAATCAGTTTCTTTATCTACAGTTCTAGACAAACCTATTTCTATGGCATAGAATTTATGTTGGGGATATAAACAGAAAATTAAATGCTTAATAGAATCAGGACTTACGCAAAATACTCTTTTATACGCTAGTTTTGGTGTAAGATGCGTTGCAACACACACTACAGGCAGATTTGCTCCTTAAGTCCTAAGAATAAGGATTCGCGAAAAGTTTTACAGAGTTTTTGTGATTCAATGAAAGTGCCAATCTAGTTTGATAACTTCTCGTAAGCTTTATAGATAGATTATGGCAGTCTTATATCTGAATTGTGAAATATTTTAGGGTTATAGAGAATAGGAAACAGTAGAATTTTTATTAATGTTTTAGATCTATAGCAGTCGTCAAAGTGCTTAGGACATAAAGGAGAAACATAGCGTTGGCGGAGCAAGTGCGGCAGTTATATCGCCTCTATGAGATGGTCTAATAATTTTATACTTTTCTCTGTGCTAACCCCTCTGACAGTTGCTATACTGTTGAATAATTATAAACTTACTTAAAACTTATATAAAATTTATCTAGAAAAATGTCTGAGAGAAAATTTTAGATTTTTATAGAAATACAATCCTATGGTGAGTTAAAAATTATTTCTAACTTATACCAATTTTATGTAAGGCTGTACAGAATTATGAAATTTATTAACTTGTCTGTCTCGATCTATAGTCAACTCTAATTAAAATATTATTCTATGCAACTTTATATGAATTTGGTATTACGACACTTACACAAATGTCAAATATACCAATTTTATTAGTTATTTGGTAGCAGAAGCAAGAAGCAAAAAGAAAAAATCTTGCGTTGTCTGAGTTTTAAGGTTTTTATCTTTCCTAACTTTTCTTCGACTACTATAATGTTTAGTACTCAAATTAATCTTAATAGCAGATAATTGATAGTTTATATATAACTATAGTATTATCTACTGTTTTTTATTTTTTTTATTAATGCAAATTAGTTCTTGAGTTAGCAATACCTTGTTGCCAAGATTTATTTTTTGTGATTTTTGCACCTCTTTGGGCTAATGTTAATAGTAAATATACAGTAAATACATAACCAGTTGCTAGAATGGGAATAATTACAGGAATGTGATTGTAGTTCATGGTTTTATGAGATGGCGAGTAGTATTTAGATGTAAGTATTTCCTAGCTCAAAAGCTAAGGAATTAAAGATTAACTGAGTATTCTTTACTTAGTAATTAATTGAAATCAAGACTAAGAAAAACAATTATCATTTAATTTATTTTGCTCTGAAAATAAATTTATAGACAAAGTCTTGAACTCTTTGTATTCATGCAGATATTTTGATTTTTCAGTTCACATATTTGAACTTTTTTTTAAGTTACCTTGATGTACTTTTAGAGAAGAGGTTATTCAGATTTGAAGTTGTTGATAATTAATGAGTACGATTGGTAAGCTGGAATACTATCAATTGATCGCAATTATATTACTTAATTAAATCATCTATCGATCTAAAATTTTAGCCTGGAGCTATGTTTTAGTAACTAATAACACATAGATTTTTAGACCCTTAAGTTAACTCAATTTATGCACTTCAGTCATTGGTAAATATATCTCAGACAAACTATGCAGCTATTAAGTTATCTTCAATTATCATTAATTAGTTAGATAGAGTACCTGATAGCTTAATTGATATAACCTGCATGGTAAAAACTTTCAGGTTAATTTGGATAAAATATGATGAAGACTAAATTATATGTATTCCAGCTCAGAAGTTTTTGACTATTCTCTTCACCAATAGGTAACTTTTAACTATTGAGGAATTTTTGGTCTATTTACTTTTTTAATTCAAAATGTAACTATTATCTCTTTTTACTCTAAATAGTTATATTAGATTGAGTCAACCTTTAATAGTGAAAAATTATTCTCTACTATTCCTAGCCAATCTTGATAATTAGGTAAATTGAGAGATAAATCTATAATAAGTCTAGTTCCTTACAGGATTACTCACGATTAACCTATTATAGTTAACAATTTTGAGTACTTGAATTATTAAAGTTGTTACTATTAAACTAACACAGTCAATACTATTTGTATATAGTATTTTGAGAGTTACTTAACAATTAGATACAATCTACTGTAGAAACCCACTTGATTTATCAAAAAACAAAAAAAAATTAAAAAAATTCAACTTTACCTATATGAAGGATGGTTGACTTAGAATAAGAATATAATATGTAAAATTTTGTTAACTTGTAGCTTTATTGGCTAATCCATGACCACTTCAACTCTCCTATTTTCACCAGTAGAAGCAGACCTAAAACTGCTAACAGATAACTTAAAACAATTGGTAGGTGCTCGTCACCCAATCCTGTACGCAGCAGCAGAACATCTATTCCGCGTACAGGGAAAGCGAGTGAGACCAGCTATCGTCTTTTTAATTTCACGGACTACCATGCCAAATCAGGAAATTAGTCCTAAACATCGTCGTTTAGCAGAAATCACAGAAATGATCCACACTGCAAGCTTAGTTCACGATGATGTAGTAGACGAATCAGAAATTCGCCGAGGTGTCCCCACCGTTCATAGTTTATTTACCAATCGTGTTGCAGTACTGGCCGGAGATTTTCTTTTTGCTCAATCATCTTGGTATTTGGCCAATCTAGATAATCTAGAAGTAGTTAAACTACTTTCAGAAGTAATTATGGACCTTGCCGAAGGAGAAATTCAGCAAGGACTACATAAATTTGATACTGATTTATCCATAGATGCTTACTTAGAAAAGAGCTACTATAAAACCGCTTCTCTAATTGCTAATAGTTCTAAAGCTGCAGCAACTCTTAGTGGTGTTTCACCAGAACTAGCTCAGGATATGTACTACTATGGCCGATATGTAGGTTTGGCATTTCAGATAGTAGATGACATACTAGATTTTACAAGTGTAACAGAATCTCTAGGAAAACCTGCTTGTTCAGATCTGAAAAGTGGCCACTTGACAGCACCTACATTATATGCCTTAGCAGAAAAGCCAACTTTAGAAAAACTAATCGAAAGAGAATTAGCCCAAGATGGTGATTTAGAAGAGGCAATCCAATTAATTAAAGATAGTCACGGTATTGAAAAATCTCAGGAATTAGCTACTAAATACGCGAAAATGGGTGTTGAACATTTACAATCTTTGCCAGATTGTGATTCTCGTCAAGCTCTGATTAATCTTACTGACTATGTTTTAAGTCGGCTGTATTAGCTTTTAGTATCTTTTAATAATTTAGCTAGGAGTTAATTAATACTAGCAGTAGGATAAAACTTAATAAAGGCAATTCATTGATTTAGACCTATTAATCTTTTTATAGCAATCTAATCTGTCTTCAGATGAGTTTAACTTTGGTATGCTAAATTCGATTTTCTCTGTTTATTTGAGGTAGTTAAATTATTAATTAATATAGCAAGGAACGAGTTGGTTAGTACTTATGTTGATGATGAACCTGAGACAGAGAAAAACTTTTGCCACTGTTCCCTGTTCCCTGTTCCCTGTTCCCTTAATTGTGAGAATATCTCAACATCTTAAGCAATATCTGGAGGAATTTTGCTAGAGTGGGAATGAGAGGATGCCTGATACTGTTGGAGATATATACTTATCAGCTTTTGGACATCCTCTCTTTTAACTTCTGTAGCTGTTGTTAAATTCCCAGGATGTTCAAAAAATACAAGGCTATCTAAAGGTTCAATTGCGATCATTTGGAAAAGTATATAAACAACTGGTACAGGTTTAGCAACTACATTATCCTCTACAATAGAAGATGAAGCATCTTTTTGAGTAGGAAAAGCGTAAATAACATGTTTTTCTAATTCAGATTTATTACGATGACCAAGAGTAGTCAAAACCCAATTTTGTGTGTTAGTTTGCAAAATATAATACTCTAAATGTTGTAATTGTTGAGCTAAAAGTTTCAAGGCAGGTGTAATTGCTTCAACAACTTCTGCTGTATTGCCATTTTGAGGTGAATTTTTAATGAGTGTTTGGATTTGTTGATCTAAGTCCATAATTTATTATTTAGTCTTTTCAGAAATTGTATGAAATCAGGGTGTATGTGTAATGAATAGAAAAAATTATTAGTGGTTAATTTATTAATACAATGATGGTGGAAATCTGCCAAGTTAGCGAAGAAAATTTAAAGCTCTTGCTAGATGAATTTCAGCAATCTACTCGTGCATCAAAGCAAAATTGCCAATCAGTAGCAGAGCGTATTAAACAAGAAGTAGAAAGAATTTGCATAGAAAGCAAAAGAATTCAAGCTTCGGGGGAAATAAGTAAATGGGCAAAGAACCTAGCTCAACATCGTCTGAGACAATGCCTACATTACTACAAGCTTGGTTCTAGAGAAGGAAGAATACATTTACATAGTAGTCTAAGTGCAATTGTTTATAGGTATATCACTCCTCCTCAAATACAATCAAGTTATCAGGCAAGATTAAATCTAATCGAAGACTTTTTACAACAATTTTATCTGGAAGCTTTAAATGCTTTTAGACGAGAAACTGAGCTGCCAATAATGTACACTCCCCATACATTATTAGAACTAGCAGAGTATATGGCCTTTACAGAGCGTTATGGCAAAAGACGCATACCTTTGTCTGGTGGTCGTAGTCAACAATTAATCATTCTGCGTGCTCAAACATTTTCCCATCAACAACCAAAGGAAACATCTGTAGATATTGACCAAGCAGCAGAGGGAACAACTAGCGACTCAGATAAGACATGGAATGATGGATCTATCCAACAAGTGCGAGAAGCAATGGCCGCACGACAGGATACAGATGATGATATAGGTTCTCTGCGCCAGGTGGTAATAGAAGAACTTATGGCCTATCTGGAGGAACGTCAGCAGCAAGACTGTGCAGACTACTTTGCACTGCGTTTACAAGACTTATCAACTGGGGAAATAGAATCTATTTTAAATCTTACTCCCAGACAAAGGGATTATTTGCAGCAACGCTTTAAGTATCATTTGCTCAAATTTGCCATGGGACATAGGTGGGAATTAGTTCATCAATGGTTAGAAGCAGACTTAGAGCATAATTTAGGCTTAACCCCCACAGAATGGACAGCTCTACATGACCAAATTGACGCAGAACAGAAAAGTTTGCTAGATTTGAAGCATAAAGGTCTTTCTGACGAGGCGATCGCGAAGACTTTAGGTCGTAAAGTAAACCAGGTGAAGAAGAAGTGGCACAAGTTACTCGAACTTGCCTGGGAATTACGAAATCATTCAAATTCCGGAGCGAGTGCATCAACTGATGAATAACGAAACGAATAAACAGGTGGAAACTTTCGAGGATAATTTCTTTGACTGGTTATTAGGGCCAAATTCTAAGGAAATATCAAATGTAGGGCAAAATCAAAACAAGATTGAGAATGGAAAAAAAGAAGTCAGGGTGCAGGAGTTAGAGTGGGAAGAATTAGACCCACTTGATTCTGAAGAAATTGACTACCCCTACGATTACGAAAGTCAGCCACTTACACCCGGAGAAGTACCAACCGTGTATAATCGTTTCGAGACTGTATTACAAAAACGACTTAAAGCCAAGATTGAAGCTAAACCCCCACGATTTCCTTGGGAAAATAATCTGGTAAACTACGATGCTGAATATCCAGACGTAGAGGTAAATAACTGGTTTTCCCATATTAATTTGTGGGCATCACAGATGAAAAATATTAAGTGGGGTAAGTTAAATATACCTTTAACGGAGACTGTCTTTGCTCAACTTTTGCAATCTTGTCAGGATTTAGTATCATCTGATTTACTCCCCGGCAGTAAATTGGTTAGAGCAGTGGATAGTTTGTTCCCAAACCAATCTCAATCTTTAAATAAACTAGCTGGTTTAGTGCTTGTAGGTGGAACCCGCGATGGAGAATTGATTTCCAATCATATTACTGCTTATAATACTGCAACTCCAAAGCAACAGATGTTGTTGTCTTTGCTTGCTGCTCAAGAAATTATCTCATCTTTAAGTTTGACTTGTTGTTTGAATCAGTCAGTAACAAAGAGAGAATGGCAAACTGCTTTAGGGTGTCTTACCATTGAAGCTGAATATTATATTCCTGAAGATCGTTCTTCTGCGTGTTTGAGGATTAAAGGTCAACTACCTGAAGCGGCAAGTTTACAACTTCAAGGAAGAGGAGTTGAAGCGACTGCTCAACGTTTAGATGCAGGTACTCTATATGTAGAGCTATTTGACCCACAACCAGATCAAACATATCAGCTAATTATTAAATTCCTCAACTGGGAGCAATCTTTAAAATTTGTTGTTCGCCTCCAGGGCTAAAATATTCTGGTGAAAAAAAATAGCTCAAATTCATTAATTGATAATGGACAATGAATAATGGATAATTACCTCATGGATTAATTATCAATTATCCATTGGTAACGTGCCTATGCTTTCAAAGTTTTACAATATTTATGAACGAAAATTTGTGGTTTAAAGCTTCCCCTTTTAAGAAGATAATAAAGAAAAATTTTCCCTGTTCCTCAATCCTCTCCTTTGAAAGAAGAGGCAATAATTAATAATTAATTATTAATTATTAATTATTGAAAAGCATCTACCAAAATTTATGTCTAATTTTTTTGGTTGGGAAGTGCGAAACCTTCCTATATTAGGACTTCTGTGGCGAGAGATAGAAGCAGCACCTAAACCTGTTCCTGAAAATTCTATTCTATTGCGAGTCATGGTACAGGCGTTAGTTATAGTAGGCATTATTGCTGTAGATGTAGCCGCCGGGGTAGCAACAGACGAACTTCCTTTAACTGTTTGGGCCGCTCCATTAAGTATTATAGGGGCAATTTGGAGTTGGTATAACCGCTACAAACGAAACATACCAGCTAAATTTTGTTTGGCGATCGGAATGTTATTGGCGTTAGCTGATTTTTTGGGTAGGTTAGTTACTGAGTTGAGTGATACGCGACTGGTATTGGGGGAATTCTTGATTCAACTTCAGGTCTTACATAGCTTTGACTTGCCTAGACGGAAAGACTTGGGTTATTCGATGACTATCGGGCTAATTTTGTTAGGGGTCGCAGGTACTATCAGTCAAACTTTAACTTATGGCCCAGTGTTGCTGTTGTTTATCGCGATCGCTATTCCTTGCTTGATTTTAGATTATAGGTCTAGGTTAGGTTTAGAATCCAGAATTATAGGTAAAACATCAGAAGTTAAGAAAAAGCGGAAGAAAATATCTTTATTAAATGCTACTTTATCTCCCAAGCGATTAACAATATTATTATTAGTAATTATTGGATTAGGTCTAGGAATTTTTGCTCTTTTACCTAGATTACCTGGTTATCAAGTACGAACTTTTCCTGTTAGTGCGCCGATTAATTTTGATGTAGAAAATTTTGATGGTCGGACTATTACGAACCCTGGTTATATTAGTCAAGGTAGAGGGGATGGAGATAGTTCTGGTGGAGGAAGTGGAACTAATCAAGAATCAGGTCCAGGAACTTTAGATAATACTTATTATTATGGATTTAATACTAAAATTAATCAAAATTTACGCGGACAATTAGTTCCTCAAGTTGTGATGCGGGTGAGGTCGCAAGCGGAGGGTTTTTGGCGAGTTTTGGCTTTTGATAAGTATACAGGTGAAGGTTGGGAAATTTCTCGGAATGATAATGCCTTTACTTTAAATCGTCCTCGTTGGTCTTACCAATTTTATGTAAATTGGCCGAGGAATAGGTTTGAAAATGAAACTAGAGAGGTAATTCAAAGCTACACAATTGTGTCTCAGTTGCCGAATTTAATTCCGGCTTTATATCAAGCAAGAGAAGTATATTTCCCCACTGAAAAAATAGCAATTGACCCTGATGGTAATTTGCGTTCTCCTCTTGAACTTCGGGAAGGTTTAACATATACAGTCATTTCTCATGTTCCTTATCGAAACCAAGATATTTTGAGTAAGGCAGGTAAAAATTACCCAGAAAGTATTAGTAAATATTATTTACAAATTCCTCCAGAAATTGCGGAAAAAGTAAGACAAAAAACAGCAGAAATTTTAGCTAGTAAAAATAAAGTTGCTAAAGAAAGCAAACCTATTACTTCCCCTTACCAAAAAGCACTTTTTTTAGCCCAATATCTGAAACAAAATCCTAATTATAAACTACAAAAAGAACCTCCATTTTTTGTTGAAGGTGAAGATTTAGTATCAGCATTTTTATTTGGTTATCAAAATAGCCCGGAAGGGGAAAAAATTATCGGCGGTTATGGAGACCATTTTTCTACTGTCTTGACAATAATGTTACGTTCTATTGGCATCCCGGCAAGATTAGTAGCGGGTTATTCTCCAGGAGAATTTAATCCTTTTACTGGCTTATATGTGGTTAAAAATACAGATGCTTATATGACGACAGAGGTGTATTTCCCTGGGTATGGATGGTTTGCTTTTAACCCTATTCCGGGAATGCCTTTAACTCCTCCTTCTATTGAAAAGAATCAAACTTTTAGTGCATTAATGACTTTTTGGCAGTGGGTAGCTGGTTGGTTACCTTCTCCTGTAACTGGTTTTTTAGAGAGATTTATTGGTGGAATATTCCGTTGGGTATTGGGAATTATTAGTTGGTTTTTTGCTCTCTTTTCTCAAGGTTGGCAAGGCATATTTACTGGTTTAATTTTCGTTACTGCTTTAGCTTTCTTGGGTTGGTTATTGTATATATTTTGGCGAGGATGGCGTTATGGTCGGTGGTTAGCTAAGTTATCTCCAGTGGAGAGTATATATCAACAAATGTTGAGTTTGATGGCGAGTAAGGGATTAGTTAAACATCATTTTCAGACACCTTTTGAATATACTCAAGCTATTAAGGAATATCATTCTATAAATGAAGTAGAAATAATTGAAGAAATTTCTCAAGCTTATGTGGGATGGCGTTATGGTAGTAAAGAAGTTAATTTAACTAGATTAAAAAATTTACTCCGAAGTTTAAAGCGAAGTATTAGGCGTAGGTTAAATTAAAGGAATAAGAAGAGGGTGATTACTAAAAAACTACGCTCGCTCATGTATATAGGAAGGAATGAGCAGGTTAAGACTTACAGCAGTTTTTATTTGGGTAGACCACAGTAGGGACTTTCCATGGAAGGTCTCTACAAGGTTTTGCTTGTGAATAAGAATCTCCTCATCTCCCTATCAATTTTTCTCTAGTGATCATAAATTGACCCTGGGGAATAGGGTGAATGCCTTCTGTCTTCTTCAATGTATCGACCCTATTATTTTTTTTCATTGACATTATTTATTTGATAAATGCCTAACTCTGTACCACATATTTTACAGAATTTGGCATCTATATCGTGGATAGAAAAACCACAACCACTGCATGATTTTTCTATATTTTTAGTTGTTTTTATCAGTTGTTTAATTAAATCCCCCAGTTGAGAAGGAATTAAACTAATACCTGTTAATATCATTAAAACGGTTAATAAACGACCACTTTCTGAAGTAGGAATTATATCGCCAAATCCAACAGTTGTCATTGTAACAACTGAAAAATATACAGCATCTAAAAAATTCTTAAATGATTCAGGATTTACGCGGTGCTCTACTTGATAAATCAAGCCAGAAAAGATAAAAATAATTGTAAATAAAGTAAATAATATTCTGGCAAAAATCACTCCATCTTCTGTACTAATCCGAAAAATATAAATTTTGAATTTGAGAAATCGAATTAATTTTAGAATTCGGAACCATCTGATAATTCTAATAAAACTCAGTTCTAAAAAACCTGGAAAAATAGGTAAAATTGCCAGTAAATCAATAATAGAAAAAAAACTAAAAACAAACTTTATTTTTTGATCTGCACACCAAAATCTCAGTAAATATTCAACGGCAAAAAACACTAAAATAGCATCATTGATTAGTTCTAGTATAATAAAAATATTCTCTGGAATTGGATAAGTCTCAGCAACAAAAATAGCTGAAGAAAATAAAATCAAAAATAGCAGAATAAAGTTAATAGCTTTACCGATAGGAGTTTCAATATCTTCCAAATAAAATGCTAGAGTTTTTTTTGTGAGTTCAAGTAACATAATTTCTCATCTTCTGCTTGAGAGCAGTAACTATCAAACTAAATTGTCATTATAATGTTTTACAATGAATCTGCCAATGTCTCTACAAGTTAATTATGTCTGACCTAGAATCAAATTTATCTGCTCTAGTTGCCAAGGTTTCACAACTGGAAAAACAACAAGTTACTCTCAAAAAATATGTTGTTAAGTTGAAACAGACTTTAGACGAGCAGATAGAAAATTTTCATCATCTACCGGAAGCACAAGATATCGAAAATTTACAGGAAAATTTTTTTGCTTTAACTCTACGTTTAGATGAATTATTAGCTTTAAATAATCCCATAAAATCGACTACGGAAACTCAAGATAAATCTCCGGATAGTTGGCAAAAAACTGAATAATATCAAAATAAATTAGTATTTGACTGTACTGATAGTCGTGGTGTATTAATCGAAGCATTAGAAACAGTTCAAGCACGATTAATTATTATTTGTCCTTGGTTAAACTGTAATAGTATCGATCGACATTTACTGAAGAAATTCAAGGATTGTTTAAACCACAATTTTCAGATAGATATTGGTTGGGGATATTTAGGCGATCGCTCGAATATTGGCAAAGGTTGGAAATATAATGCTTTGGTAGATTTACAAGAATTAGAAGAAAGTTATCCTGGTCTATTTCGGTTGAAGTTGTTAGGAACTCACGAAAATTTTCTGGTGTGTGATGAGAAGTTTGCTTTTGTGGGGAGTCATAATTTTTTAGCTTCGGGCGAGGAAAGTCTGGAACGAGAAGTGGGTATTCGGACGACGGATATAAAAATTATTCAAGGATTAATTAACCGTTTTGATAATGCTGAAGTTTTGGAGGAAGCAGAAATTAATCGCAGATTTGCAGCAAGTGTGAAAAGTTTGGATGAGGTGGAATATTTGCCTGGAGTTATTGATGAAAGTGAAATGGAATTTCAGAAGATTTCGATGGTGGTAAATAAAGATGAGGAGGAAGAAGAAGAGGGATATTTGCCTGGAGTTATTGATGAGAATGAAATGGAATTTCAGGATATTTCGATGATGGTAGATGAAGATGAGGAGGAAGAAGAAAGTCAAGAACCTGTGGTTAGTGCTGAGGAATTTTTGCGTAGATATAGTGAGGGAGAACGAGATTTTACTGGGATTAATTTGTCTGGTGTTGATTTGAGTGGGAAGTCTTTTGATGATTCAAAATTAAATTTGAGTAATGCTAATTTTAATGGTGCAAATTTGAGTGGAGCAAGTTTTCAATCAGTTAATTTAACAGGTGCAAAATTTTGAGGTACTGACTTATCTAAAAGTAAGTTAAATTCGGCAAACCTAAGTGAAGCTAAGTTGATTAATACTAACCTCTGTGAAGCTGATTTAAGTTCAGCGAATCTCAGTCAAGCTAAGTTGATTAATACTGATTTAAGTAAAGCAAGAATGGTTTCTACAAATCTAGAACAGGTAAAGTTTAGAAATGTGAATCTTAGTCAAACTTATTTATGTTTGGTAAATTTTACTAAATCTAACTTGAGTGGAATTAATTTTAGCCAAGCTAAAACACCAAACAAAAGCAACTTCAGTGGTGCAAATCTCACAAAAGCAAATTTTAGTGGCTTATTTTTAAGGAATACAGATTTTACGAATGTAAATTTGAGTCAAGCTGATTTAAGTAAAGCTAATTTGTTAAACGCAAACCTTAAAGGAGCAAACGTACAAATGGTAAAAATTAACCAAGCACTTTGTAGTGAAGCAACTGTTTTTCCTGAAGGGTTTAATTATACTAAATTGGGTGTTTATTTTCTTGCTCCTAATGTTTCATTAAGAGGAGTAAATTTATCAGGCACTGATTTAAGGGGAGTCAATTTGAGTGGAGCAGATTTAAGAGATGCAAATCTAGACGGAGCAATATTAGATAAAACTGATTTAAGATATGCAAATTTGAGTGGAGCAAGTTTAAGAGATGCAAATTTGCGAGAAGCTAAACTAAATGCAACAGAGTTAACAAAAGCTGACCTTCGTAATGCAAATCTTAATAGTGCAAAACTCAGAGGAGCTAACTTAATTTCAGCAGACTTACGAGCAGTTATAACATATTCTACTGATTTATCTGGTGCAAATTTAACTGATGCTAAACTAGGTGGAGAATTATTGGAAAAAGCTAACCTAAAAGGCGCAATAATGCCAGACGGTTCAACCCACGAATAATATAAATAGTAGGTTGGGTTGACAAAGGAAACCCAACTAAAAAGTTTGGTCGCCCTTCATAGTAATGTATCAAATCCGGTACATCAGTGTAATTGGCGTTGCACAGTGACGAATGATTCTAGATTTTGGATGCCTGAATTTGGAATTGGGGAATTACTAAAATGATTAGTTAATGGTTTTTTTAGTCAAAGTCCGAGCCCATTTTTGGCAGCATCATTCCATAATGTGCAACCCCGTGTAATTAGATAAAGAGGGTGGGAAGTTTGAAGAGATGGGTAGATAAAGAAAGATGTGGCAATGGCGCATCAGTTGGAAAATTTTTTTATACCGAACCCGAGCGGACTTGATATGAGAAATATTATAGACAGAACTTACGCATTTTTCCAACAAAAACACTACATATACCATAGTGCTATAGTTTTTATCTACTATATGTAGTGCTTTTGCTTAAGTCCTGATAGAAATATTACAGCAGTCGCCATTATTATTAGGACATTCTCGCTCCTCTCAAATTGACAAATTTATTCCGTACTGCAAGTTTAACTTTAGACTTCAGATAGATGGAAATGCTCAACACCTTTAAGGGAGCAAGATGCTCCCACTCTCATGCTCCATAACCAAAATAATTACAATACACTACTACCAAAAATGTATCTATATACTTTTTTCTCTTCTCCTGACTCCTGACCAAAAAGTAAGGTAAATAGCTTCCCCTTTTAAGGGGATGAAAAAGCGGCCGTTAGCGCAGCTTCCCGTAGGGTGGGATGGCTCAGAAACCTGCGCCATATCCAATCGACCAAGAGAAAATCAACTTCAGTATTTTCGTAGCCTCCCTATTCCATGAGGTACTGATAACTGATAACTGAAATGACTTCTGACTTCATAACAACCCTCCTCGCTGAATTCTCTGCTGTTGTATAGTCTCCTTCTTAGCAAAAGCAGCATCTAGTTGATCCAATAACTTCCCAATCTTTTCCTTTGCCTCCTTGCTAGTCTGAGGTTGCCTGTTTAACCACGACGTTGCCCTTCTTCGCCCCTTTTGACTTGCCACAATTAAAGCACCCCAAGCAATAGCATTAGTTTCAGCTTGATTTACCCTTAAAGCAGCATCAACTCGGTTGCGCAGACGACCAGTATCATTTTGCAGTAATTTACCAATCTCATAAGTGCTGCTCAAATTATTTTCAAACACACTTAGACTTTCTTGCCAACGACCATCAATTAAACCAGCCAAAACTTTTTGACTTGGACTTGCCCAAGAAGCGATCGCCTGAGCTTCTGTAATCTTGGCATGAAATTTAATTAAATCAAATTGAGCTTGTGCTTTTTCAGGCCATTGAGATTCATCCATTAAATTCTTTCGCAAAGGTTGAATTAAAGCAAAAGCACCAGACCATAAACCATTACGAGCTAATCTCAAGGTATCTTTATAATAGCTATCTGCAATAGGAATTTCGTCAAGAGAAATTTTCTCTAACTCAATCGGATTAAGTATAAACTTTCGTGGCTGAATCCAATAAATATCAAAATCAGGATCTAATCCCACAGTTTGCTCAACCACCAACTCTGGATCTCCTCCTCCCGTCATTTCCTGCCAGATGGGAGCTTGACCAGCAGCACTTTTCCATTCCAACATCGAACTCAAGTAATTTTTTTTGGGGTTGTAATTGACAATTTGTCCATAAGGAATAGTCTTATTATTTTGTAATCTTTGACCACTGACAGTAAACCAAACTCCAGCAGTGGGAACTTTGCCTTGAAAACGACGTACTGTTGTTACAGGTAAAGGTTGATTTGAGCCTTGAGGAGCAGAGGTAGACTCAATAGTAGATGAAATTACAAAAGATTCAGCAGGACCTTGGAGTGGTAAAGTATTAACTAATCGAAAATATGGTTTACTGCCTTCTCTTTGGTTAACAGATAAAACTGACTGATAGACTCGCAACTCTACTAATTCCCGACAAGGAGTTTCACAGGGCAAAGAAGCTCTTGAATCAATTTGCTTCATTACTGGCACTAATACATCTAAACCAGAATCTGCTGTTGTACTAGGAAGAGAAAAAGTTTCTCCGGTACTAAATCCTCCCTCTTTGATACTACCTTTAATTTGTTCAAGAGTTTGCAAAGATTTATTCCCGGATATATAAAATTGAGTCCACTGTGGTAATGATTGATTAAACCAGACTATAGCATTCGGATCGGAAATTAACTTTACACTAATCCATGCCCCCATTGCCATGAAACCAGAGCCACCAAATAATAAACTTACCCCTGCCCATTCAACAATCCATTTTTTCCAAGGTAAGGATTTTAAAGAAAACTTTTGAGATTTAGATAATTTCCTCTGATGCCTAGATTTAGGGACAGAAGTTATCCGGCTAATTTGTAGAGTTTTCTTACTTCTAGGATAATAAGATTTCTGAGCTGTTTTAGCAACTTTGGGAAACTTAGCTTGATTGTAACTGACTTTGGAACCTTGAATCTTCCTTTTCATCATCCTAGCAATACCTGCTCATAGCGCTGACCTTGAACTTCCCAAGTATACTCCGTTTCTATCAGCGATCGCCCATTTTCTGACAACGTTTGTCTCAACTGCCCATCCTCAAATAAGTGACTAATGGCCTCTACATACTCTGCTACTTGATTTGCTCTTAATGCTTTTAGTGGTGTATTTGCACCATCAACTGCTAGACCTTCTAAACCACGGTCACTGGCCACAACAGGCGTACCTGCTGCCATTGCTTCTAAAGTTTTATTTTTAATTCCAAAACCAGTACGCATCGGAATCACACAAACAGTTGCTTGATGTAAATATTCTGCCATTGAAGGTACGCGACCTGTAACTTTTACTCCTGGGCGAGTTGAAAGTTCCTGCACTTCTGGTACTGGTCTCGCCCCTACCAGAGCTAAAGTTGTATCAGGATAACGCTCTTGTACCTTAGGTAATATTTCCAAAGTCAAAAACCTAACCGCATCAATATTAGGAAAATTATCCATAGCTCCCACAAAAATTAATTGATGTCCCTCTGGGTCGTTACTTCGATAGGGAAACTGAGTAAAATCTACTCCATTCGGAATAACTGATATTTGACTATTGGGGTTAAACTCTTGCAGTTGTTTCCCGTCTTCCTCAGTTGTTGCGACTATACAGGAAAATTTTGAGCAGTAGCGTTTTTCATAACGAAGCAGTAAGGGAAGATTCAGTCTATCTCGCAATGGTTTTTCTGCTGTACCAGTTTCTAACTGTTGCTTACAAGTACCATAAACCGAACTATGGACATTAACTAGAGTTTTTAGTTGTTGTTGCCATTGAGGGCGAATATAAATTTCATTCACACAATGTTCACAAGTAATGGCCTCACATTTACCTGCTGCCACAAACTCATCCACCCAATTTTGCATTGCTGGCGAATATATCGAAAGAACACTTGGTGGAGTACCTTCAATCAGAAAATTACTAAAACGTCTTAGTTTTACTAATGTTCCTTTTGTTGGTTCTTGGGGGCGCGGAAATACGGCCAACTCTTCTACATAAGATCGCAATGAATCTATTTCTGAATCATTGACATCTGGAGACAGTTGTGTTAATAAAGTAACAGAATGTTTTTGACTCAAATATTTGAGTAGATTAAAAGTTCTAACTTGCGTACCACCTCGACTGGGAGGATAAGGAAAGGTGGAGGAAAGCATTAAGATTTGCATAAAGTTTGTAAGTTCCCCTAGATTTTTCTTTATATACAGGTAATTTATTATATTTAATGGCAATATTATATAGCGTTTCCCAAGCTAATGAGGTACAGTTGTTTTTCTTCTTTATCGATTCCTACGGAACGAGAATTACGACTCCCTACTCCCTACTCCCTAAAACCAAGGAATTTTGTACCTGCCACTTTTTGGGAATTACTATATTATTAATTTTAGTTAGATTTTAAATATTTTAATTTTACAAATAGATTTTATGGTGGAAAAGTCAAATATAGTTAAGGCATTAAAAAAACCAAATCTAGCCTTGAAGAAAGGTAAGCGTTTTGTAGCACATAATCTGGAAGATGTGATCAGAATTATTACCCAGCAACACAAACTTTCAGAAATAGTTAATCAAAAGGAAATTCGAGTGGCAGGTATGAAACGCAGTGGGAATCATGCCATTATTAACTGGGTTAAAAGTCAACAGAATAGTGATGTAGGATTTATTAATAATGTATTAGCTAATCAAAACCCCTATCGGTACAAGTATGAAAATCTACGAGATAAATTTCCAGAACATAAATGGGCAATAGAACATAACCGCCAACAAGCTAAAGGAAATTTTATTAAAAGAGATTGTTTGATTTACAGCTATGAAGATTTTCCCCTGGAGCAGATAGCAAATGATAAATTTGAACGTAACCACGATATATACTTAGGAAAAAGTGCTACTAGGTACGATATACTTATTAT
Organism: Okeania sp. SIO1H4; assembly: GCF_010672695.1. NCBI lineage: Bacteria > Bacillati > Cyanobacteriota > Cyanophyceae > Oscillatoriales > Microcoleaceae > Okeania > Okeania sp. SIO1H4. The sequence continues at coordinate 21,773 of NZ_JAAHGB010000082.1, forward strand.
TAGAGACCCTTTTAATCTGCTTGCAAGTAGACTAAAGATATCTTCTAAGGTGGCATATTTTTTATCAGTAAATTCTCCGAATAAAACCATGATTGATTTGTGGCTAGATTATGCAAAAGAATATTTAGGAGAAACAAATTATCTCAAGCACAACAAAGTTTGTGTCAATTATAATCAATGGTTTGCTGATGTTGAATATCGGCGAAATATTGCGGATAAACTCCAAATGGAATTTTCTGATGCAGGAATTGATATGGTAACGAGTTTTGGTGGAGGTAGTTCATTTGAAGGAAAAGAATTTGATGGCAAAGCAACATCAATGGATGTCTTAAACCGATGGCGAAAAGTAGTCGATAATCCTCAATACAAGAAGTTTTTTAATCGGGAAATATTTGAATATTCAGAGCGAATATTTGGTCATATTCCCGGCACAGAATCTTTAATGAATTAAGTAACAATCAGCAAAAAAAATTACCATAAAAAAAATTACCATTAGTTATCATTCAAGACCAGGTTAATTATCTATTAAAATTATTTCATCAAATATATAATTTATTATGACAAAAGTTAGCGTTTGTATTCCCACTTATAACCGAGCTAATTTGCTGCCTTATGCAGTAAATAGTGTTTTGAACCAAACTTATGATGATTTTGAATTAATCATAACTGATGATGGCTCAAAAGATAATACTGCTGAAGTAGTTAGTCAGTGGAATGACTCTAGAATTCACTATATTCAGCATCCTCAAAATATTGGACGTAGTAAAAATATGCGTTCTGGTTTTGATGCTGCTACAGGGGATTATTTTATCAAATTTGATGATGATGATGCCTTGACTCCAGAATTTTTAGAGAAAACTGTGGCAGTATTAGATGAGATGCAAAATGTAGATTTTGTCTGTACAAGTCATTGGGTTATTAATGAAAAAAGTGAACGGGAGGAAGTAGCCACGAGAGAGAATGCGGCTAAGTGGGGAAAGGATAAGTTGGAGCAAGGAATTATCCCTAACTTGCTTAAAGAAACATTTCAATACCAAAGTTTGCAGGTGGGTTCAACTTTGTTTCGTCGTTCTTGCCTACAAGAAGTTGATTATATGCGGCCTGAAGCAGATGGATGTGAAGACTTTGATTTGCTGGTCAGATTAGCAGTAATCGGAAAAGTTGGATATTTTATTCCAGAATATCTCATGGAATATCGTTTTCATAACCGTCAAACCAGTTTAAAACAAGATATTCACTTTTTATCTGCTAAAACTTTCTGTATTAATAGTTATAAATTTGATGATCAGAAGTTGGAAAATTCACGTTTATTTAAGTTAGCAGATACGAAACAGAATCTAGGAATTAGATTAATTGAAAAGGGTGAAAGTGTTAAAGGGAGAGAGTTATTACAAGAATCAAGCCAAATGCTAGGAACTTCATTCAAGACTAGATTTGCTTTAGTATTATCTTACCTACCCCTAAATTTACGACAATTTGCTTTGCAAAGTTTTAGGAAATTTCGTCCTCAAGACTATGCAGACCGAGTTAGAAAAGCAACTACTTAAGTTGGAAATAACTGGTAGAATTTTTTAGTGGCGTTGGTAAATGGAAAGATGAACTGAGTAATCTACTCATAGGATGGGTAGGGCAAAATGGAATATGTAGATAGTGCTGGAGCTAAAGTTAGCCTATGCAATGCCCAGAGTGTGCTAGTAAACATATCCGCAAAAATGGTCATCGAGGAGACAAGCAAAATTATCTATTGTTAGATGTGGTCGCCAGTTTATAGAAGTCTATAACAAACCTGGATATAGCCTGGATACCAAAGCTTTATGAAGAGAAATTTATGTCAATGGTATGGGGTTCCAGGGGATTAGCTGAGTTACTGGGGTTGCCCATGGCACAATTATTAATTGGGTCAGACAGGTAGGAAAACTTTTACCTGATATTTATGACTCAGAAGTAATCCCAGAAGTTGGAGAATTGGATGAGTTACAAACTTTTGTCTCAAAAAAAAAATCAAGTTTGGATTTGGACAGTGGTAGACCACTTTCGGCCAGGGATTGTCGGTTGGGTCATCGGAAACCGTAGTTCTGAAACTTTTATTTGGCTCTGGCAAGCGATTGCTAACGCTTGTTGGAAATGCGATTTCTGGGTCAGTGATGGGAATCCTGTTTATAAAGTCTTTATTCCTGAGCAAGACCAAATTATCACTAAGACCTAAATGAGGAGGGTGGAAGGAGAAAATACTCGTTTACGACACTACCCCCGCTCGACTGCACCAGAAAACATTGTGCTACTCCTTTCTCTGTAGAGATGCTGAAGCATTCCATAAGACTTTTAATTCATTATCTCAAGTTTGGAGATGTAACTGTTCCTGCCTGATTTATCTTTGAATTTACCAACGCCTTTTTAGCGATCGCCACTCGATCAATTTTCCTACAAGATGATGATTACTCAATATTGGCTTGGCAATGATACAGGCCATTTTTTTTGCCCAAGTCCTGTTATATCAAATCCGGTTGAATACTTATCATATATTTGGGGGTGGGGAGTAGGGGAGTAGGGGAGATTGAACTAATTATAGAATTATAAGCATATATTATATAACCGGATTCTATATCATATCAAATCCGGTAGCATCGGTATAAAAAAATTAAACCTGATAAATTAAGGGATGAATAGTAAGAGTTGGGCGATCGCCATGCCGAGATTGTTAAAGCTAGAACCACACAAAAGTATCGAAGAGTTGGAAAAACTCTACCGACAA
>NZ_JAAHGB010000083.1:0-24262 GCF_010672695.1 Okeania sp. SIO1H4
AACAGGGGGTATGCCCAGAAACCTAAAACCTCTTTCTACAGACTGTTGCCCCTTGTATTTAGATCACATTTCTTCTTTCGTTAATTCCATCCTCTCCAGGACATTTGTCGCCCAAATAAATCGACCTGCTCGTTTTTTTTCTAGTTCTATTTTTGACTCTCTTAAGCTCACTTTAACTTGGAGTTGATCAGAAAAATCGGCATTGGTGAATGCGTAATGCTTTTGTCTCAAATATCTATGAAAAAACTATAATTGTACCGTTCATAAATATTTAATGGCATTACCTAATCACCAACCCCCTTCTCCGAGTAGTTGATTAATTTTCTGTTCTATACCAATCTCATCAATCATTCCTGCTACTAACCCGATCTGGGTCTAAGTTACTTACTTCTATTGACATTTTCTCCTCTTTTCTTATCTTCACCTCTTGTCTAGAATTACAGTTTGAGGTTTTTTTTCTTGAGTCTAAATACTTACTCAAGTCCCCCCTCTTTATGTACTACATTTTGTCGTGCGGAATGTGGGTTATAAGTATTCAACCGATAGCGTAGTTACCCCGGAGGGGAAACATGATATAATATCAGACTATTTTCCTTCTATAAAATAGTAGTCAAAAGTAAAATGAATGATAATAATACCCAGATATTGCCAGAAATGAATTCTCTTTGGCAGGAAACATTAAATTGGCAACCAACAGCAGAACAACAGCAGCAATTTCAGCAACTTTATCAGTTGATTCTTATTGGTAATGAAAAGTTAAATTTAACTAGAATTACTAGCCCAGAAGATTTTTGGGAAAAACATTTTTGGGATTCCCTCAGAGGGATTAAATTTATCTTAGAAAATCAGATAAACTCTCAAGAAGAAAAAAAGGTTATTGATATTGGAACTGGTGCAGGTTTTCCAGGATTATCAGTTGCTATTAGTTTACCTCAATATACTGTTACATTACTAGATTCGATAAGAAAAAAAATTGATTTTATTGAAACTATTCTAGTAGATTTAGCTATTAAAAATTGTTTAACTTTAACTAACAGGATTGAAGAAATTGGTCGAATGTTTAAACACAGAGAAATTTACGATATTGCTCTTTTAAGAGCTGTTGCACCTACAATAGTTTGTGCTGAATATGCTTTGCCAATGTTAAAAATAGGTGGTATAGCAATTTTATATCGGGGAAATTTTACAACTGATGAACAGGCTAATTTGCTAGAAGTTGTGAAAATTTTGGGAGGAAAAATCCATACTATTGAAGAATTTAAGACTCCCTTAACTAACAGTATTCGTCATTGTATATATTTGCAGAAAATAAATAAAACTTCTAGCAATTATCCTCGTCCAATTGGCGTACCTAGTCAAAAACCTTTGAATCATCTAAATAAACCTTAAAAACAAGCTTTAATACTTTCATTTTTTGCAGAAGGAGATACATTTTCCGATTAACTATGAAATAGTGGAGGCTATTAATCATATTGGTGATATGATGGGGATGGAAACAGTTGGGGAGTTTGTGTAAAATGAGGCTATTTTAGCAAAGTTGCAAGAAATAGGTGTTGATTATGCTCAGGGTTATGGAGTTAGGTTGGCGTTCGCGGAGCGTGGCGTCAGGCGTATCACCTACTTCAATTGGATTTGGGTTCATAGTCGCAAAGAAAATACTGCTGCACAAAGAGCTGAGTTGGCGATCGCTCCTTGGAGTTGGAACGACCTAATTACTTATCCCACACTTTACTGATGCACTACCAAAAATATCTCCCGCTAGAAAATTTTCTAACGATATCTAACGAGAGATTAAGGAATGAGAATTTTATTATCTACACAAGTTGAATTATCCAAATTCCCTATTATATGAGTTATTCAAAAAAAAATCTGGACTTTATTGAATCCTCATTCCTAAGCAAATTTATCAGTAAAAATAGACTTTGTTAGATTCTAGTGGTGATGGCTATTTGGACAAGTTTGTAAGTCTTGACCCATCAACTCCTCACTTTTTTCCCTCTGGGTTTCATCTACAGGTTGTAAACCAACCCAGTTATTCACAACTTCTACATCAAATCCCACTTCTCTACGATCGCCCACTTGCATTAGAGGACGACGGATAAGTAATGGGTCATTCAGCATCATTGTTAGAGCAGTTTCAGCATCAGTTTGTTCGGGAATTACTGCTCCAGACTTAACTTTTGGAGCAGCTTTGTTAAACCACTCTACTACCGGGCGATCGCCAAAAAATAAACGCAAATTATCTTTTGTCCAAGTTTCTTTCAACAGGTTGTGAGTTTCTAATTGATGACCCGCTGTTTCTAGCAAAGTCTTTTGCTTGGTGTTATTTTTACAGCCTGGTTTTTCATAAAAAATCACCTTTGCCATTGTATTATCTCCTCAGCAGTTTTTTGGTGATTTTCTAATCTTAATGCCTACTTAAATAGCAAATTGTTACCAATTATCAAGAAATTTGATTGTCAAGTATGGTATAATTTAGTATTAGATTTTTATCTCAGATAAAATACTTATCAAAAAGCCAACTTTTCTACATAAATACTTAAGTTATTAGTTCATTAATTTTGATGTTCCAGTTACTTTCTTCCTTCTTCCTTCTTCCTTCTTCCTTCTTAATCACCATATTTTTCATCAGTTTTCCTCTCATAAGTTTAGCAGAAACTATAGAAGAAACTGTAGAAAAAACTGTATTAGAAAAAATTCAACAAACGGGGGTACTAAAAGTAGGATTTAGAATTGATACAGCTCCTTTTAGCTATATCAGCAGTGAAACCAATAAATTAGAAGGTTATTCTGTTGAATTGGTTAAATTAATTCACCAACGTCTAGAACAAGAAGTTGGTAAATCAATCAAATTAGAGTGGCAAGAAGTATCTCTAGAAAACCGTTTTCAACTAATCCAAGATGGGAAACTAGATATTGTCTGTGCTGCTACAACTATTAATAATACGAGAGAAAAAATAGTAGATTTTTCTATTCCTTTTTTTACTACAGGTATTCAATTCTTAGTAAGAAAAACAGATGTAGAAAGATTTGACTCCATGAGAGGTACTACTGGAAAAGTATCCATAGGATTTTTAGCAGGATCAACTACTGATGAAGAATTTCGCCCTATTTATCCCAATGCAAATTGGCAGTCACTTTCCAACAGAGTTGAAGGTATTAGTCAATTAGATGATGGTAAAATTGATGCTGTTGCTAGTGATGGAATTTTATTACTAGGAGAAATTCGGCAACAAAATAAAACTATTAGTGAGTTTGAACTAATACCTAAAATTCCTTTTACTTTTGAAAATTATGGTTGTATTTTGCCATTACAAAATCCAGATTGGGATAAATTAGTTGATACTACTATTGCGAGTGATGAAAATACTCAACTTTTGCATCAGTGGTTTGACTCTGAAAAAGGTAAGTTTCCTTATGAAAGCTTCAGATAATCTATGAAATTAAATTATGAAATTGAATCATCAGAGCAAGAATTATACTCAAAAATTTAATACACCATTTTCAGCTTGACACGACACTACGGAAAGCTGCGCTAACGACCGCTTTTTTCTCCTTTAAAGGAGAGGCTTTAAACCTTAATTATTCGGTAATGTTTTTAGCAATTATTTTTATAAAGTAAACAGATCTTATTCGTTATGTATCTACTCCCTGCTCTCAAGAGGATATAGCAAAAATGCGTGAAATTTGATAAATAGCAGTTGAAGGAAAGGTTAGGACATATCAAAATATTAAAACTCAGACAAAGCCAGATTTTTCCTTCTTCCTCCTGGTATAATACTAATTTGAAAAAAGAATGTGTTTGAATAATAAGTGCAATAAAAAGATTTTAGAGTAAATTTCCCTTTGACAAAAAAGAGAATTTACGACCTAAAAACTGGTATTGAAGCAATTCATTCTGACTCGGTTCTCCTGACTCCTGAGTTACCCTCCTGGGAGGGGTTAGGGGTGGGTTGACTCCTAAGAAATAGCCTAACTATTTGTAGCAAATATTTATCAAATTGGCATAATATCCTGTTTATCTATTCTGCTGGGAGTATATTTCAAAGAAAAGTTTTGATGAACATATTATGAAAATAGACGAATTATTAAGGCAGTACGCAAGAGGAGAAAGAAATTTCAGTGGTGTTTATCTACATGAAGTACATTTGCTAGAAGCTGAATTAGAAGGGGCTAATTTTTTTGAAGCAGACTTAATCGGTGCTAACCTTAGTCGGGCTAATCTCAGTCGAGTAAATCTGGCCAAAGCTAATCTTAGTCGAGCTAATCTAATTGGAGCGGATCTAAGTGGGGCAAATTTATCTGGAGCTATTCTGGCAGGGGCTAAACTCAACAAAGCTGACTTAACAGGAGCAAAACTTACCAGAGCAGACTTAAGTCGTTCTAATTTTAGTCAAGTTAATATGATTAATGCTGACCTCTCAAGAGCTATACTCTGTGAAACAGACTTGCACGGGGCCAACTTATATGGCGTGAATTTCCGACGCGCTATTCTTAATGAAGCAGACTTAATTGGAGCTAACCTTACCAGAGCAGATATGGCAGGAGCAGATTTAATTGGAGCTAGTTTAATGAGAGCTGATTTGACAGAAGCTATTTTGAGTGCTGCAGACTTAAATGAAGCAAGTCTTTTGGGTGCTAATATTTCCAATTTGAGTATAGATGGAGTAGCTCTCCAGGGAGTCATAATGCCAGATGGCGCAAGTTATGAAGAGTTTCAAAGAAGTATGCAAGATTAGTACCTAAAGCCTGACACCAATGCTAAGTTGCATGGCTCAGGCTTTCTTACATTTTTAGCATTATATTATAACACGCGAACGAGTTGACGTTTGACTGATGCTGATGATGAAGCGAATAAAGATAAATGTTTTTCCTACTGTTCCCTGTTATATGTATGTATGATATGAAATACCAAATCAAAAGATTGAATTCCAATCATTAGTAACTATTTCTATATCTGAATATAATTTTTAGATTTCACGATCGAGATTAATTGTCTCCTTTATTTTTCCCTTTCTTCTTTTCCCTTATATTTTGCCATAATTTTCAGGTCTCTACGGCTTTTCAAAATATTCAATCCAAACTAAAAAAATTGACAATATTTCCGAAAATTTAATTCTAAATATTGAAATTGCCAATATTTTCGATATTCCAATGGGGAGAGCTTTTGAAAGTTCATTGCGCTTATCCAAATCTAACTTTTCCCACTCCACTAAACCACTAGCTAAGTATTGGAGGGTTTTGGTAATGTCTATTTCTTTGATGTTTGAAGTTATGCCTGAATAATTAGTCATTATATTTTATAGGAAATATCTTGCTTGTTAAGCGATCGCTACAAAAATTACCATATCTCACAAATTTAGGTTTATCCTTAAGTTTTAGTTATATATTTTAGTCTTTTAGTTTGAAAATTTTTAATTTTGTCAGGACTTGATGACAAAAAATCGGAAAATTTCTCTGATTAATTTAACGAGGTTTCAATATTTTTAACACTTAAGCTAGATTTTGTGATATTCTAAATAATACTATAATCAAAAAGGTGTTTATTACTTTTTAAAAAAATCAAGCTCCAAATACCTACAATCTCGTTGTTTTGAGAAGCAAAGACTCTTCAGTTCTTTTACCATGAATGACTAATATTCCTCGCCTAATTTTTCGGCAGATTGATAGATTGACTATTTTGTGGTATGGAGAAGGAAAAAGTAAGATAAATATGGTCTACTATTTCTCCTAATATAGTCTCCGGATAATTAGTTATCCTATAATGAGCGGAGGACCGAGTCAGGAGAAAGGAAAGATGAGAGTGGGAATTATCTGGGGATATTCCAGCATTTTATGTCTGCATTGAATGGAAGTAGAAAGTGTGATAACTGTATAACCGGATTTCATATCATATATAAGGTTGGATTAAGTGCTAACAGAAACCAACCAAAACCTATATATAGCAACGCCGAATCAAATTTGAGAATTTGACTATTTCTGAAAAGTCTAAAATCTAACGGTGATCATATTGATAAGATACAGTTCTTTTCTTTCTTCCCTTTTCCCAGTGAAGATATTCCCTGTTCCCTAAAAATCTACAATCTCTCACAATTCAAATAAGACTGCTATATCTATAATTATATTAAATAGAGTTGTTACCTACTGGAGAGTACAAAGTTCTGCTAAAAAACAGTTGGCTCTCAAGATTGAAAGTGTTACTGGGAAAGGTTTACAGCATCTACTATTGTGAATGGAGAATTTTTAACCTTGAGTCCGTGAAACCCTTGACTAGCAATAGTTATTCCCAGAACTTTGCACTGTCTAGTTACCTAGATTTCCATCAAAATATTCCGATGTCTTAACCAGCTAAAAAATCCAACTCTTGATTTATTTCTGCCGATAAATTATTCAATAACTGTAATTTATTTCTTAACTTAATCGCCTCCGGTGACTGCTGACTAACAGGAACCTTAATCACTTTTTCTGCTTTTTCTTCATATTTCTCAACTGCTTTTAGAGCTACAGCACTAAAACGGCTTAAATAATCTCTAGCTGCATTAGCATAAGCTTGTTTTACCTGTTGCTGATAACTATCTAAATTTTGTGATTTATTCTGTTTATTATCGCTCAAAAAATAGGTCGCACCACCAGCAACTGCGGCACCCATCGGACCTGCTAATAACCAACCTATTCCAGTGGCGATCGCTATATTTTTTACCCCTCCTGATTTTTTGGTTTCTGATGGGGGTGGGGATGGCAAAAAAACTTTAGGAGCTTCAGGAAATGTAATAATTAATTCTGCTGGTTCTTCTTGTTGAAAAAATTCACAAGCTTTATCTATCCATTCGGTAATTTCTTGTTTATATTTCAGAGCTTCTGGTCGAAATTTTTCCGACTCCCAAATATTAAAAGTTCTTTGTTCCAAAACTATAGCCAATTCAAATTGATGGCGCTCCAAAAGTTTAGTTAAATATAGCCAACTTTGAAAATTTGAACTACTTTTTTGAAAGCCTTGTGTAATTAATTTTTCTGCCCGCTTTTGAATCTCAAATTTTTCACTTTTCCGCTCTTGAATAGCAATTAACTCTTTAGTCACTTCCTTAGCACTAGCTTCCATGACTTGACATAACTGAGAAGCGACTGTCTGTATTCTTGGTAATTGAATATCTATCTTTTTCCCATCAGTTTCAACAATATTTTGTAAAGCAGATTCAAAAGTTACTAAACCCGTTGTTTGCGCCACAGAAACATCACCTTTTAAGCGACCCCGCAAAGCAGGCAAAGCATCAACTCGATATAAGTTACTAATATTACTTGGTAGTTCGGAGCGAAAACTTTCTGCCAGAAAGCGTATTCTATTGTTAACTTCTGTTTGTTCATCTGAGGAGAGTAAGTTCATAAAATTAACAACAAAAACTACTGTCTTAATACCTCTATCCCACAACCAATCTCTGAGATTTTCTCGTTCTCCTAAAGTCATCAAATTTCTGGCATCTAAAACCTGTACTACTAGATCGGCAGTTAACAATTGGTCTTGCACCAAAATATCTTGAGCTTCCCGGTCATTTGTTCCTGGTAAATCTAAAAATTCAACTCCTCTTTTCAAGAAAGGATGAGGGCAATAAACTTCTACTGAAGTCACATCATCTCGCATTCGACGGTTATTATCTAGCACTGCATATTGTTTGAGAATATCTGTACCAGTTTCACAAATTTTACTTCCATCTTTAAGATTAATTTTAGTCTGTAACTCTGTACCATATTTTATAGAAATTGCAGCTCCAGTAGTAGGAATTAAATCAATGGGTAATGTTCTTTGACCTAAAAAGGCATTAAGCAAAGTAGATTTGCCATAATTAAACGGAGCAAAAACAGCAATTTTAAAAGAAGGATTTTTCAGATATTCACAAATAGAAATTATATCTTTTTTCAATTGAGAGTCTGGCTCAAGTTCTAACATTCCAAGAGCAGAATTAAAATAGCGAATCAAGTTATCAAAATTAGTCTGCAATTTTTACTCCTCCTTTAGATATCCATATTATTTAGACAAAAGCTTTATTATGAAGGCAAGGCAAAAGGCAGAAGAGTTAGAGAGGAATTTGAAAAAGGTATTTTGATAACCGAATTTGGCATAATACCTACCACCTAATTCTATGCAGCTTCATATAAAATTGGTATAAGAGTTTTAAATATTTTATCTAATTCATGGTTTTTTTACAAATCATTTAGGATTACTATATAGTAATCCTAAATAATACCTAATTTATTAAATATTTACTAGGGTAAATGTAGTAAAAGAACGTAAGACTTACTATTGATCTCTATAACTGAACATTTGGAAACTATACTACTCTTGAATTGAGAAACTAAACCAAACCAAACCTACATTTATAATTTATATAATTTATATAATTTATATAGAAGTCGCCATTACTGTATTTGACATATCAAAAGCTTAAAACTCAGACAACGCCAAATTTTTCCTTTTTCCTTCTTCTTTCTTTCTTCTTCCTTCTTCCTTCTGCTATACAATTGCTTTCATAAAATCCTGATAAACGGCAACTATTTTTGTACATTCAGATGACACATCAGTTTCTAACTGTTGAAAACGAGCTAATTCTGCATCATTATTAATTTCTTGTTCCTGTTTTTGCTGTAGCAAATTATCTAATTCCGACTTCCGAGATTTAATATCATCATCTATCCTTTCTTTAACTTCCCCTTCATAAGTATCAAAACATTCTTTAATAGCATCATAAATAGGCTGCCACTGTTCATTTCCTACTTCAGGTAAATGTTTAACCAACTCTTTTTTCGCCACTTGAACTACTTTTTTCCGTGCTTCATCTGCCTGCATTACACCTACACCTAAACCTAATAAAGCTAAACCAATAGGTCCTAAAGTTATCCCTGTAAAGAAAGTAATTGCTGTATATATTCCTCCTACAGCCAATAAATTTAGCAAGATATTTTTCCAATCAAAACCTGCTCCGGCCATCGCCATACCTGCGATATTACCCCTAGCTAATGAAAATAATCCCATAGCCCATTTTGCCCAACTAGGAGCATTATCCTCACTGGAAACAGAAAGGGCAGATTTGACCTTTTTTCCTGTTAGTTTTTCAGTGATTTTATCTGTGACTTTTGTATAGGAAGCACCATAATGAGCAGCTCTTCTAGAAAGTTGTAAAAATGCTGCATCCATCTTATTTTCAACGGTAATAGTCCATGCTGCTAATTTATCGCTAATATATTGTTCAAATCCTTTTTTTAGTTCTATTTCAAAAGCTTCTCTTTTACCAGGGTTAATGAAATCGAGAAATTTTATATCTGGTTGATAGCGCAAAAAGTCTGATTCAAAAGTATGTTCCAGGTCGAGGACATAAGAACGAAAAGAATTAGCAATTTCAGTCGCTTCTTTGTCTCTAACTGTTCTAATTTCTGACTGAAATTGGTCGCGAATTTCAGCAAGTTTATGAAACTCTGGTGCTACAGAATTAATCTTATTTATTAGCTCTTCAATATTTTGTTCTAATAAAGGAGTACGACGGGCGATCGCCTCTCGTAAATGACTATCTGCTTGAGCTGCTAAAGTTTTTGCTTGCCTAAATTCTTGAGCTGCTCTTTCTTGAGTCAAAAATTGATTTAATGCACCAAAAAATTCTGGAAAACCTGTTCCTTCTAGAGAAACTGAAGGATTTTTTAATCGCCTTCTTAATGCCAGAATTGAAGATAGTTCAAAAACTCTTTCTTGATAGATATTTTTATTTTCTTCTACACAATACTCATTGAGGTTAGCTTGAAAAACTCTTCTTAATCTTATCTCTGCTTCTTCTAATTCTTCTCGGTCATCTGGGTCAATTAAACTATCTTGTACTTGATCCCAAGCATTAATTAAAAAGAACACACTCAACCCTCTACCTTTAATATAATTTTCTAGATAGCGACGTTCTCCTAAAGTACAAGGTTGAGTTGCTCTCATCACAAATAAAATAGCATGACAATTATTGATATAACCAAGAGACAATTCATTCCGTGCTTCTGTATCATTTAAACCAGGACTATCAACAATTTCTATTCCTTTTTCTAAAATTGGTAGGGGATATTCAACCACTGCATAATCAATATCAGGAAATGCTTGTTTTTTTTCTTGTTCTAATCTTTTTGCCTCTGCTGGGTCAATTGTATAGTTTCGTTTGAAGCTCTTAAAATCTAGTGACAGAGGTTTTTTTCCATCATTAAAATGTATAGTAACTTTTTTTTCTGGTCCAAATTTTAATACAGTTAATAATGCTGTACAAGGATTAACGTCGCTAGGTAAAATATTTTCACCTATTAAAGCATTAAGAAATGTACTTTTTCCCCGTTTCATATCTCCCAATACCATCAAGCGGAACACACCAAGGCGGAGATTTTTGCCAGCATTTTTAATATCTTCTATTTCTCTTTCTAAACCTAATTTTCCCGAAGTATTTTTACCTCCTGATTCTGCTTTTTCTAAAGTTTCAGCTATTGTACATAAACTAGCAGCTACTTCGGTTCTAACTTTAGCTACTCTTTCTAAATCTTGGATAAAATTTTCTGCTTCTATTTTGTGACTCATTTTGATTTGAATAAATTAATTACTTGAGATAATTGTATCCTGTAAATCTTCTTAGTATTTAGACAAAATTATTGTTTTTTTACTTTTCGAGTATAAAGCAATAAGTCAGTTATATTACATAATTAGGGTTTGCTGAAAAAGTATGAATAGTAGGGGTAGGAGTCAACCCACCCCTAACCCCTCCCAGGACGAGAAGTCAGGAGTCACGAGGAATGGGGAATTTATAGGAGGTACTCGGAAAAATTATAAGAGTGATTTTTCTGCCATAGTCAGCCCAAAATCCTAACTTTTTGGTCACTCAAGCTTAAAAAGTTGCACTTTTTTTCCCTCTAAAAAAGCTAAAATATTTATCTGTAAATGTTTTTAGATTTAATCAGCAAGCCCTAATTATTAAGTCTAAAGTTGGCAGTAGTAGAAACTATGTTTATGTTTTTAGGGTTTTGAGTTACCATAAGTTATACCACAAAAAATATTAGGTTACTATAAGTTACAAGTCAGGAAGTAAATTTATTTTGTATTGAGACTAAAACAAATCCATAATTGACTTAAAACAGTTCCCAAATTCATAAAAATATTTTCCCGCCAATGGCATTCTTTGACTTTTCCCATAACGTTCACCAGGAAATTTATTAACAGTCTTATACTCATTTTACCGAATAATTAAGGTTTAAAGCCTCTCCTTTAAAGGAGAAATAAGAAAAAATTTTCCTTTTATTCAATCCTCTTCCTTTTAGAGATAGGTAATTATCAATTATTGAACAATACTGTTAATTCTGGCTGACTATTTTAATAATGATTTGGATAACACTGTAGATCGTCACTGAAAACTGAATGCTGAAGTTAAAACTGAAGATAAACTCAGTTGATTGGGAGGCTTGAATTTCTTAATTCCTCCTGAATTATGATTATTTATTTATCTAAATACAAATAATTATAATAGGAAATAATAAACCTCCTATAAACAGTAATAAAAAACTACTAATTCCAATTACAAATGGATAATTAAATAAGATATTTTTACAGTAACAGGGAGCAGATAAAATAAATATATATGAATAAGATAACTGCTATATTATATATTTTTAAGAGACATCTCAATTCTCACATCTGATTCTTGATTGCTATATAAACTAAGCTATTTTTTGTTGATTTAAAATCAAACATTTTCTAACGAATTAAATCAGCAAAACTATAAGTACTAAGAATTAATAATAGTATAGCTGTGAATTGGGAAGCCTGTATTTGAGGAGATGGTGTAAGTGCTTCTCTAACTAAAATAGAAATAGAATAACCCATTACATAACTCAGGCATAAGACTAAATATTGCCATTGCTCTGTAACACTCCAACACAATAATAATACTATGGCAAAGACTAACATTATTAACTCAATAAAGCCTGGTGGATTATATTGTATACCACTCCTAATATTTTGACACCACAGTTGTAAAATTCTCATAGTTTTGATATTAAATAAAATCACAAAATTCCGATTAATTACCAGAAAAAAAATTATGGAATTTATACTTAAATAGCAAAAATTTTCATGATTTGATATTCAACATCAAAAACATCAACCATATAAATAAAAATTAAAAATTTTTTTACTCTCACAGCCATTCAGTCTGTTGTTGAAGACAAGCCAAAGCAACCTCAGTTTCCACCTGAGTAAACTCAGCATAAAATCGACTCACACTCAAAAACGGCTGAGGAGTTTCCAATACAATTAAGCGATCGCAACAATCTGCCAAAAATTTAATCAATTCTGGAGGAGCAACTGGCACAGATATCCAGACAGCATTCGGTTTATGCCACTTAATAGACTTTAGCGCAGCTATCATCGTCATACCCGTAGCTATTCCGTCATCAACTAAAATTACTAACTTACCCAGAGGAATAACTTCAGGCTTTCCACCACTAAGACATTCTAATTGAGACTGTGCTTTTTCCCTTGCTCTTTCAATTATAGCCTTTTGGACTTGTAAATTGCGTGGTTTGTGCCTCGACCACACAATACAACCATCCGCTGTCACAGCACCAAGAGCCAATTCTGGATTATCCGGTAAAGTAATTTTCTTCGCCACCACCACACTCAAAGGACAACCCAACCGACGCGCAATAGTTACTGCTACTGGCAACCCCCCTCTTGGTAGACCATAGACAATAGGCTTAATCATCCACTCAGTAGTCAAACTCATTTGACAGAAATCTGAAAAAATAACCTCAGCCAATTTTTCTCCAGCATCAGTGCGGTCTCGAAATATGGGAATAGATGACATAATTTTCTCCAGCTACTGACACTTAAATTTTACCTTCTATCACCAGAGGGCCAGCACTAAATCAAAGATTATAGTGCCTGGATGAATGGTGAGTATATAATTGTGATTTCCTACGGAATGCTCCGCAAACGATGTCACAATTATATACAAAAATTAATAGTTTATCCAGTAGATATTTCAGGTAAATTCAGTTATAATGATAGATATATTCAAGGAATTAATAATACTTTGCTAGTAATTGAGGCCAAATTAAAAGGCAGTCAAAATCAGTACAAAGTTTTAGATGAAATGATACTAACAAGTCAGTTCATTAGAAACAGTTGCTTGCGTTATTGGATAGATCATAAAGATGTTAAGCGCAACGACCTACAAAAGCTTTGTTCACAACTAGCAAAAGATGTTAATTTTCCTTGGGCTAAAAAGCTAAACTCTCAAGCTAGACAAGCATCAGCCGATAGAGCATGGCAATCAATACAACGATTCTACAAAAATTGTAGACAAAATAAACCAGGCAAAAAGGCTTATCCAAAATTCAAGAAATTCACTCGGTCGGTAGAATACAAAACAACTGGCTACAAGCTATCTCCAGACAGAAAAAAAATTGAGTTTAAAGATGGTTTTCAAGCTGGTGTAGGTGTATTTGAATTATGGACAAGTCGTGATTTAGTTTGGTATTCAGAGCAACAAATAAGTCGTGTTAGAGTTGTGAGACGAGCTGATGGTTATTATTGTCAATTTCTAGTAAATGTAGAGAGAAAAGAAACTCATAATTTTCAAGGCAATGTCGTAGGAATAGATTTAGGTTTAAATACTTTTTATACTGATAGTAATGGTAAAGCGGTAGATAATCCTAAGTATTTAAGGAAGTCGGAAAAACAACTAAAAAAGCTACAACGGAAAGTATCGCGTCGGCATAAAAAAGGCCAAAAACCGCAATCAAATAACTACCACAAAGCAAGAATTCAATTAGCTAGGCAGCACCTGAAAATTAGTAGACAGCGTAAAGACCATGCGGTAAAGACTGCACGGGCGTTAATCCAATCTCACGATTTGGTAGTCTATGAGGATTTGAAAATTGCTAACCTAGTTAAAAACCATAATTTAGCCAAGTCAATATCTGATGCAAGTTGGTATCAATTCACACAATGGGTAGAGTATTATGCTAAATTGCACGGAATTGTTTGTGTAGCAGTACCTCCCCATTTCACTAGCCAAAATTGTTCAAATTGTGGTCAAACAGTTAAGAAATTATTGTCAGTGAGGACTCACAAATGTCCACACTGCGGTTATATTGCTGACAGAGACCATAACGCAGCAAGAAATATTCTGGCAAAAGGTTTAGAAATGCTAGGAGCAATAGTCAACAGTACCGAGGGGCACTCGGAACCTGGGGGAAACCCAAAAGCTACGGGAGAGTCCAACCTCTGGTTTGGTGATAGCAATGTTGCCAATCTAAAGTTGTCTCTATGAGCGTAGAATCATCAATGATGAGAATCCCGCATCATAATCTGTGATTTGATGTAGGGAGTATGTCAACTAATGGCCTTCAAGTTGAGACTTTCTACCCAAAACTTTAGACTAAACACTAGTGGCAATTGATTCCTAAATCTCCTTTCATGTCTAACGAAAAACAACTTAGTCTCTTCGACTGGTCAAACAATAATGATTATTCAGAATCTACCTCTGATTCAGACTTCGACTCCAACCTCATTCCCACAGACGCTAAAATTCCAATTCCACCAGAAACATATCAAACAATGGAGCAAATAGCAGACCATTGTAACCAATGTTGCAGATGTGAACTAGGAAAAAACCGTAGTAATGCTGTCATTGGTAGAGGCAACCCCCAGGCAGAAATTATGATTATTGGCGAAGCACCCGGTCAAAATGAAGACGAACAAGGTTTACCATTCGTTGGTAGGTCTGGGCAACTACTGGACAAAATTTTGGAGTCCGTAGAGCTAAGTAGCGATCGCCACGTTTATATTTCTAATGCTATTAGATGTCGGCCACCTGAAAATCGGACTCCGACAACTCAAGAAATAGAAGCTTGTAAACCATACTTACTAGAGCAAATACGTCTTGTAGACCCGAAAATTATTCTTTTAACTGGAGCAACGGCAGTTAAAGCTTTGACTGGTGAGAAACGAGGTATAACTAAAATAAGAGGCCAATGGCTGGAGTGGGAAGGGCGACTTTGTATGCCCATTTTTCATCCAGCTTATCTTTTGCGAAATCCTTCTCGGGAGCCTGGCAAACCAAAGTGGTTAATGTGGCAAGATATTCAGGCGGTTAAACAAAAATTAGATGAATTAGAGGGAGATAGTAATTCTATAGATTTTTAGATTTTTGGTAGAGGTATTTCAATCAATTTATTCTTTGAATATAAACCCGATTTAATCGTAATTTCTGATTTTTTCACATTAAACTTTTTTGCCAATATTTTGATTAATTCTTGATTAGCTTTACCATCTACTGGTGGAGACTTCAAACATATTTTGAAACTACCATCTGCTTCAGTTTCAATACTTTGTTGTTTGGAATTTGGTTTAATTTTTACTTGAAAAATAGCCATTGATAGATAGAGGTTATTTATTGATGATAATTTGAGCAGGGATATATGATTTAGAGTCGAGCATTACCGAATAATTAAGGTTTAAAGCTTCTCGTTTAAAGGAGAAGAAAAAATTTTCCCTACCGCGTCAATCCTATCCGTTTTCAAGGAGAGGTAATTGTTAATTATTAATTATTAATTGTTGAACACTTAGCCTCCTCTGTTCTGAATTATCCCCTATGACAGGTTCGGTGTGCGATTTTTTCCCAATAAATACGAAGTTTACTCAAATAAAAGTACTATGACGAAAGCTTAAAATTGATTTAATTAAGTAAAAAAGAAGTACTTATTAGATTTTTGGGCATTGCTGAATTAAGGTATGAAAGTAGGTTTATAGGGAACACTTAACTGGGAACAGGGAACAGTTAATATTCACAAGTAGTTCAAACCATCCAAAATAAAAAATCCCAAATACAAAATTATCAAATCATACCCACCAGTCAGCAACGCCGATTTTTGCAATTAATTTATTGATTTTCAGACAGCTAAAGAGAAATTTACTAAAGCTTGAAATAACGTGGTTTCGTCAATACATAAAATGGCACAATTTAAAATGAAATAGCCTTGGTTTCTGGTAGAGGTAATTCAATACTTTATGTTGAGAATTCCGTTGAAATTTTACTTAGAAAATAGCCAGAATTAAATTACCAATAAAAATCCCCATAAATCACACAAAAAAATTAATACTTCATTCCTAATCCTATCTCCTGAATCCTCTGTTATTCAATACTTTATGTGGAGAATTCCGTTAAACTTTTACTTGGAAAATAGCCAGAATTAAATTATCAATAAAAATCCCCATAAATCACACAAAAAAATTAATACTTCATTCCTAATCCTATCTCCTGAATCCTCTGTTATTCAATACTTTGTTGTGGAGAATTTGGTTGAACTTTTACTTGGAAAATAGCCAGAATTAAATTATCAATAAAAATCTTCATAAATTCAATTGTAAAGGTAAGATATAGCAGTCACAATTACTATATTTGACATATCAAAAGCTTAAAAATCTGACATCTTCTGAGTTTTCCTTCTCTCCTAGATAACTAAAGCCTTCTTTCTTCTTCCTTCTTACTTCTTCCTTATGCCATATCATTCCTCATTCTGACTCTTGACTCCTGTCTCCTGACCCCTATCTCCAAAATAACATCCTTGTAACCAAACTCTAATACCTCTAGCAAATACTCCATTACTACTATCTTCTGGTTGTGGTGGTAAATTTCCTAGTAAACTTTCTTCTATAGAAAACATATTAACTAACTCCCATTGTCTCTGACTTTTCCTCAGAAATAACCAATGAAATTTTTGTAATTCAACTACCTGACTATCTCTATATTGCCTTTCTAAAGTTGTCAGAAAAATTTGATTAATATCTTCCTGAAAAAAAGGCATATCATCTATAGGTAAAGGTTCAAACTCAGGACGACCTGCTATAACTATATTCCGTTCTAAATAATCTTCATTTGATTGGCGATCGCGTTGAATTTCACGATTAACATAACCAGGCAAATCTAATATTAAATCTGTGGCTAGAATTTCTAAATATTCTGAATTATCCGGGCAAGTAGATTTTGGTTTCCAAGGATCTGTTGATTCTATTTTTTCTATTTCTATTCTAGGTTTTCTATGTCTTCTAGGTCGTCTTTTTCTGACCATCAAATAATTGTCAATCGTCAAAAATAGGGAATTAGGTAAAGATAAATTGTCACTGGCTATACTTATAATCGTGATTATAGAAATGAATATTTTCAAATAAAATAGCATTCGACTTTAGGATTTTCAGATTGATATTTCCCTGAAAGTTATCATGTCTGAAAAATATTTACTGTTCAGCAAATTTTCCCAATAATTTAATAAGTTTTTTAATAAGTTTGAGGATTTAAGAATTTCCTAACATTAATGGCGACTGCTATAGCAATATTTTTGTAATTGTTATGACGGGTAGGTTATACCAAGCGTGAAAAAAGAATGTTACGAATAGTAAGAGCGATAAAAAAACTTTATAGGAAATGTCCCTTTGACTAAAAAGATAGTTTACGCCCTAAAAAATGGTATTAAAGACATTCCCATACGACTCCTGACTCCTGACTTCCCCTCCTGGGAGGGGGAGGGGCGAGGGGTGGGTTGACTCCTCAGAAATACCCTAGATATTTGTAGCAAAAATTTATCAACTTGGTATCATACCATTTCTCCTTGATGTATCACTTAATATAGAATAGTCAGTGTAATAAGGTCTGAGCAACAATTATTAAGCGCATTGTTACAGAGAAATGGTATTAGAAGTGAAAGCTATCTTTCATTTTATGAAGCTCAAAAAAACCGAAAGATATTTAGCCTTGCATTCTGCCAAAAATCCTGATAGTATGTAATTATTGGGAGTCGTTCGCACCTACGCATGACTTTTTGTTCAACCTAAATATAGTACTCTTTATGTAAAATGACGTTTGAAACAATCGAGCATCAAACATAGCAATACTTTGAATAAAACGCCCCTTAAATTTCCTGACAAATCCGCTCCAAAGCCCCTTTTGGGTCAGCAGCAGCAGTAATAGGTCGGCCAATAACAAGATGATCGGCACCAGCCTTAATAGCCTGACCAGGAGTAAGCGATCGCTTCTGGTCTCCTTTCTCTGCCCAAGTTGGCCTCACTCCCGGACAAACCAACACAAAATCATCACCACAAACCCGCCTCAACTGTTCCACCTCTTGAGGAGAACAAACCGCCCCACCTAAACCAGATTCCTGAGCCAACAAAGCCATCTGCAAAACATACTCTGGCAACTCCAGAGGAATTTTCAGGTCAAAAGCCACATCACGAGAATTCAAACTGGTCAAAATAGTAATAGCGATTAACCTCGGTGGGTTTTGTCCTGTCACTTTTGCCGCTTCCACAACAGCTTCTTGAGCTGCCTTCAATGCAACTCTACCAGCAGTAGCATGGACGGTCAACAGATCGACACCATAACTAGCAGCAGCTCGACAAGCTCCAGCAACAGTATTAGGAATATCGTGAAACTTTAAATCCAGAAAAATCCGCTTCTGACGTTCTTTGAGAATTGAGATAATTTTGGGGCCACAACTCACAAACAATTCTAGACCAACCTTCCACCAGATTATTTCCGGTAATTGGTCTATCAGAGCGATCGCTGCTGCCTCAGTAGGAACATCCAACGGGACAATAATTTTATCAATATTCATCAATTTCGTCAGTATGGGTTAATTTTCAGTGGTTTATTTCTGGGTATTCAAACAAAAAAACTAAGACGTTGTAGTTTTGAGTGATTTTCACCTCAATATTTTCTCCTCCCTGTGAGTCAGAACTTTTGTCTACTGAATTTTTCCGACTGTGAGTCTCAGCAAAAGTATTAATTAATTTTCAGTGGTTTATTTCTGGGTATTCAAACAAAAAAACTAAGACGTTGTAGTTTTGAGTGATTTTTACCTCAATATTTTCTCCTCCCTGTGAGTTAGAACTTTTGTCTACTGAATTTTTCCGACTGTGAGTCTCGACAAAATTATTGATTAATTTTCAATAGTTTATATTTTGGGTATTCAAACAAAAAAACTAAGACGTTGTAGTTTTGAGTCATTTCTACCTAGAGAATTTCCCCTCCATCTGAGTCATAATTTTTATCTACTAATTTTTCAGACTTTGAGTCTGAGCAAAAGTATTGATTAATTTTCAGTCGTCTATATTTTCGGCAATCAAACAAAAAACTAAGACGTTATAGTTTTGAGTCATTTCTACCTAGAGAATTTCCCCTCCATCTGAGTCATAATTTTTATCTACTAATTTTTTCAGAATTTGAGTCTGAGCAAAAGTATTGATTAATTTTCAGTCGTCTATATTTTCGGCAGTCAAACAAAAAACTAAGACGTTACAGTTTTGAATAAATTCCACCTAGAGAATTTCCCCTCAGTCTGAGTCATAATTTTTATCTACTGATTTGTTCAGACTTTAGGTCTAAGTATTCAGTATGAGAAATTGTCAGTCGTCTATATTTTCGGCAGTCAAACAAAAAACTAAGACGTTACAGTTTTGAATGAATTCCACCTAGAGAATTTCCCCCGGTCAGAGTCAGAATTTCTCTCTACTAATTTTTTCCGACTGTGAGTCTAAACAAAAGTATTCATTAATTCTTCACCAAGCGGACAAAATTTTTCTTACCCACCCGTAGAACCTTACCATCAAGGTCTGTCGGGGAGTCAAAAGTCAAATTCTGGTCTGAAATACGGTCGTCATCCAAACGTACAGCTCCCCCAGCAATTTTCTTCCTAGCTTCAGAACTACTCTTACACAAACCACTAGCACTAACAACATAAAACAACTTCGCTGGAAACTCCACATTAGCCAAAGAAAACTCTGGCACTGCATCAGTTTGACTCATATCTCCCTCAAGCACAACTTTCATAGCCGTTTGTTGAGCTGACAAAGCAACTTCCCTACCATGGTACTGAGACGCAATATCCAAAGCCAACAACTTTTGTCTTTCCCGAGGATTTTCCGGCAATTCATCAAGAGATAAATTAGTCAATAATTCAAAATACTCTTCTATCTGGTCATCAGGAATTTTTTCCAACTTAGAATACATACTCAGAGGGTCTTCCGATAAACCCACATAATTTCCCAGAGACTTAGACATTTTCTGTACCCCATCAGTCCCTAACAAAATCGGCATCAATAGACCAAACTGAGTTTTTTTACCAAAATGCCGTTGTAAATCTCGCCCCACAGCAATATTAAACTTTTGGTCAGTACCCCCCAACTCCACATCAGCATCTACAGCCACAGAATCATAACCTTGCATCAAAGGATAAAGAAACTCATGGATATAGATAGGGCTTTCCTGCTGATAACGAAGAGCAAAACCCTCCTTCGCCAACATTTGCCCCACCGTCATTGTTGCCAAAAGTTCCAGAATATTTGCCAAGTCTAATTTAGAAAGCCATTCTGAGTTGTAGCGAATTTCCAACCGCCCTGGCGTGTCAAAATCTAATATAGGCCGGACTTGCTCTAAATAAGTTTTGGCATTTTCCCGCACCTGTTCGGAAGTTAACTGTTTTCGGACTTCAGATTTCCCTGTAGGGTCGCCAATTCTTGCGGTAAAATCTCCTATGATTAATACTGCTGTATGTCCAGCATCCTGAAAAGCTCGGAGTTTACGAACCGGGATACTATGACCTAAATGGATATCTACTCCTGTGGGGTCAATTCCTAATTTAACTCGCAAAGGGCGGTCTGAATAGGCCAATCTCTGAAGTAAATTTTCATCAGGGTTTGTAGAATCTGGTCTATCTGGAAAAATTTCGCTGATGCCACGACGCAGCCATGTAAATTTATCAGTCATCATTTAGTTTTAGTTATATTGATATAGCTTTAGTTTGGGGGGTTAAATTAAATCTAGAGCAACTATGGTTTAAGTTATCCAGCAATCCTATATTTAGCCTTTAGTCATCTAAGACGCATTGAGATTTTATATTCTATATTCTCTTTCACAAAAAAATTGGACTATATAGTTTAAACGCTGAACAGTTTACAAAGTCAACTGCTTAATGGCATCTAAGTAAAATATTATAGAAAAGTTCAGTAGATGTAAAAATTATTGTGTTTAAGCCTTCTTAATAATTAAGAGTGCTAAAGTAACATAAATTATTTATGAATATAATTCAACCTTATTCTTTCATCTTTTTCCCTATGGGTTTAATATCCCACCGTCACCCCTGGTATCTACAATTGGTTGGTTCGTAGGTGCAGAGTGACAACTTTTCAGTATCCCATCCATTTTTCCAGTCCTTCAGTCCTTACTTGTTCCTTCTTCAAATATTTAATATACTTTGTAAGCTGAATAAATTAAGAAACCCTCGACTATAGCTGCTAGATGACCAAGTAATTCACTCAAGAGATTATCAGCTATGAGCAGTAGAATTGCAGAATATAAATCAATTAACCTCTCAAAATATATCTAAACACCTAAACAATTCCTAAGTAGAACATGGTAAATTTTGGGCGCTATGTATCTATCAAATTGTAAATTAGCTCAAAAGTTTATATTCATTGCTTTTAGGGGTTTTTTGATTGAAAAATGCAACGTCTTTTTTCTAGTTTGCTCTACTTAGCTCTGCTCTAAAAATTGAAATTTAGTTTTGTAAGCTGAATAAATATAAGAGACGACCGTCTCTCACTGCTAACTAAGCAAATAATTCCGTCGAGAGGTTACCAGCTATTAACAGTAAAATCCCTTAATATAATCGGTTAATCTCTCAAAATATATTATCTAATACTAAATACGGTTATGAAAAGGTGCTTGTCTTATGCTCAAATCCTAATGTATAGCAAAGAGTTCAATTTTTTGGAACATCCTTTACTAAAGTGGATTTGGTACAACACCGAACAGCAAAATTTCCTAATATAATCAGTTAATCTCTCAAAATATATCTAACACCTAAACAATTACTAGCTGTAAAATTTGAAATTTCGTCAAGGAAGTTAAATCAAAGTGTCCACCAATGCCCTCCCACATAAGCAAACTACAAAATCTCGGTCTGAAATTTCACCAGTCTTTGGATTTGTTCAATCTGTCAGTAAGGTAACAGCAGGTACTGTACTAGGCATTACCATGCTGACTAGCTCATTAGTAGCTGGTGGACTGGTAGGTTTAGCAATCAGCTTTCGTAATCTTCCAGACGTTCGGGTACTAAAAAATTACACACCTTCAGAAACAACTCACATATATGATGTTAAAGGTAGACCATTGGCCAGTCTCCACGATGAGGCCAACCGAGAAGTCATACCCCTAAACCAAATTTCTCCAGACTTAAAACGAGCAGTTCTAGCGATCGAGGATAGTAACTTCTATAATCACTACGGAATCTATCCTATCGGAATTATGCGTGCTTTTGTCGCCAACTTAGAACGGGGTAGAACTGTTGAAGGTGGTTCTACTGTTACTATGCAGTTAGTGAAAAATTTGTTTCTCTCCCCGACAGCCAAACTAAGTAGGAAAGTGGCTGAAGCAGTTTTGGCAATTAGGATGGAACAAATTCTTGATAAAAACGAAATTTTAGAATTATACCTCAATCAAATTTACTGGGGTCATAATCTCTATGGAGTCGAGACTGCAGCAAAAAGCTATTTTAATAAATCCTCCAAGGATTTAACTTTGGCTGAAGCTGCCTTGATGGCAGGTATGATTCCTGCCCCAGAAGAGTATAGTCCATTTATCAATTACCAAAAGTCTAAGCAACGCCAGGCCACTGTTTTAGCAAGACTGCGTGAACTGAATTGGATTACTGCTGAAGAGGAAGCTGAGGCTCTCAAGCAGCCATTATTAGTGGGTAAAGTTACCTCTTTTCGTCAGAGTGAACTTCCTTATATTACTAATGCAGTTGTTCAGGAGTTAACTGAGAGGTTTGGTAAAGATGCTGTTCTTAAGGGAGGAATGCGGATACAAACGACCATTGATATGAATTTCCAACGGATGGCTGAAAGAACTGTGACTGAATGGCATGAAATCTTATATTACCGTCGGGTTTATCGGAGTTGGGACAAAGGTCAAATGGCATTAGTGGCAGTTGATCCACGCACCCACTTTGTGCGAGCAATGGTTGGTGGGGCAGATTTTAAGAGTAGTCAATATAATCGTGCTGTTCAAGCTCGCAGGCAACCGGGTTCTGCTTTTAAGCCTTTTGTTTATTACACTGCTTTTGCTTCGGGTAGATATTCCCCATATTCGGTTGTGTCTGATACTCGAGTTAGTTATCCAGATGGTAATGGTTATTACACTCCTAGAAATTATGGCGGTGGATATTCTGGGTCTGTTAGTATTCGTAAGGCTTTGGAGTCTTCTTTGAATATACCAGCGGTGAAAATTGGTCAATATGTTGGACTTAATAAGGTAATTGAGGTTTGTCGCATTTTAGGGATTAAGAGTCCGATGGAACCTGTTATTTCTTTACCACTTGGTTCGGTTGATTTGACACCTCTGGAAATGGCGGGTGCTTATGCGACTTTTGCCAATAATGGTTGGCATTCTGACACTACTTTTATTGTACAGGTAACAGATACCAGTGGGAATGTCTTGTTGGATAATACTCCTAAACCTAAGTTGGTTTTAAATCAGTGGGCTGTAGCGTCACTTAATAGTGTATTGGTGGGAGTAATTGAACGAGGTACTGCTACTAGAGCTAAGATTGGCCGTCAGGCCGCTGGAAAAACTGGTACGACTTCTTCTGAACGAGATGTTTGGTTTGTAGGTTATACACCTCAGTTGGCAACGGCTGTTTGGGTGGGCAATGATGATTATCGGCCTCTAAATTATGGTGCTACTGGTGGTACTACTGTTGCACCGATCTGGCGTAATTTTATGAACCAAGCCTTGAGAGGCCAGCGTCGCGAATATTTTCCACCAGCATATAAATTTGAGAGGCCATAAATTAGTGTCTAATAAAATTAAGAAGGAAGAGCGAATTTGAAAGTTGGAAACCCCTTAAATTGATTTATTGGGCATTGCTGAATTAAGGTATGAAAGTAGGTTTATAGGGAATAGGGAACACCGGATCTGGGAAAAGTTAATATTAACAAGTAGTTCAAACCATCCAAAATAAAAAATCCCAAATACAAAATTATCAAATCATACCCAGAATCAGCAACGCCATTTAATGAACTACCCCGCCGTGTAGACGGACGGGGTTTCTAAGTCCCCGTCAACAAAGTCCGCACTTTGAGATTTTGAGCGCTTCATTTGCCCCAGTTGCCTCATCGAGCCTGTATGTTTACGGGTCGAAT
>NZ_JAAHGB010000084.1:0-24027 GCF_010672695.1 Okeania sp. SIO1H4
AAGGAAGAAGGAAGAAGGAAGAAGAAAGAGGGAAGAGGGAAGAAGGCTACCCTCGCAAGAAAAAACCATCATTTCCTGTAGATATTCACCCTTGGGTTTACACAAACGATATAAACGGACATGATATCAGTCTCAGATGAATATAGAATGTTTTCGGAAAAATGAACAAGGAATTTGGATTTCTCACACTTATAATAGGGGAGAAAAAGTTAATTTTGCTAGTGTACATTTTAATTGTCAGATTGAATTAATCTATCGAAAAGTTCCTGGGATAGAATTCATTAATGGATAATTGATAATGGATAATTGATAATTAGGGTTTGCGGAAAAAGTCTGTTGGTAAAGGCAGGGAATAGAAAATAGGCGATCGCTCTCCCTTTCCAACTCTTCCCTCTCTCCCCACACTTCCCACACTTCCCACACTCCCCACACTCTACAACAATTCCACCGTCCCCCGATACCCATCTACCCTAACTTTTTGCCCATCCTGTAAACGAGTCATCGCTCCAGAAACATTCATTACTGCTGGAATGCCATATTCCCGCGCAATAATAGCTCCGTGGGATAACTGTCCCCCCACTTCAGCAATAATACCTTTTGCCTTCAATAATAATGGTGCCCAACCTGCATCCGTATAAGGCACAACAATAATGGGATTTTCGCCTTCAGCAATACTCACTCCTGCACTACGACAAACTTTCACATAACCTTCCACAGAACCGACACTTGCAGGTATACCTGACAAAATAGAGGCATTCTCAGCAGTCGCTGCAATTTCTGGATTTTCCTGTGGTAAGACATTGCCGTAAACTACCGAGGGAACTAGGCGATCGCGGTCTTTTTCCAACTGTTCCTTTCTTTCACAGATAAGTTGTCCAAGCAGGCGATCGCTAAACATTCCTGCCCGATCAAGGAGGCGATCGCTAAACATCCCCTCCTTCTCAAGGGGGGTTAGGAGGGATTCTTTTGTTGGGTTTCGTTCCTCAACCCAACCTACTGTTAAAATCCATTGCCGAATTTCCTCAAATTCCAAATAAAAAATATCACCCTTTTCTTCAAAAACCTCTAGATTTTCTTGTAAGTCATCATTTTTGACTTTTGACTTTTGACTTTTAACTTCTAAATTTTCTTGTCGCTCATCACTTTTGACTTTTGACTTTTGACTTTTGACTTTTATTTCTATTGCTAAAAACGTCAGTCGTAAATAAGCCAAAAATTTCCCATAAACCTCAGCAATTTTCCCCTTAGTTATCGCACGTTTTGCACATTGCGCCAGTCGCCACCTCTGCCACAAGTTTAAAGACCTTACCGAAAAACTCTCTTTAAAATTATCTTTTTCCCCCTCACCTTTCCGAGCCATTGCAAATAATAACTCACGGAAATTATCCGGCTTTTCTCCCCAAGTTGCCACGGCAATATCCGTACCAACTTCACTCAAATAACCATAACTTTCCAACCATTGCTGAAACTCCCTTTGTAATTCCTGATTTTGCTCAAACTCTGCCTCTATTTCCCCATCATAATTAGTTGCCATTTTTAACTTAACTGCTAATTTTTGTAATTCTCTAATTGAAACAATTTCCGGTGCAGTATCAGTAGGCAACCATTCCTCAGAAACACGGAAGAGCGATCGCCTAATTGCCAAACCTATAGGACCCAAAATATTATAAAAAGTAATCGGTTTTAACCATGCTTGAATTTGTTCTGCTTGGTCTAATAATTCTGATAAAGACTGAGACGAATTTTGTTTGAAATTATTTTCTAAAATTTGTAGAGCGGGAATAAAAATTTGATAATAGTCCCGTTCAAACTCTCGGTCAACTGCCATTTCTTTTTTAATCAACCGCCATAAACCAGGCAAAGAAGGCAACACTTTTCCTAAAGGCGGTTTTCCCATTTTTTGCCCTCGTAATAAAAACTCTAAACCCTGCTCCGGCAATCCCATCATTCTAAAAATTTCCCCTAACAAAGTAGCATTAAAATAAGCATGGGAACCGAGCAAAGTTGCCGTTTCAGTAAAATCTAATTTTGCTACCTTTTCCCCTAAAACAATAGTAAAAATTTCTCCCCAAACTCCACAAGTCAAAGGACGATTTATCGACCAAGTTAAAGGATGAATTGCCCCAGGAATTACCTCTGCTGCAATAGTTCGCGTCCAAATTGGTCTGAGATTAGTAATGGGGCGACTTTGTAAAATCCAAATTTTTTCACCATCCCAACACCATTCAATATCCTGGGGTAAACCATGAAAAAAGACTTCTATAGCCTCTGCTTGATTTACCAATTCTTGAATAATTTTTTCAGGTAAAATATCCTGATTTTTTACTTGCTCTAAAGATTGATTTTTATCTTTTTCTTTTAGGTTTAATTCCCCGTCGCCTACAGGGTTAAAATTGGTTGAAGTTTGAGTCACAATCCAGTTTTTCCCTTTTCCTTCTTCCTCCCCCCTTTCAAAGGGGGGCAAGGGGGGATGCCTTTTTCCCTCTTCCTTCTTCCCTCTTCCTTCTTCAACAATTTCTAAATGTACCGGACTAAACTGCCCACCCACAACTTTTTCTGCACCTCCTGGCAGAGCTTCAATAATTATTTTTGCACCACCATCTAAAGGATTACGAGTAAACATTACTCCAGCAACTTGACTAATAATATAAGGCTGAATTAATACTGCCATTTCCGCATCAGGAATTTCTCTTTGCCGACGATAAGCAACAGCTTCTGGCAACCAATAAGATTGACGACAAATATTAATTGCTTCTAATAATTCCGTTTGATTTTTCACCGGATAAATAGTTTGATATTGTCCGGCAGCAGAACTATTATCACTATCTTCCCCCACAGCAGAAGAACGAACAATTAGGGGAAAATTAATAGACATTTTATCCAGCTTCGGTAAAGGAGAGTTGATAGTAGGTAATGAAGAATTAACTTCCTTATTCCAATTGCCTCGACTCCCTACTTCAGTTGCAGGCAAAACAAAACCTTTAACAACATTAAAACCAGCTTTTTTCAATTGAGCTAATCTAGCTGCTTTCTCACCACATACTTTGGTATCTAGTTGATTATCGAGAGAAAATATAATTTGTTTCTTTAAAGCCATATCATCACTTTGCCTCAGATTTATTACTACTAATAGAATTGCTAATCCTAATAATGCGAAAACTTCAAAAAAAGATGCGTCCTGGCGAAATAATAATACCCAGAAAAAACTACTGAGACATCCCAGACGAGCTGCCCATTGTCGGATATTTTGATTTTTTTGAGGAAATATTTTTTTTCCTATTACTAATATTAATAATCCTGTAATTCCCGAACCCAATGCCACCATAGGAGAATAAACCAAAACTCCCCAACTAGCATTAGTCACACCCCCACCTTTAGCAATAAAATATCTACCTGCGACTAACAAAATTAATCCTACTAACTGTAAGGTAAAAATCTCTGGAAATAACACTTTTGCTACTAAAACTGGCGCGATACCTCTAACTATTTCTGCTAATACTGCTGTTATTGCCACTGGTTTCGGCGCGTGAGTAAACGCTGCTGCCACACTAACATTACCCGTACCGACTTTTCTGAGGTCGATATTTGCCAGAGTTTTAACTATTAAACCAGTGAGTGGGAGAGCGCCGAGAAAAAAGCAGATACCTAGAAACAATACTGATACTAATATTTGCATATTTATAGCAAAGAATGAGTTGGTATTTGACATAGACTGATGATGAACTTTAGAAATAGAAAAATTTTTCCTACTGTTCCCTGTTCCCTGTTCCCTGTTCCCTATTCCCTGCTATAGATTTAATCTCTATTTGATAATCATCTTTAATTTTCTTCAGGGGAAATTGAACAAACCTTGGTTCTCCCATCAGTTGCCAATCAAACATTTGTAGTAAATGAGATACAAACACTTTGCTAACTAATATTGCCATCTGCGCTCCCAAACAAGCGTGAACACCACCGCCGAAAGGGATAAATTCATACATCTTACCCTCACCACGTTCCGGCAAAAAACGACTCGGATCGAATTTCTCTGGTTGCTGAAAATATTCAGGCATAATATGAGCAATTCTAGGTTCTGCAATCAAAGTCCAACCTTTCCGGTAGAGAACACCATCGAGTACAACAGATTGAGTTAACCGACGACTAGCAGTAGAACTTGGCGGTAAAGTGCGGAGAGTTTCTTTAATGGAAGCTTCCAGAAAAATCATCTGTTTCAAATCTTCTGGTGAAAACTGGCTAAAGTTGTTATTTTCTCCTAATATTTGTACCTGTTCCTGTCGTAATCGTTGTAATATTTGTGGATGCTTGCCAAGTTGATATATTAAGGAAGAGATAAACCCTGAAATTTCGTAATGAGATGCCCACAATTGCAAAAGACATTGATTTTTAATCAAAATATCGCTAAATACTCCATCTGGGTCTTCCTGCTGACTAGCTAACATCATTGACAGGAAATCTTGAGTCGGGTTAATCTTTTCATTTTCCGCTAGTCGCCGTTTGATGACAGCATCCATAAACTCAATCAATTTTACCCGTGCTTTAATTCCACGACCGAATGTTGTGAGAGGAGATTTCCATTTGAGCAATCCATAAAAACCATCAAAGTACGTTTTGTATAAAGCTTTTAATTCCGCTTTAGAGGAAATTGGCAACCCCTCAAAAGTTTTTGGAACGGAGTCATTTAAGCTAATTCCTAACAATAGAGGTGTGAGTATATCAAAACTAATTTTCTCCACTTCTGGATATAGCTGAATTTTTCTATTCGCCCATGTTTTGATGCCTTGAGCAATAATATTATTAATGTGAGTTGCATATCCTTCCAATGTTGCACCAGTCAAACCAGGAGCTAGTGCTGTTTTTCGTTGACGATGTAAGTCAGGACGTTGAAATAGACTGTACTCGCCAAACATCTCCATTGTAGTTGCTGGTAGCGCAATTTCTGTATATTTCTGGTCTCCGTTGAAGGCCATTTTAATTGCTGAGACACTCCCTACAAATACTGTCGTTCCACCAAAAACACTTGTTTTAAATATAGGACCATATTTTTTGAAGTTTTGACGACAGAAGCGATCGGGGTTAGCTATATAATTAAATGTGTCATAAAATTTTGGTTTTCGTGGTGGAATTTTGGCCTCCACAGGTGCTGCTTCTCCATCAGCAATTAACATTAAATCAGTTGTTTGTAAACTCATTGTTTTTATCTACTACAGCAATACATTTGTTTGTAGTTGGGCTTTATATCATGTCCGGTAGCATCGGTATTGTATAGCAAAGGTAGGCAACAGGCAACAGACAACAGGCAACAGGCAACAGGCAACAGGCAACAGACAGGAAGGCTTAAGAGCAAGAAAAAAAACTTAAATTTCCTGTAGATATTCACGCTCACTTTTACACAAACGATATCAATGGACATGATATTAGCTGGACTTTCAAAAAAAAATGCAGTCTCTGAGGTGAAAATTATGATATATTATGGTTCTTACCTAAATTTGATAGCTGCTCAAACAAACAACCTTGTCTGCCTTACCGCCATGGTTTCAAAAGTGGTGTCAAAAATTTGATGATTTATTCAAAACCAAAGCTCAAAAAAAGGGATTTCGCCTTGGATTTGGCGGGATTATTAGGAGAAAGTCAACACCAAAATATTGCTCAAATTACCGACAATATTATCGGATCTTTATAGAACCCCTGAGCGTATCTTTGGACGCGGTATGTGCTTTCATCTCCCCATCTCCCCATCTCCCCATCTCCTTCTCTATTTTTAAATAGATCCGTTTAGGGGTTCTATAAGAGCAACATTTGATCAATCATGATTCTTGTTGCTTCATCCATAGATCCTCGGCTAGGATTTTCTACAAACTGTCGCCCACAATGAGTACAACGGAAACGAGGTTTACCATCGTGGGTATGTCCATATTTAATGATTTTAGTAGACTGGCACTCAGGACAATTGATCTCCACAAACTTAACTTTATTAACCTATTTGAATATATTACCATTACTATGCAGAACTACCTCTGACTTTTGACTTGCGCGTAGCGCTATACTCATTCTATATAGATATTCTTGAGAGCAATCTTGAATGTAATCGCAATATGAAAAAATGATCGATATTATCTGCCGTCAAACTATGAATGCAGTTAGACTAACTCTAAAACACAATTGAGGATTTTGATATACTTACCCATAAGATCGACATATCAAAATCCTCTATAAACAGGTTTAAAGAAGAATTAAACTTCCGTTTCAAATAAAGCAAGTCGCAGTCGCTCGGTCGCTTCTTCCATTTCAGCTAATGACTCAATGCTAATAACCATGCTACGGTCAATTCCTAAAATTTCTGCTGCTTTAGCCACAGCAGCTTTTTCTTTTTCTTGGTAAACTCCATCAGCTCGACTCATCTTAATCGCTTGGTATAACATGGAACGGCGAAAATTCAGAGGAAAATCGTACTTGATACCACTCAACATATCCTCAATGCTAGCATTTTTCCAATCGAATTTGCGTAGCGTTTCAATGTACTCCGTAGAGTCTACGAACAAAAGTTCTTGTTCATCAATATACCACTGGAATTCTTTTTCTGCTAATTCGCCATCTGCTCCAGCGATCGCCATTAATGCACCACCGTAGTTCACTGCCACATCAAAATCAATTGGTGCACTGATCTTATACCGATGTTCGGCATATTTTGTCGGTTGGAGGCTTTTTCCACCACTCATATTTTACTCCTTTTACTCTATAGTTTTGAGCGTCTTTAACTATATTTGATATTGATTCATTTTGTCAAGTTTATATTGTTCGTATAGCAGGGAACAGGAATTAGTTAATGAACTTGAAAAAGGGCGTTGCTGAGTGGTATAGCAATGTGCGCTGGCATATTTACAAATTACAAGAGGTGTCCAAGAGCTAAAAGTCTTATATTATCGGTTTTTTATTCCCCCTGCTGCCTGTTGCCAGATGAGCTGTTGCCTGCGCACAGCGCTATAATGATTTTGAGATTAACTTTGGGCGCAAAACATCAGTTTTTCAATTTTACCTTCAGCTCATAGACATCTCCAAGAATCAAAAATCAATATCTATATCCCAAAGAAATTATCAATTCTTTCCCCTCCACGGTCGGGCCCCGCGGGTGGCTTCCCTACAGCAAAGCTGCCTACTCCCTACTCCCTATGGATGGAGTAGATGTCTAATTATCATTACATTTAAGCAACGCCTGAAAAAGCATGGGGGCAATTCTTTTTATATAGTAGAATTCTCAAGAAACAAGACCCATTACGTCAAATATATTTAGCAGTCAAGCGCAATATTTTTGAAACCTTTTTTAAGGAGGAAGTTGGACAACTTTTATTAGAAGAACCTGGTTTTCGTCTGTTTGTTTTTGATGCCAAGATTGAGGAAATTATTCAATGGAAACCACAAATCAACTCTTAGACCTGGAAAAATGGCGTGAAACACTCATAAAAATTTTGCGGCGTTGCTGAATAAATGTATGATTTCACAGGAAGACCGAGGACTGAGTCAGGAGGACCGAGTCAGCAGAGTAGGTAGAAACAAGTTTTTCGGTGATTAAATTAGGAAGAAATAGGTATAATTTGCAGTATTGTTTTGGCTGAAAATTTACCACTAGTTGAATTTCATACCTCAAATCAGCAACGCCAATTTTGCAATACTACGCCGATCTTCCTTACTGCTATGGTGATGTGAAAACATACACGATCATTAGTAGCGATCGCAACCATTTTCTGTTAGTCCATGAAGGATGGGAGGATAGTCGCCGTGTATATGGTACTATTGTCCATGCTGAAATCCGCAATGATAAAATTTGGATTCACTACGATGGTATTGAAGATGGTACTACGGATGAACTTGTTGGTGCTGGAGTACCGAAGCATAGAATTGTACTTGCTTTTCATCCTCCAGAGATTCGTCAACATAGTGGGTATGGATAAGTCTTTAGGAGTCAGGACTCAGGACTCAGGACTTAGGACTCAGGAGTTATATCAAATCCGGTAGCATCGGTGTAATTAGATTAAAGAGGGTGGGGAGTAGGGGAGCAGGGCGAGATTAAATTTAGCACCCCAGTTATTGTTAATTATTCTTATGTTTACTTCCCGTTCTCGGACGTTGTATGCAACTTCCCTACTGCTCTACTCCCTCTTTTCTAGAGATGTCCGATCAAAATTCAACAAAATATTAGCAGCTTCATCTAAATCTTTCCCAAAAGAAATTATCCCATCTTCGTGACCTGCCATTACTAATATTTTTTCTACTCCTAACTTCTCCTCATCAAACAAACGAAATATTTCTTTTGCCATTTGTGGAGTACCATAAGGTACTTTTTGATTAGAAGTAGGAACTTTATACATAAGTCCTTGCCAAAGCTGAGAATTATGAATATGAATAATACCCATAATTTCTGGTTGATAATAATAGATAGCAGCATGAGTTAAAGATTCAGAAGAAGCTTTAACAGGTCCGCAACAAGTTAGGCTATTTTCCTCAATATTAAAATCAGTAACTACCGTGTAAAATTCCGGTCCTAAAGTTTCTAAATGGGCGGTTTGAGTGCCAGTAATAATAAACTGATTTGAGTCATTTATTCTCTGACTAACATTACCAAAACCAATGCCATTTTCATAAGCACCAATTAATCCTAACGAGTACATAAAATCTCGCTTTTTCATTAAATCAGTAATGCTATCGCTTGTCACAGGTTCCTCTTTAACCCAATGACAATTATATTTAATTACTCCCTCATCCATAACCATAAATTTAATCGTGAAAAATAACAGTTAATATCATTAATGTAGGTTGGGTTGAATAACAAAACCCAATAGACATCTCCAAAATCAAAAATAAAATCAATTCTTATCCATAAATTATCAATTACTCCCCTCCTGGGAGGGGTTAGGGGTGGGTTCCCTGTTCCCTATTCTCTATTCCCTATTCCCTATTCCCTCTTTTCTGGAGACGTCTAATAGATAAGACATTAGCAAAACTTAGATTATGTCCGCATAGTTTTTCCTGACTATATATAATAGAGTTGTCGCTAAATAGAGGGAAAAAATCGTTCCAACCTAGACAGAGCAATAATTCCCAGATTTTTTGGTTGCCAATAGCTACAATCCTTACAGAACAAAGTTTTTGGGGATTTTTTAAGTTATAAAGCGACAAGTCTAATATCAAATCTGGTTAATTAGGTATAAAAAAATGTTACATCACAAGCGCCATTGCCAAATCTTTCTTGATCTCCCCACATTCTCCTCCTGGGATTTTATCTCCCCAGATTCGCCTCTTGGGAGGGGTTAGGGGTGGGTCTCCACATTCTTTATCTAATTACACCAATGCTACCGGATTTGATATAATTTCTTTGTATAAGTCCAACTTGGTATTTGTTGGGTTAAGCGGGAGCGCAACCCAACCTACTGTATCATAACTAATTAGATGGCTTAATTTTCCGCAGGAACGAAATTTAATGCTTGACCATTCAACTGAGGAAACTCAATAAACACATCTATAAAGTCACCTGTTGCACCATCAAAACGAACCACACTACCAGTACCAGTGCTACTAGCATAGAGATTACCATCTGGTCCAAAACCTAACCCTCTTGGGGCATCCAATATTGGCACTTCCTCTGCATCTAAACCAGCATCAAGTACATCTAACAACGCTCCTGTCTCAACATCATACACGCGAACACTAGCTACCGAATCATCCTGACCAAAAGGAAATTCACTGCTGACATAGATATTGCCATCCAGACCATTAATCACATCTAGGGGACTTAATTCAGGGTCATTGACAAAATTAGGATTCAATACTTGACCCGTAAGACCATCATATTGAATGACTGTTCCACCGCCACCACCTGTTGCTGGGTCGGCACCATTTCCTAAGTAAAAATTGCCATCGGAACCAAATACAAAACCTCTGGGAAAATCTACTAATTCTGAGGGAATAAACTCATCAATAAAATCTCCAGTTTGACCGTTGAAACGTACAATTGAACCTAGCGATCGCGCCCCTACATAATAATTATTATCTGGTCCAAAAACGGCACCTCCACCATTTAATTCGGGAAATTCAGTAAATGTTTCAATGAAGTTTCCTGTAGTGGCATCGAAGCGTAAAACATTGTCATTTCCACCATTAATTAAAACAGTATTAGACCCATCAATTTCTTGTACAATATCTCTGGGGTCGGTTAATTCTCCACCATTAGGAAATTCACCAATTAATCGACCAGTTAAACCATCAAAACGAATGGCTGCATCATTACCATTATTAGCTGCACTTGTAACAACTACATCAAATATTGTGCCGATAAAATTTTGGGAAAATAATCTATTTTCAGCAATACCAAAATTAACGAAATGTTCGATGGTAGTTAATAAGTTTTGTTGAACTGCATCAGCAACATCTGGATTTTCTTGGAGATAAATATCGGTATTAAATTGAGAATTAGGATCGAGATTTTCAAATTGACCGACTTGAATAAAATGTTGAATGGGAGTGATTGAGTTTTGTTGAACTAAGGCAGCAACATCTGGATTATTGGTTAAATAAAAGTTAGTATCAAAAAAAATACTGGGGTCTCGCCCTTCAAATTGACCGAAGCGAATAAAGTGGTCAAAGCCGCTTTGTACGATGCCATTGTTTACTGCTTCTGCAATTTCGGGGTTAACATTTAGATAAAGGTTTTCATCAAATAAGTCACTAATTTCTAGCATAGGTCATGTATTTATTCGGGATATCTTAGTTATTAATGCACAAGTCTTTTTATTTGGCAAGTTTTTGTATTTTATTGCTTTTTATTTAGCAATAATTGAATAATTTTTGTGGAGATTTTCCTATGTTTATGACTTGCTTGGAAAAAATCAGCAAATCCTATTTAGATATTTTCATTTTTGCATCTTTCTAGATATTTTCAAATTGATAATCTTGAGTTTATTTAATGATGTGCTTTTAGAGCGGGTATCATTGGGGATAAAAAAAAGATAATTCCGTATTTTCTTGCCTCCTTATTGCAGAGTTACTGAAGTCCGCAGTTCCTCCGAAGGAGGCTAACTGATAACTGATAACTGAAATGACCTGTTATAGCAGTCGAAGGAAAGGTTAGGACATATTAAAAGCCTAAAATTCAGACAAAGCAATATTTTTTCTTCTTCCTTCTTCCTTCTTCCTTCTTCCTTCTTCCTTCTTCCTTCTTTCTTTTTCCTTCTGCTATATTTGATAGATATTTTAACCTAGAATATTTTCCACTCCAGCTATATTTCCAATTTCTGCTTGTTCAATAATCCTTCTATATTGTAATCTCCATTGCAAAGCATTAGAGATAGTAATATAACCCTGTTGTGGAGGTTCTTTTATTATTCTTTCAGCCAAAATTTCCCGTCCTATTTCATCTAAAGGAAGGTTACGATCTTCTAAAAATCCTATTACATCATCTTCATTACCATTACGACTAATAATTTCTAGTAAACCTCGTGTTGTTTGATAATCTCCTGTTTTTTCTTTGGCTACAAATATCGCGCTTTTAAAATTTAAACTTGCTGCTCGTAATTCTTGATTATCTATTTTTTCATACACAAAGACAAGTAGATGATAGCCTAATCCATAAACCTTTTGACTAGCATCTCTAAACGGACAAGATGATTGTGGTTGTCGAATAGAAGTTACCTTCAAATCTACTTCTAATTCTGGAAAATCTATCCCACTAGCTGCACTCCCTGGAGTATATAAATATTTGGATATTAAATATTTATTGAATGCTTGTTCTACATAAGTTCCTATTGCTTTACCATCGGTAATACCGTACAAATCAAAAATTGGTCTAACAGTTAATTCTCTAACAAAAATTGCTGCTTCAGTTTTAAACAATGATAGTGTCAGTTATTTCATATATTTATTAGTATTGAATTAACTAAATAATGTTAATTGTTGCCAAGTCCGATGGTTAAATTTAAAGTTTTGTTTGCCTATTCTTTGACATATCCATTTTACACAATCTGGCACAACTGAATTACCATATAAAGCATATTGGTGATAAATTTTAGCAACCCGACACCAATTATCAATAAATCCCATTAAGCGAGCATATTCTACATTAGTTAAACGGCGAAATTTATCACCAACTTGATATCTTTCATAATGTCTAGAAGTAGAGGCAGTTAATGTGGAAGTAACCCCATTAATACCGAAGATAGTATAGCCAAGACGCGCTCCTCCACCCTGGTTATATAATATTTCGACACCGTTGCAATATCTATTGATAGTTTTGCTCTGTTTGATTCTTTCAATAGTTTCATAGGTAAAATCAAATTGTGTATTTATTTCTGACTCATGTTGCAGAATATCTTTGAGTTTTTTTCGGGGTTTGATGTCAGGCATTAAAGGTAAAGATTGACTATAAAATTTATTTTTATACGCAATGCCCCAGTGATAATTTTTGCTAGTACCATGAAGAATAGCCTGCATAGATGTTTCTATTTCGCTATTTTTATTCCAGGGTAAGCTGTCAAAATCATTCTCTGTTAAAAATACATAAAATTTTTCTAGATCGAGTATTTTTTGTGTTGAATTTACTCTTGTGCCAAAAATAAAAATTCTGTCTCTATTTTGGGGGATACCAAAATTTATTGGGTTAATGATTCGCCATTCAATAAAATAATCTAATGCAGCTAGAGCATTTAAAATTATTCGGAAATGAGACCCCTTTTCCATTGTTAATATTCTTTTGACATTTTCTAATAAAAAATATTGTGGTTGTTTGGCTTGAATAATTTCAATAATCCGCTCAAAAAGTGTTCCTCTAACTTTATCTCTAATTCCCATTTTTTTGCCAGCTTGACTAAATGGTTGACAGGGAAAACCAGCAGTTAAAATATCATGTTCGGGAATGTTTGATATCTGAATTTTATTAATATCACCTAATACTATTGAGTCACTACCAAAATTACTTTGATAAACCTGACAGCAAAGTTCGTTAATATCATTAGCCCAAATAGTTTCAATATTTGCAGCTTTCATTCCTAAACAAAATCCACCAATTCCAGAAAATAATTCTATGGCTTTGAGTGTGTTAATATTATTCAATTTATTATCTCCTTTTGTAAGCATTCAGCCGTCAGCTATTAGCTATCAGCTATTAATTTTGAGGAAGATAAAAGCAACCTTTAAAATTGAGAAAGAATAAAAGTTACTGGCAAATTCCCCTTCCTAAACCTTAGAAGTAATTACTCATTACTAATTGCTGACTGCTTAGTGCTAATAGCTGAATGCTTACCTCCTTTTAACTAGCTATCAGCATTTTCCGTACCGGAATGCTCTGCAAACAGCACTCAGCTTTTAGCGTGCTGAAAACTTGGGTTTAAACCCCCAACTTCTAGGTTGTCGTTTAATTTTAGGAGGGGTTGAAATCCCCTTTTTAATGAAATAACGATCGCTATCTCAAACTTTCAACCTAACTAACTATCAAAACGGACATAATATAATTTGTGTTTAAACTATTTCCTACGTTCTAAATTTTCAAGTATGACGGCTTGTCTTTTGACATTTTAACTACCCTTACCCATTATAAAAAAATTAAAAATTATAAAATAAAGGAAAAAC
This sequence comes from Okeania sp. SIO1H4, assembly GCF_010672695.1. NCBI lineage: Bacteria > Bacillati > Cyanobacteriota > Cyanophyceae > Oscillatoriales > Microcoleaceae > Okeania > Okeania sp. SIO1H4. Next base: position 13,612 of record NZ_JAAHGB010000084.1, read on the forward strand.
AAGGATGAAACAATTATTAAAACTCACATCAATCATACTAATTGTAACTGCGGGATTAGGAATTGCTAAAACAGTTCATTCTTCTGGTAACAATCTAATTGCTGATGAGTCTCATGGGGGTATGGGTCATAGTCATAAAAAAATAGAAATTCCAGCAGATAAACCAGTTCCTGAAGTTGATTTAGTTGCTTATAAGGATACTATGAAAGGATGGAATTTAGAGTTGAAGCTAACTAACTTTAAGTTTGCCCCGGAAACAGTAAATCAAAGTAGTAATCCTAATGAAGGTCATGCTCATTTATATATCAATGACAAAAAAATTACTAGAATTTATAGCAATTGGTATTATCTGGGAAATTTAGACCCAGGCAGCAATAAAATAACTGTTACCCTAAATACGAATAAACACGAAGATTTAGTCAGTAACAGTAAGATGATTATGGATACAGAAATTATTGAAGTGACAGCCCAAAAATAGGGTGAATCTCAATTTTGAATAAAGCCAAAAATTTATCGCTTTTAGGGAACAGGGAACAGGAAACAGGGAATAGGGAATATATAGGAAAAAAGTATTTTTGCAAATATGAGACGCACCCCAAAAATAGGATTAATTACAGCAGTTATCGAGTTGATGAATTACAAGGTTTTATTGCTTTAGGGAACAGGGAAAAGGGATAAATTTATCAGAGAAAAGATTTTTATTATTGCTAATTAATGAGACTTGATATAACTTATAAATAATCATCCCTTCCTTCTTCCTTCTTCCTTCTTCAACTATTTATCTTTTTTAAATATCAGAATATATAATCCTCGCCCACTAGAAGGATTAAAAACCACATCAGTTTGACTTAATTCCCATCCATCTTTACCCGCATCGTTTAAAGCTTCTATATAGCGGTCTCTTTCTTCATTACTTTGAGGAAAACCAAATTGATATTCAACCTTATATTCATATTTTCTACCTCTACCTTGACTTAACTTTTCTGAATCGATCGCCTCAATTTTTTGTTCTATTTTAGGTGTAGTTTTAGCAATGGAAGTTGCCAAAGTTTTATTAGGTGAAAAAATTAACGCCACCGCTAGACAAATAATCGCAATATTCAAAACAATTAAGTTAATAACTATAAGTTTATTTAGATTCCAGTCTCTCATATCATGTCTGCTTGAATATTTACACTTTAGTGGAAGGAAGGCAGAAAGCAGAAGGGTTTCTTACAATTATGATTTAATTCTATATTCACTTTTGTAGGTTGGGTTGAGGAACAAAATTCAACACATAGGACATTAGCATAACTTACATTATTTCTGCTTAAACAAAGAAATATAATCAACTATGCTCCGGTCATAATATTTCGCATTTTTAACTTCTAAGAGCTATCCATAACCATAAATTTAAGAGTGAAAAATAACTGTTAATGTAGGTTTGGTTTAGGTATTTGTTGGGTTGCGCTTACGCTTAACCCAACCTACTGTATCTTTCTCCTTTTCCTCCTCTTACTTCTTTCTTTCCTCCTGACTTCTGACTCCTGACTCCTGACTCCTCTCTCAACCCATAATATTGCTAAAAAACTCTATTGTTTCTTTCAAAGCAACAATAAAAGCATCAATATCATTACGATTATTATAAAAAGATAAACTTGCTCTAGCTGTGGATGAAATATTCAAATATTTATGTAAAGGTTGGGCACAATGATGACCGGAACGAATTGCTACACCTGCTTCATCTAACATTGTTGATAAATCGTTGGGATGAATTTTTTCTACAGTAAAAGATGCTAATGCTGCCCTACTTTCACCTTTCTCATTTGGTTGAGGCCCATAAATAGTAACTTCAGGAATTTGGTTCAATCTTTCAAATAAATAAGTAGTTAATTCTGCTTCATAATTATGGATTTTTTCCATACCTATATTTGTCAGATAATCTACTGCTGCACCAAGAGCGATCGCTTCTCCAATAGCTGGTGTTCCTGCTTCAAATTTATGAGGTAATTCGGCATAGGTGGAATGGTCAAAAAATACCTCGGAAATCATTTCGCCTCCTCCTAAGAATGGAGGCATTTTCTCTAATAATTCTAATTTTCCATAGAGAAAACCAATACCAGTAGGAGCGCACATTTTATGACCGGAAGCTACTAACCAATCACAATCTATTTCCCGTACATCTACTCTTATATGAGGTACACTTTGGCAAGCATCTATTAATACTTTTGCTCTATTTTGATGAGCGACCGCGCAGATTTCTTGCACTGGATTTTGACAGCCTAAAACATTAGAAATATGGGCAACTGCTACTAATTTTGTTTTATCTGAAACTAGAGTTTTATATTGTTCAAAATCAAATTCTCCGGTCTTGGTTAGCTCTACGAATTTTAAAACTGCTCCAGTTTTTTGAGCAACCATTTGCCAGGGAACAAAATTACTATGATGTTCCATAACTGAGACAATAATTTCATCTCCTGCTTTGAGATTATTTAAACCCCAAGAATAGGCGACTAAATTAATTGCTTCACTAGCATTTCGAGTATAAACAATTTCATTCCGAGATGCTGCATTGACAAAAGCAGCTATTTTATCTCTTGCCCCTTCATAAGCATCTGTTGCTTTTGAGCTTAAGGTATGAATACCACGATGCACATTAGAATTATATTTCAGGTAATATTCTTGCCAAGCATTAATAACTGCTAGAGGTTTTTGTGAAGTAGCAGCATTATCTAAATAAACCAGTGGTTTACCATTTATTTCCTGATTTAAAATCGGAAATTCTTCCCGTACTTTTTCACCTAGTGTTTTTTCTTGAATAATAGTCATTTTTTCAGCTATCAGTTATTAGTAAGCATTTAGCTATCAGCTATCAGCTATCAGCTATGAGTTATTAACTCATTATTACACCGAAGGAGGAATTAGTCCCCAAGGAGTAATACCATTTATCAAAAACTTTTCTACATTTTGTTGAGCAGGGGAGTCGGGGAGTCGGGGAGTTAGGGAGAAGTAAAAAGTAAGAATAATTAACATTAACTGGGCTATTTTTAGCAAAAAGGTGATTCGGTCTGTTTTAATTAGTTAATAACTGAAATTTTACCCAAGTATAGCGTTACTTTTAGGAATTGGTATAATAAGTCTCAATCAACTTTTTAGCTCACTTGCTTAGTTCCTTCTTTTTACTTTTTCCTTATTACTCTCTTTGAAACTTTACTACACCGAAGGAGGAATTAATCTCCAAGGAGTAATAAGTCTCAATCAATTTTTTAACTCACCTTCCTCCTTCCTCCTTCTTCCTTCTTCCTTCTTTTACACTTTACAAGCAACACATTGTTTTAAAATATTTTGCAAAGAAGGTAAGGGCAACTTGTTAATAATTTCTGCTGCAAAAGCATCAATTAATAAATTACGACTTACTTCTTCATTCAAACCTCGACTTTGTAAATAAAACACTTCATCATCATCCAACTGACTAACAGTTGCACCATGGGAACATTGAACATTATCAGCAATAATTTCTAATTGCGGTTTTGTATCAACCCTCCCACCAGAAGAAAGTAACAAATTACGATTTAACTGAGCTGCATTAGTCAACTGTGCAGTTTGAGAAACATAGACTTTGCCATTAAATATAGAATGTGCTTTGTCATCAACAATACACTTATAAAGTTGCTCAGTTACACCATTGGGATGATTCAAAATAATGGCACTGTGAGTATCTGCTTCTTGCTCATTCCCAATAAATGCCAAACCATAAAGATTAGTTTCCGTTCCCTCGCCCATTTGAGAAACTTCTAAATTATGACGAGATAATTTTGCCCCTAAATGGATAGCATTGCAAGTATAACGACTATTCTTCGCTTGAGCGATCGCTGTTTTGCCGATATGAAATGCTGTTCCTGCATCTCGCTGCACCCTGCTATGATTAATTTCCGCATTTTCCTCTACCCATATTTCTGTAACTGTATTTGTCAGATAGGGGCGAGAAGTGGGTGCTTCCGGACAAATAACTTCTGCCGTAACACAATGCTCAATTATTGTCGCACTACTGTTACGCTCCGCTACTACTAAACAACGACGCTGAGTCAAAATCGGAATTTCAGTCTGAGTCGCAATAAATAATAGATGTATTGGTTTTTCTACAACTTGATTTTTTGGCAACCATACCACTGCTGCATCAGTTAAACCAGCAGTATTTAGGGATGTAAATACTTCTTTACTTCCCTGTTGTTGCCCCAAATAATCTCCGATGCGGTCTTGATATTCGGGAGGTAACTGCCCTAGGTTTCCGACAAACACTCGATCTGTCAAACCTTCGACTAATGATAACTTTGGTGCAAATACCCCATTCACAAATACCAACCGACTGTCTGTTGCTTCCGGCAAAATAAAAGGAGTAATATTCAAAGCATCCAAATTTACTGGTGCAGGTGCTTGAAAATTTAACTTCATCATTGCAGACAAGTCAGAAAACCGCCATTCTTCATCTTGCTTTGTCGGAAAGGCCAACTCACGCACCCAGGTTCCTGCGCGATCGCGTACTTGCTGTAACCAACTTGCCATTTTTCCATCTAGAGGAAATTCTGGCGGTACCGTTGGAGATACTCCTTTACAACACTCTTTCAGTAACTTGTCTAAATAAGATATCTCTGGTTTTACAGAAACTTGCATACTTTTCACACTCCCACTTTTGCCTCTTCAATCAAATCATCGTAACCTTTTTCTTCTAATTCTAATGCTAATTCTTTTGTACCAGTTTTAATAATTCTACCGCCTTCTGTTACATGAACAAAGTCTGGCACAATATAGTTTAATAAACGTTGATAGTGAGTAATTACTAACAGAGAATTTGACTCATTTGCTAATTCATTTACTCCATTTGCTACTATTCTCAAAGCATCAATATCTAACCCTGAGTCAGTCTCATCTAAAATTGCTAATTTTGGATCTAACAATGCCATTTGTAAGATTTCATTTCGCTTTTTTTCTCCACCAGAAAAGCCTTCATTTACACTGCGGTCTAAAAACTCTGGTTTCATCTTGACAATATCTAATTTATCCTGCACCAAATCGTCAAAATCAAAAGCGTCTAATTCTTCTAATCCCTGATGTTTACGTTTAGTGTTATAAGCAACTCGCAAAAAGTCTAAATTACTAACTCCAGGAATTTCTAGGGGATATTGAAATGCCAAGAAAATGCCATTTAATGAACGTTCTTCAGGTTCCATTTCTAATAAATTTTTGCCTAAAAATGTAATTTCTCCCCCTGTAACTTCGTAGGCAGGATGACCTGCTAATACTTTAGAAAAAGTACTTTTACCGGAACCATTTGGCCCCATGATGGCATGAATTTCTCCAGCTTTTATTTCTAAATTTAAGCCTTTAAGAATCTCTTTTCCTTCTACATTAGCAGTTAAATTTTTAACAGATAAAATAACTTCGCTATTTTCTTTAATCATATATACCTCTTTTGTAATTTATAATGAATAATTGATAACTTTTTATTGGTTTTTTGATTTTGCCTATTTAACAATAGCCGTCATCCGTAAATAATGAATAATTAATAATGAATAATTAATAATTATTTGATTTGGTCGATTTAACAATAGCCGTCATCCGTAAATAATGAATAATTAATAATGAATAATTAATAATTATTTGATTTGGTCGATTTGACAATAGCTGTCAGAAGTTTTAAGAGTTCTATGCAGTCTTGATTAATTGAGTCAAACCCTTTGACATCAATGTAATTTGCTTGATGTAATAGCTCTAACCAATACAGAGTTTCATTGACCTCTTTTAGAGAAATAGCCATTTTATGTACAAAGTCGGCAGGACTTTCAGCGTATTCAGCTTCACGCACCAAAGCACCAATTGCTGTACCACTACGAAGTAATTGCTTTGATCAAACATACTCCTGTTTCTCTTGATTAAGGTGTTTTGACAGTTTAACAATTCGTAGTGCAAATGCAAATAATTTTTCTTTGACTACATTATTTTTCATAATTAGCAATTATCCATTAATAATTATTAGAGCTGATTTACAAAGTAAATATTAAGAGGATAAATGCTTTACAATGCAAGAATTTGACACTATCCCCCAGGACATAATTTTCCGCAAACCAATAGTATAAATGAGCTTCAACTCAGTTTACAAATCAGCTCTTAATTATTAATTATTAATTATTAATTATTAATTATCCCACTGTTCCTTCCAACTTTAAACTCAATAATTTGTCAGCTTCAACAGCAAATTCCATAGGCAACTCATTAAAAACATCCTTACAAAAACCACTAATAATCATAGACACCGCATCTTCAGCAGAAATTCCCCGTTGAGTAAAATAGAAAAGTTGGTCTTCCCCAATTTTAGAAGTAGAAGCTTCATGCTCAACCTTAGCAGTATTATTATCTACTTGAATGTAAGGAAAAGTATTTGCTTGAGCGCGATCGCCAATTAACATTGAGTCACATTGAGAATAATTCCGCGACCCCTTAGCACCAGACCCCATTTTCACCAAACCACGGTAACTATTAGCAGAGTTGCCAGCAGAAATACCCTTAGAAATAATTGTACTGCGAGTATTTTTGCCAATATGTACCATTTTCGTACCTGTATCTGCTTGCTGCTTATTATTAGTCAGAGCAACAGAATAAAATTCTCCCACGGAGTTGTCCCCCACCAAAACACAACTAGGATATTTCCAGGTAATAGCAGAACCAGTTTCTACCTGCGTCCAAGAAATTTTAGAATTTACTCCCTTGCACAAACCGCGCTTAGTCACAAAATTATAAATACCACCCTTACCATTTTCATCACCAGCAAACCAGTTTTGCACCGTCGAATAATTAATCTCAGCATTGTCAAGAGTGACAAGTTCAACTACAGCAGCGTGAAGTTGGTTAGTATCAAACATTGGAGCAGTACAACCTTCCAAATATGTTACTGAACTACCTTCCTCAGCAACAATTAAAGTCCGCTCAAACTGACCAGCATCTCCGTTATTAATTCTGAAGTAAGTAGAAAGATCCATCGGACATTTTACACCTTTAGGAATAAAGACAAAAGACCCATCACTAAATACAGCAGAATTAAGAGCAGTAAAAAAATTATCCCCTACAGGTACAACACTACCAAGATATTTTTCCACCAACTCTGGATATTCCTGCACTGCTTCAGAAATAGAACAAAAAATCACACCATCTTCAGCAAGTTTCTCCTTAAAAGTAGTCGCAACAGAAACACTATCAAATACAGCATCAACCGCAACATTACTCAGACGCTTCTGCTCCGAAAGGGGAATGCCAAGTTTCTCAAAAGTATCTAACAAAGTAGGATCTACTTCATCCAGACTTTTCTTCTTATCTTGAACTTTTGGTGCAGAATAGTAAATAATATTTTGATAATCTATTTGTGGATAGTCAACCTGTGCCCATACTGGTTCCTTCATTTGTAGCCACTTTCGATATGCTTTCAGACGAAAGTTGAGCATGAACTCTGGCTCATTTTTTTTAGCAGATATCAGACGAATTACATCTTCGCTCAGTCCACGAGGAATAGTTTCTGATTCGATATCGGTAACGAAACCATACTTATAAGGTTGATTAACTAAGGTTGTTACTTTAGCAGTCATTGTATTTATTTCCTAGTTATATTTACTTCTTTAGTAATTTAGATGGCCTTTAGTAGGCACTTAAACAACTTATTTGTTGTTTAAGTCTATTTTAGGTTACATTAACAACAATGATATTGTCAAAGTCCAATTTAAGTATTTTTTTTGACAAAATGGAAATTACCCAACAAAATTCGACCAAACAAGAAATCCTACAACATTTAATGAAGCGAACTCAAGCCACCGCTTTAGAGTTGGCAGAATCTTTAGAAATTAGTCCCCAAGCTATACGTCGCCATTTAAAAGACTTAGAAGCAGAAGGACTGATTATATATAAGTCAGTACAAACCGGGATGGGAAGGCCACAACATATTTATCAATTAACAACTCAAGGACGCGATCGCTTTCCCCATAATTATGATGAATTTGCCGTTTCCTTCCTTGACACCTTAGCCGAAACTATTGGCCAGGACCAACTCAGTCAAGTATTCCACAAACAATGGCAGCGTAAAGCAATGCACTATCGCCAACTATTAGGGACAGGAAAAGTGCAGGAACGCGTAGCCCATTTAGTAGAACTCCGCAAAGCAGAGGGTTTCATGGCAGAGTGGTCTCCTGTAGAATCTCAGGAAGTGGACGAGCGATCGCTCAAAATTCAGAATTCAAAAGTCAAAAGTGATTCAGCTTCCTCAGCAGAAATAGGAGAACCACAGTTGCCCGTTGAACGCTACATATTTATGGAGCACAACTGTGCTATCTCCAGTGTGGCCGAATCTTTCCCCAGTGTTTGTGGCCATGAATTAGAGATGTTTGGTGCTGTACTGCCTGATTGTACTGTGGAGAGAACTCATTGGATTGTTAATGGAGAACATCGTTGTGGTTATTTAATAACTAAGAGAGGGAACAGGGAACAGGGAACAGGGAATAGGGAATAGGGGGGAAACATTTCCTTTATCATCAGTCTCTGTCCTAAACAACTTGTTCTTGTTCCTTGCTATAAAAATGAGTGTCTAATTCTGATATAGAATCCGGTTATTCAACGAACTCAGAACTCAGAACTCAGAACTCAGAAGTTATTTTTGTAATGAGGATTTGAGCAAGGTTCCAAAAATATTTCGCCAGTCAAGGCGGGGTTTTAGACCGATATTATTTTGATAAATATGATATGTGTTTACCATTCTATAATTACTTCAATCTCCCCTACTCCCCCACTCCCCTACTCCCCTTTTCTCCTGAATCAAAAATATAAAATCAAAAATTAATATGCAACAATCCATGGAATTTTTAACAGCGGAGGAATCTGCTCAAGTTGATGGGGCGCTCCTAACTTCCAAAGACAAGTTTTCAACGCGGCTGGCCATTTATTCATTGAGGTGTCTGAAGCAAATGGCAGAAGAAACAGATTTAGCTCCAGAAGAAATACCCTCAGAGCAAATAACTACTTGGATTCAAAAGGACGAGAATATTAAGGAACATTTAGATGTAGATGCTAACTTTGAGACCTTTTTTACTAGGTTAGTCATCTCCTCGTTACGTCCTTTAAAGGAGATTTCTCAAGAATTTGGCGTACCACTCCAAGATTTGACAGTCCAACAGGTGGTTAAATGGTATGAGAAAGAGGGGAGATGAGGAGATAGGGACCCACCCCTAACCCCTCCCAGGAGGGGAATTTGGGGAGATGGGGAGATGGGAGAAAATTTCAACTTTTTTCCCCTATTCTCTAACTGAATATCCTAACTTCTGATTCCTGTACGTGGCCAATCTGATGATTGCCCTACCTAAAGACCTGAGCCAAAAGCACATACCGCGTGCAAAGATATCAAAAGGGTTCTATATACTTACTGCTGCTTGCTAAAGCTTCAAAACATGGACTATCCAATACTTATATCTACAAAATGTCTATGTTTTTATGCCATTAATCTGTGTTATTATTACATATGTCTGCTAGGAGAAAAGAATTTTAGCAACAATTATGGAGTGTTTGGCACTCGACTTTTCGTGTTTGACGAAAACCCCCCTAGGGAATTCTAAACTCAATGTGTTTGAGCAGAACATTAACCTTCTTTGCCAGTAGACTTATGGACGAGTGAGCAGGAATTTCGCTCAACATCACCGATGAAGAGCATGTTTAGGATTGTCTAGATTTTTATAAGGTGTATAACAGGGCAACAATCTAAGATTTATCTGAATTTCTCCCCTGCTCCCCTACTCCCCTTGGCCGGAAATTCAGAGATTAAAAAAAATTTGCTTAGGGGGTTGACATTTCTGAAAAAGATATTTATAGTAGTAAATGTCAGGAAAAAAAAAGCACCTAACACCTGAAACGGTTAGAAAAAAAATAAAATAATTAATATATCTAATTATTAGCTTTTCCTGGTGTCTATGACGTAGTGGACCCACTCCGATCCATCCCGAACTCGGAAGTTAAACGCTATGGTGGCGAAGATACTCGGCGGGTAGCTGCCCGGTAAAATAGCGCGATGCCAGGTTAAATATAAACGAAGGTTCTCTCAACGATACGAGAGAACCTTCGTTTTTTAGTGAATTAAAAAGAAAATCAGAGAAACCTACTATATATGGATATGGCACCGCTAAAAGTGTGCAAAACTTGTAGAGTGCGTTAGACGGCTAAAATTTAGATTGTGAAAGGTATTTAACAATTCGTCGTAACGCACCATTTTAGATTATTAGATTAGATTTGACACTCTGCGGTCTAAAGACGCGCAGATTCTTAATTCGTCCAGAAATGAACTCTTAAAGGCGTTGTCAAAGCGCCTCTACTTAGTTGGCTCAAGTCAAGACCAAGCTTTCCAGATACTTTTCT
>NZ_JAAHGB010000085.1:0-23804 GCF_010672695.1 Okeania sp. SIO1H4
TGATTGCATTTCAGTTGTCGGCCACCTCTTTTAATAGTTTAATAAGTTAAACATAAATCTAATATATCACAGTAAATGTCTATTTATGTTTAACTTTGTCCAATTATTTTAATACTGTTGATAGCCCCATAACTCATATAGGTATCTTGAGTAACTACAATCAAATCTGCATTAAGAGCTTTTATATGATTTTGTTTTTCTATACTGCATTTGTTTGATGTAACAATAACAACATGATAGCCTCTAATCTTACCTAGCATGGCAAAACTGCAACCTGTATTACCACTAGAAGAGCAGACGATAACATCCCCTCGCTTCAATTTACCTTGTGCTTCTGCAACATCAAGAATATAATTTGCCATTCGATCCTTGAGGCTGAAACCTGGGTTGATAAACTCGCATTTTGCATAGAGTTCTGCTGAGTTTTCACTGACTAATCTAGTCAAATCAATTAAAGGGGTATTTCCAATCAGGTCAGTAAATCTTGGAGCTTTCATCACTTTGATCTCATCAGTAAAATAGTTAATTTATGGCTTTACTTCTCAGATATTATGGTAGACATAAAGCCAGAATTCTTCAAAAACATGAAACCCATCAGTTTCTTGAGAAAGACGATTCTCTATCCACGCAGAGATCGTCTCAGGTTTCAACATCCACAGACCAACAAGCTGATTCTTTTTGACGGCATCAAGATAGATATCGGTAGGTATAGTTACTTGTTCACCATAACAACTCACTGAAAGAGGCATTCCCAATAAGTTTGCCGTGTCAAGTCGATCACTGGGGCGAGGTTCCGCAAAAATACTGGCCCAATAGCTTGATGCGATCTTTGGTAATGGGTAAGAACTAGCAGATCGAACTGTTCTCTCGGCAACTACAATAACCCCATTCTTTTTGAGCAAAGGCTGCAAATACGAAAGCGGAATTTTGTGTTCAAAGTAATGATAGGCTGATTTGACAAATATCAAATCCACTGTTCCATTAGGGGTTCTAGCTAATATATCTGATATCTCACAACAATGGAACTGAACTTGAGAATTTGGCATTTTTTCTCTGGCCAAGGTAATCATATTTGAATCAATATCCACGCCTACAATTTCTGAGTTGCCAAAGTTGGCTTTCAAGGCTAAAGTAGACAATCCTGTACCACAAGCTAGATCCAAGATAGACTGAGGCATAAAATCAATGAGAGATTGCAATACCCTAATTAATCGTTCGTCGTAAGTTTTAAAGTGCGAAAAAAATTTATGGTAAGTATCAGCGTAAAACTTATCTATTGTTTTTTCCAAGGGATTACCTCTTTTCAAGATTGTGATGTTTAATTAATAATTAGAATTCAGTTGTTAGACCCCACCCGATCGGTAGTGATACCAAATTAATTACCCATATTCTACAGCTAAAAATCCTATGTTGTCAAAAAAAAACAGGGAATAAATTAGGTACAAGATTTACGCAAAATTCCCTGTTAAGTTCTAGTTTTAGTCTAATATGTGTTGCAATGTCCTCTACAATTAGAGTTCCTGGGTAAGTTCTGAAGTAATTAATTTTTCCTGGGTACTTAGACTTAGTTGAATTACTACCGATACGAGGCTATCATCTCTATTAGAAAAATATTTTTTCTCTAAAATTAACCCTAGCTATCCATGATGAATACCCCCTCATTCATTTTCACTGTTGAATGTTGACTGCCTCAAAAAATCCTATTTAATTTCAGGACTAATCTCTTGATTTTGAAGTGTTAAACTTTTAGTAAGTCTAACTAGGAATTGTTGTGAAAATTGAATAAATTCTCTCATGCTAGAACCGTGAATAACTGCCCAAGTATTGGTAATTAAACAGCAGCTAGCAAACCACAAAAGAATGAATGTTTGGATTCTCACTACTCCTACAATAAACCAGCTTCCAACATGAAAGATAATCATTAAAGCGTAAAAACTAGCTACTAATGCTATTAAGTTGATTTCCTGTTTGGGGCGACGGAGGGCTGTAAAAATTATTGGTTGTAAACTTGCTAGTACATTCATGGGTACTAGAACACCACAAATTGCTACACAGTATATGTGTGAAAATTCGATTATGCTATCTAGATTTAACATTTTTGTAGTTTCTTTTCTCTTTTATTTTCCTAATTTTCCCAGATAAATTCAATCTTATTCAGAATTTGACTTTTCTAGGATGAAAGTTTAATCAATAACTGTTTATTTATCACTTTTTTCCTGTTTTTTAATTGAATCAGTCCACAAATTAGTGAACATCATTAGAAATGCTCCAAGAAAAACAGTAATTGCTATTCCAGTAGGAATTATAGTTTGCCAATCAGTAGTTTCCATGTACCTCCTAGTTTATTTAGTAACATAATTTTAGTAATTATACCTAAGATGTTATTTGCTTTTATCTAGTTATATTAAGTTTTGTAAACAAATTTTAAGTAGAAAGAAAATTAATTAATGTTTAAAGCTATGATAGAAAAGTATATCAATTATCAAAAATAGTTTGGATAAATGTACTTAATTTAACATTAAATATCAAAGTATAGATGAGCAAAAAAAATACTTAATATCAGGGGTGTTATTATTAGTATTGTCACAATAATTACCATTTTATATACATGAACGTTAAGCAAGTTATTCAAAACGAAACAGTAGATTTAATCAATAAATATCAAGAACAAATTCATCTTTCAGGTCACATTCAACCTCACGGTGTATTATTTGTCTTAAAAGAACCGGAATTGATAATTTTACAGGTAAGTAATAATACTTTTGAATTATTTGACATACCAGCGAAAACATTGCTGAATCAAAATCTGAGTTGCTTTCTTGACAAAAAGCAAATCAATAGCCTCAGAAAAAGCTTAGAAAATCATCCGGAGCTTAAAACCATTAACCCTGTTAAATTATCAGTTAAAACAAAAGATAAATCTTTAGTCTTTGATGGTATAATTCATCGTTCTGAAAAATTTTTAATCCTGGAGCTAGAGCCAGCTATATCTGAAGAAAGTATTTCATTTTTCAACTTTTATCATTCTGTGAGAGAAGCAGCATCAAAAATGCAAGACGCTTCTGATTTAAAAAATTTATGTCAAATAATAGTTGAAGAAATTAGAAAAATTACAAGCTTTGATAGAGTAATGGTATATAAATTTGATTCTCAATACAATGGAGCTGTAATTGCTGAAGATAAAATAGAAACTTTAGAGTCACTTTTAGGATTAAATTACCCAAGTTTAGATATTCCACCCCAAGCTAGAGAACTTTATACTAGAAATTGGCTGAGGGTAATAAGAGATGTTAATTATCAACCAGTAAAAATTATACCTGTAAATAATCAGATTACTCATCAACCCATTGATTTAACTTTATCTGTTTTAAGGAGTGTTTCTCCCTGCCATAGACAGTATCTAAAAAAGATGGGTCTTACTGCTACAATGTGTATATCTTTAATGAAAAACAAAAAGTTATGGGGTTTAATTGCTTGCCATCATATTTCACCGAAATATGTGCCTTATGAATTACGGGCAGCGTGTGAATTTTTAGGGCAAACAATGTCTCTAGAACTTGCTTATAAAGAAAATCATGAAGATTATGATTATCAACTAGAGTTAAAGTCGCTCAAAAGTCAAATTATTGAAGAGATTTCCACATCAGAAAATTTTATTGATGCCTTAGTTGAATGTCAAAATAAACTACTAAATTTAGTCAGTGCTGAAGGAGCAATCATAGTTTCTGGAAACAATTTACAGTCAGTGGGAAAAACTCCACCATTAATAACTGTTGAAAAATTAATTAGCTGGTTGGAAAAAAAGTTCAATCAAGAACTATTTTATACAGATTCATTGCCCAAAGTTTATCAAGAGTTCGAGAAATATAAAGATATAGCTAGTGGGTTATTGGCACTCTCAATATCTTCAGCTCAGAGAATTTATATTTTGTGGTTCCGACCAGAAGTTATTAGAACAGTTAATTGGGCAGGCGATCCTGCACCTATTACAGAAGCAGAATCTAATGGTAATATTAAATTTTGCCCAAGAAAATCATTTGAGTTGTGGAAAGGAGTAGTTAAACTCACATCTCGACCGTGGAAAGAATGTGAAATTAATGTTGCTTTAGAACTGAGAAATGCGATTATTAAAATTGTACTGAAACAAGCAGATGAACTAGCAAAATTAAATTCTGCGTTGCAAAAATCAGAAGCAGGAGAGAGAGAAAAAGCTGCTCAATTAAAACGAACTTTAAAAAGATTACAATTGACTCAAACGCAATTAATTCAAAGTGAAAAAATGTCGAGCTTAGGACAATTAGTTGCAGGTATTGCCCATGAAATTAATAACCCGATTAATTTTATTTATGCCAATATAAAATATGCAGATAATTATGCTAATGAACTAATGTATTTGATTAAACTTTATCAAAAACATTGCAATCCATCGCCAGAAATTAAACAAGAAAGCGAAAAAATAGATTTAGAATTTATTCTCGAAGACTTACCTCAACTATTAAAATCTATGGAGGTAGGGACAGAACGCATTTATGAAATTGTCAAGTCTTTGCGTAACTTTTCACGGCTTGATCAAGCAGAGATGAAGCCAGTTAATATTCATGAGGGAATAGAAAGCACTTTACTAATATTGAATAATCGACTCGATCCTAAAGTTGGAAAAAAGATTAATTTAATTAAGGAATATGGTAATTTACCTCAAATATATTGTTATGTGAGTCAGTTAAACCAAGTATTTATGAATATTTTGGTAAATGGAATTGATGCTCTGGAAGAAGCAATAGCAAAAGGCAAATTTTCTGAATCAAATGAACAACAAATTCCCACAATTAAAATTCAAACAAAAGTTGTAGGGAAAAATCTGATAACTATTACTATTTCTGATAATGGTATAGGTATAAAAGATGGGGTGCTTAACAAAATATTTGACCCTTTCTTTACGACAAAACCTGTTGGTAAAGGTACTGGTATTGGTTTGGCAATTAGTTATCAAATTATAGTAGATAAACATGGCGGTCGGATATTTTGTAATTCCCAGGAAGGAAAAGGAACTGAATTTATAATCGAAATTCCTAGTCAAAATAATATTAGGAAATTTAAGACTCTATAAAATTGACCAGAAAAAATTTATGGGAGATTTCCTATAAAGCAATCTAGCAATTTTTATTAAAAATCTTAGCTGAAGAAATTCGGTATAGAGCTGCATTAGCTTTCTGTATGCAAAATAAAATGGATCGATCGCCTCCTCTGGTAGGTCTAATATCAAGTCTCATTAAATTAGCCAAGGGTAAAAAAGTTCTTCTCTTGAGAGAGAATATTTTTTCCGTCTCTTGGTGCGCGTTCCCTTGCGACTATCGTCGTCGCGGGGTCGCACCGCTTTGTCATGGGAAGCAAACAAATTTCCTCTTGTTCCCTACTCCCTACTCCCTATTCCCTAAATTTTTTGGTAGTCCTGCATGGGTTTTGGTGAAGATATATATTTTTTAATTTCTCCCATACTTCCCATCCCCCCATCTCCCCATCTCCCTATCTCCCCACACTCTCTCTACCATTACTATGCACCACCACCAATTTTTGATTGGGGTTATTTAAAGAGACATGATGTAAGGGAGCGGGAAATAAATTGCTAATCCTAACTTCCTGCAAATGACCACCACTATTGAGGCAAAAAACAGGATTGCTGAACCGCATATCTATGCGATCGTTATAATTTTGTGAGTTGTTTGGGTAGGTTTAACCATTCCTACTAAAAGCTTATGTAAGTCAATAGCAATAGGAAACTTGATTTTACTATCTGGATGATGTTGGTTATAGTTCAAGATCTTTTTAGTTAACCACAAACCCCAATTATAGGTGTGACGCGCTACACCCGCGTGTTTAACCAGTAGGGTTTTTTGTTGATTTGTGGAACGTAACTCAGCGCGTGAATCCAAGTAGCATAAAATAGATAATTGGAGATTATTATAGATAATACCAGATTATAGACAACAGTTAAAAACTCCTGATTCGATTTAGTTTAACACTTGAAAACTAAAATAATAACCTTTGATATTTTGAGCAGGTAGATATTCGTCCTCTATTTTAGCTATCATTCTCCAATGTTTAGCTTTTGTCAGTTCTTCTTCTACTATTTGAAAGTGACTCTCTTGATCTTCATAAAAGTGTTTGCGAACACTATAAACAATATAGCCTCCCTTTTTCGTAACCCTTACAAGCTCACGGAGAGATTCCGCAGGAGCGTGTCCTGGGATAAAAGTCCCGACACAAATAATAGCATCAAAAAAATCAGAAACAATCCCAGAATCTGGTAAATAACCTTGAATAAAATCTGAATAAATATTGCGTTTTTTGGCTACATTTAACATCCCTTCAGATGGATCGAATGCAGTAAATTCTACATTTTTATAGCTATATTTAGCTAGTTGTTCTCCCTGCTCTCCTGTTCCTGCTCCTACGTCTAATATTTTCATAGACTCTTGATCAGGAACGGTTTCTGCAAAGAGTTTTGCTGTCACTACAACAGGAGTGTTTTCTCCAGTGCCGCACAATTCATTTTTGACCTGTTCATCAAACTCTTGGGCATATTGATTATAGTCATCTAGCAGATTTTTGGCATCTATAGTTTTATTTTTGGCGTTGCTGAAGCACGGGTATGATTATGGAAAAGAGCGCACGCCAAAAAAGTCCACTTATTAGAATTAAAAATTATGCAATGTCCTGAATGTAAATCAGATCATATCAATAAAAATGGTCATAAAAAAGGAAAACAAAACTATATTTGTGTCCATTGTGGCCGACAATTCATAGAATCTTATGAAACTGGTAGAGGTTACTCTCAAGATCTTAAACAAGAATGTCTAAAAATGTATGTAAATGGTATGGGATGAGCGAGGCATTGAAAGAGTCAAGAAACTACATCATACCACAATTATTAATTGGGTAAAACAAGTAGGAAAACTCTTACCTGATTGTTATGATCCACAGACAACTCGCCTAGGTAGGAGAATTAGATGAATTGGAAACTATGGTATGCTCAAAAAAAACAAAATTTGGCACAGCAGCTGCAGTAGACCACTTTAAACAGGGTATTTTGGGATGGGTTTTAGGAGACCATAGTTCCAAAACTTTTGCTCCCAGGGTGGGAAGTTATTAGTAAATGGAAATGCTATTTTTATGTGACAGATGGATGGAAAGTTTACCCAAATTTTAAACAGTGATGGAGATCAAATCATTAGCAAAACATATATGGTTCGAGTTGAGGGTGAAAATACCCTTATTAAGACATTATTTAGCAAGGTTACATCGTCAAACTCTTTGTTATTCTAAATCGTCAGAAATGCTGAGATATTCTATTCAATTATTAATTCACGCTTCTCAAATTTAGAGATGTGCCAACTCCTTATTCAAATAATATAAATTATTTGATAGTGAGCGCGATCGCTACTTTTCTACAATCATACCTTAATTCAGCAACGCCTTATTTTTAAATGTATTACCCCAGTTACTCATAGTCTATCCTCCTAAAATCAAAAAATTAATTCTCCATAAGGCCATTCGGCAAAATTTCTTAATATATCTTAATATATATTGTAAAAGAAAAGTTTAGAGTTTAAGGATATGGCCATGACTGATAACCAAACATCTAAAGTGAATAGACTATTTCAGACCCTAGCCTATTTTGGGGTTGTTCCCTTTGTTGGGAGTTTTAAATGGCTACAAAAATTATTTGGTGAAAAGACACCCAAAACACCAGAAAAATCACAAGTAGTATTAGTAGTGGGTGCTAATGGTGGAGTTGGTAAACGAGTTGTACCTAGACTCCAGGAGCGGGGTTATCAAGTTCGATCGCTCGTTCGAGATGCCAAAAAAGCTCAGAAAGTTCTCGGCAAAAACGTTGAAATAGTAACTGCCGACATTACCAAACCAGAAACCCTCACCCCCGAAATATTCAAAAACGTTAGCAAAATCATCTGTTGTACAGGAACGCGAGTACAACCAGTCGAAGGAGACAACCCAAACCGGGAAAAATATTACCAAGGTATCAAATTCTTTATGCCAGAAGTTGTTGAAGACCCTCAACTTGTCGAATATGAAGGCATGAAAAATCTCGTGGCAGCCGCAAAACCACAACTACAACCAAGCAACAACAAAATTATCTTTGACTTCACCAACCCCACCCAAGACCTCAAAAAAACCTGGGGAGCATTAGACGATATCGTTATGGGGGGAGTCAGCGAAAGCTCCATCCGTCTGACAGATACTGGTGCTATGTTCTCCGGTAATGTCTCAACTGCCAATTCAGGGGGTTTTGTATCTGTTCGTACCCGTAACTTCGACCCCCCAATGAATTTATTAGGAGCTGCTGGTATCGAACTCCGAGTCAAAGGAGACGGCAAACGCTATAAATTTTTCCTCCGCTGTGAAGACAAATGGGATGGAGTTGGTTACAGTTATTCTTTTGACACCGTTTATAATATCTGGACAACTATTCGCATTCCATTTAAAGATTTAACACCAGTATTTCGTGCCAAAGTTGTAGAAAATGCTCAACCTTTTAATCCCAGTCAAGTTTATTCTTACCAATTAATGTTGAGTAAATTTGAATATAACCGAGAACTTAATCCTAAATTTACACCAGGATTTTTTCAGTTAGAAATTGAGTCAATTAAAACTTATGGTAGCGACCAATTACCTAAATTTGTATTGGTTAGTTCGGCAGGTGTAACTCGTCCGGGGCGACCAGGTTTAAACTTAGATGAACAACCTCCAGCAGTGAAGTTTAATGACCAATTAAAAGGTTTGTTGAATTGGAAATTAAAAGGAGAAGAAGTTATTCGTTCTAGTGGGATTAATTACACTGTTATTCGACCTTGTGGAATGACTGAACAACCAGGCGGTCAAGCATTAATATTTGACCAAGGTGATAATATTAAAGGTATTGTTAGTCGGGATGATATTGCCGAACTTTGTATTAAAGTTTTGGAAGAAATACAGGCTTGCAATACAACTTTTGAGGCAAAAGGAGATAAAGAAAAGCAGGCTAGTGCTGAAATTTGGCAGAAGTTATTTAACAGTTTAGAAGCTGATAAAAATAAATTAACTGTGACAGTTTAAAAAGTATTTAGCAATTGTTCACAAACCTCGTGGGAATATCATGTCCGGTTGAATAGTTATAAGTTAGAAGCTCTCGTAGTAGGGCTTGAGCAATAAGATAGATATCTCATATCAAATCCGGTTAAATGCCCTCAAAATCAATAGCTTAAAACCCTGATTATTACCTGATTGGATTTATGTGCAATTAGGTGGATTTGATATTACTGGCTAAAGCCCTAGCCTATCAAAAAGCTTAAAACTCAGACAACGCCAGATTTTTCCTTCTTCCTTCTCTGGTAAATATAGCAGTCGCCACTATAGTTAGGACATCGGGTAATTATGATGATTGATAACGCGAGCAAGATGCTCGCACTAATTGTCAAACACCAACCAGGCGGTTGCTATAGAATTCGTCACTGTCTAAAAGATATGAAGTGTTTACAGGATGCTATGGAATTTGTCTTGCGTCAAGCGTCTTAACAGTTATGGCAGTTGCTATAACTAATCGCCTAGATAACTAAACGCCTTATTCGTTCTTCCTTCTGCTATATATTTATCAAACAAAAAAAACGCGAAGTGAAATTAACCACTCGCGTTTTTTTTCAGATAGAAAATTTTCTTCTGGATGTTTATGAAACGACTGCTGCTACCTTTTCATCTGGAGAAACTTTAGCAGTCAAACGCTCATAAGTTGCACGCATTTTCAGACCGACTAAAACTTGGAACAGTCCACTACCATTATTGGAACCTGGATAGTCTTGGTGTTCCCTCATCATGTGGGTCATCTCACCATAGTATTTAGTGGCAGTATTGCTGAGGTGTCCTTCAACGTAAATCATTTCTTCCAGGTTATCAAAGTTACCATCTACTTCTAAGACAGAAACTTCATGGCCGAAATAGGCATCTGGGCCATAGAACATTTTAATTCCAGGATAGGAACAAGTAAGCTTACGTCCACAAGGAATCCAGTTAATAGTCGATCCTTCATCAAACAGATATACTGGTTCAAACCCTTCTACACCTTCACGTTGGATCAAGCGTACTCGTAAGACTTTATGTTCCTGATCATCAGGAATAAGTTTGGTGGACAAAATTTGAATGACCACATCTGCATGAGCTTTTTGTGGGTCAATATAAGCATCAAAGTCTGGACGACGAGCATTGATAGAAGCAAGTACATCTTCGTAACGATGGCCTCTTTCTGCCATATCGCGCTTGATTTTCCAAGCAATTTTAACTTCATCACTAATATCTAGATAGACACTAAAGTCAAGTAGCGATCGCACGCGCTCATCAAATAGAGGATGAAGACCCTCAATCACTATAATATGATTGGGATGAACTTTTTCCGGTGGGTCAATCATGCCAGTTTCGTGGTTATAAATTGGCTTATCAATAGACTGACCTTCCTTTAGAGCTTTAATTTGCTCATACATCAAGTCAAAATTATTGGCCCTTGGGTCAAGAGCAGTAATTCCTGTTTCTTTACGTTGCTTACGATCTAGACTATGGTAGTCGTCCAGGCAGATAACTGTAACAAAATCTTCTCCAAATACATCTGTTACACGACGCAAAAAAGTAGATTTTCCGCATCCAGAATCTCCGGCAACTCCAATTAATACTACTCTATCTGGTTTTTTCACAATAGTTCCCCTCTAACACAAAACAAAGTTTAATGACATATCCCATACTTTTTTTTGGGTGAGTCTCAGCTTCTGAGTGAGTCCAGGACAAGTTCCTGAGCATTTCTTGAGCTGTGTTGATTCCTGTAATGCTCCATTTAGACTTAACTCTATCAAAATTTAATCATAAACTGACCCATTTTCCTGGCCACATCCTCTGAATGAGGAGAGACTTGAGGTTTTCTGGCGGGTTAAGCTAAATCAATAGACAAGTCTAATGAACTTGGTGTCCACATAAAACAACTTCACTTGAAAGTGTTGCTTTGCTACACAGTAAAAAGCTAAGACAGCTCACTGTCGTTGGACTTTTGGACAGACTTTGAAGCTATTGACTCTAAAGTCTTTATTACTAACTTTTGTAAAATATCATATCAGAATGGGATCTTCCCTACAAGGATCAAAGAAAATAAAAGCTTAATCAACAGTACTCTGTTGGAATGAGTTCTATAGACAAAAGTCATTTTTTGGAAAGCCAAACGTTATAAATCAAGGGACTTTCAGTTCTGTAAGCATTTTTACCTCTCCACCTATAAATCCTAGTGATTGTATTTGGTTGATTTATTTTCGCCAATTTTCATAAAAAATCTGAATTAAGTCAGATAAATTGGACTGATGATATTGTTTTATTTTTATCTTTATCTCTCATGGATTTAATACCCCACCATCTACACGGTGATTAAAATTGGTTGGGGTTATCAGACACGAAGTGGTTTGTCGAAAACATCCCCATGCAATTTTCCCTTCTGCCTTCTTCAACTCTTGTGAATTTAATCCTTACCGTCACCGTCACCCGCAGTGCCAATGGGGTTGGTGGGTTGAGAATCTCCATAGAAAGCACTCTCGGTTTTACTGACTACTGGCTATTGACTAATGACTACTGACTATTAATTTGATAATTAGCTACAGAACTTAAAAGAAATTAAGACCACTCTGCATTTTATATGTAAAATAGTCAGAATTGATTAATGCCAAGAATTAACAATGTCTTAGAGATAAATAAAGAGTGAAAAAAGATGTTTCTGTATTGGCCATATACTTAAAAGCATCTTAATATAGAGACTCAAGCTGTAATAAAAGTGAAATTCTTGTGGGTGAAAAGTGTATTTGTACCAGAATCAAAGATCGGTCAATAATGACAATTCAAACAGCACTTAGTCATAGTGTAAAAAACAATACAGAACACTATACTGCCTCTTTTTATTGAAGCTTGAGAAGCTACATCAGAGTAAACAACTGAAAAAAATATTAGTTTTACTCATCCTATTGTAGTTCTACTTTTAGGTTACTTCCTAATCATAGAATGAATTAGAGAATAAACAAGATGCCATAAGGAAAACAAGATTTTCAGCACTAAACCTCTGAAATATAGACTTAAAACCTACTGGCCATTATACCAGAGTATCTTAAAAAACACTTAAATAAAAAGACTCATCATCTCTTGGCAATATACTTTATCTAAATGGAGAAATCAACTAATGAAAACTCAAACTGCATTGGGAGTAAAAACCAATACAGAATACGGTAGTCGTACTTTTGTATACGAAGTCGAAGGTTTACGTCAGAGTAATATTACTGACAAAACAAATAGCCCCATCCGTCGCAGTGGAACTGTTTATATCACTGTACCTTATGCCCGCATGAACCAAGAAATGCAAAGAATTACACGGATGGGAGGCAAAATTATCAGCATTAAAGCTGTGAGTGAAGACTCTCAAATGAACGGTCAAACAACTACAGGAGAAACAACTAAACCCATGACTCAAGCTAAACCTAAGTCACATAAGGATGTTCCGGTAAACACCTATCGCCCCAAAAATCCATTCATCGGCAAATGTCTTTCCAGCACTGAGTTAGTGCGTGAAGGTGGTGAAGGTACTGTTCGTCACCTAGTATTTGACCTTTCTGGTAGCGACTTGCACTATCTAGAAGGTCAAAGTATTGGTATTATTCCACCAGGAACAGATGATAAGGGTAAACCTCATAAGTTAAGGCTTTATTCCATCGCTTCTACTCGTCACGGCGATAATCTTGACGATCAAACAGTGTCTCTGTGTGTACGCCGTCTAGAATACAATCACCCAGAAACAGGTGAAAGAATCTATGGTGTATGTTCTTCTTACCTATGTGGTATGGAAGAAGGTGCAGATGTGGCCATTACTGGGCCTGTAGGTAAGGAAATGTTGTTGCCTGATGATGAAGACGCAACTATTATTATGATCGCAACAGGTACAGGAATTGCTCCTTTCCGTGCTTTCATCTGGCGGATGTTTAAGGAAAGAGAACAAAACCCTGATTATCAGTTTAAAGGTTTGGCCTGGTTATTCTTTGGTTGTGCTTACACTCCCAATATTCTCTACAAAGAAGAGCTTGAAGAACTGCAACGTCAGTTCCCTGATAATTTCCGCGTAACTTATGCTATTAGTCGCGAACAAAAGAATAAAGATGGCGGCAAAATGTATATTCAGCACAGAATTCAAGAAAACGCTGATGAGTTGTGGGACCACATCCAAAAGCCAAATACTCACACTTACATCTGCGGTCTCAAAGGTATGGAAGGTGGCATTGATGAAGGAATGTCTGCTGTGACTGGTAAGTTTGATGTTGATTGGAGCGAGTATCAGAAGCAGTTGAAAAAAGACCATCGTTGGCACGTTGAAACTTACTAATATGATATAATAGGGGACTATTAATCGCTGCATTTTATAGAACTCAGGGAGAGGTACATTTGATACCCCTCCTTTTTTAGTTGAATGGACAAAAAAATAGGCTCCTGAGTAATTGTTTGTGATCAACAAATTCTGCTAATATCAAGTGGATTGAGTTACTAATAAATTGAGACAGGGGACAAAAATTTCCTAGATATTCTCCCAATATTTGGGTTAGTGTCACATCTCTCAAATTTAATTAATCCAGGATCATAATTAGGAGAACAAAATGAAATTTGGTAATCTTGCTAAAATTGTCGCTGGTGTTGCTGGTGTAGCAGCTACTGGGTATGGTGTAAAAAAAGCTGTAGATTATTTCCAGAACCGCGATCAAGAAGAACCCGATCCAGAAGCAACTGAAGACGCAGAAGTAGAGCTAGAAGCTGATGATATTGCTTTTGCGACTGTGGAACCTGAGTCAGTACAACCTTTCCTTGATGCCAGCTTTGGCGCTCCAGGTCGTTACGTTCCCACTCGTCCGCCTAAAGTATTTGAATATCAAGACCAACAATACATGGTAATATGGTCTTACGATAACGAAAAAGAAAAAAATCAATTGATGGGATTCCAATACACTGATGCAGGTAGGCAAATGGTTGCTAGTGTAGGATATACTGCTGATGCTACTGACTATAATGTTAACTTAGACGGTACAAATTTAGCTGTTGAAGTTAATGGAGAACAAATTACATCTGGTCAAGGTGAAACTGGTGGTGCAGATGAAGTTGATTTAGTTCCAGTCGGATAACTTAAATTTAGAAATTAAGTGGTAGTGGTGTATAGTTGGTAATAATGATGAATAGAATTACTAGCTAAACTATTAGTAATTGAGTTTTGCATCTGCCACAAGAATGCACCACTATCAAAAAATTAGTTGAAAATGAGACCCAGGGTATTTTAACCCTACACATTCCTATAATAGACTTGTCGCTTTATAACTTAAAAATCCCCCAAAAACCTTGTTCTGTAAGGATTGTAGCTATTAGTATGCAAAAATGCTTGTATTTATTGATCTGTCTAGGTTAGAGTGATTTTTTCCCTTTATTTAGCGACAACTCTAATAACCAGATATGGTATCACACAATTGGTAATGCAATAGTAAAGATTCTACAGAAGGCAAATAAGCAGAGTTTGGTAACATTATTTGAGTAAATTAGTATAACTTAATCAGAACAATAATATCTGAAACTATATTCAATTAAAAACCTAAATTACCAATGAAAAATATAGTTGTTGCCCTCGACTTTTCTCAAATAACTCCTGCTATTATTACTCAAGCGGAAACTTTAGTCCTAGCTTTTAACAGCAAATTATGGTTAATTCATATTGCTGAACCAGATCCTGATTTTGTTGGTTTTAAGACTGGACCTCAGCCTAAGCGCGATCGCTGGGCGCAAGAGTTTCGTAGAGAACATCAACAGATTCAAGATTTGGTAGAGGAGCTACGGCAAAAAGGTCTTGATGCGGTGGCTTTGTTAACTCAAGGTTCTACAGTAGAGACTATTTTGACAGAGAGAGGCAAAAAAATTAGCTGCCGATTTAATTATAGTAGGGTCTCATGGACGCAGTGGTATTGAGAAATTGTTTGCGGGTAGTGTTAGTGAGGGTATTTTGCATGGTGCCCATTGTCCAGTTTTGGTAATTCCTGCTAGTTGGCGATCGCCAGAAACACTAGAAAATTGAAGTAGTATTGAATAGGATATATGAGGACATTGGAGTAGGGGAGTAGGGGAATAGGGGAGATTGAAGTAATTAGATTGAAGTAATTATAGGATGATAAAAAGATACAGCAGATTCGGTCGCATAAGAAGTACAGATATTAACAATTAAACGTTCTCAGTGCGGGCATCTTGCCCGCGACGGGTCTACCTCACGCTTGGTGGATCCCTCTGTATTATACCAATTTGAAAAAAGAATGTGTTTGAATAATAAGTGTGATCAAAAGATTTTGCAGGAAATGTCCCTTTGACGAAAAAGAGAATTTACGACCGTTCAAACTGGTATTGAAGCAATTCCCGTGTGACTCGGTCTGACTGAGTTACCCTCCTAGCTCCCCTCCTGGGAGGGGCGGGGGTGGGTTGGGCGAGGGGTGGGTTTACTCCTAAGAAATAGCCTAACTATTTGTAGCAAACATTTATCAAATTGGTATTATATAACCGGATTCTATTCAAATCCCGTAGCATCGGTATCATATCATGTCCTCTGGTATCATTTGTGTAAACTCAAGCATGAATATCTACAGGAAATTTAAGTTTTTTCCAGCTTTAAACCTTCTTCCTTCTTCCTTACCCTGACTTTACAATACTAATACTAGGGGACTTAATATTAATTACCAAAATATTGTTGATATAAATCAGGGAATAATTTTAATCCTTCTGAACTGATAATATCCGATTCAATTATGCCTTTATTATTGACATATTCAGCAATTAATTCGCGAATTTATGTAGCAGATCGCCAAATTTTTTTTACCTCTTTAAACATCAAATATTCACTACCACCATTAGCGCGATAACTATTCATAGCAATTCGTAAAACTTGATTTGGATCGATATTTTTTCCATCTAACTGTAACTTAGTAACTCGTTTTCCTACAGGTTTGGTAATATCAATAGTGTAATCAATCCCACTATATAAATCCCAATTATAGCCAAGATGATTTTCAGCCAAAACCTCTTCAGGAAGACCGGGTAAATCATCAATATTAACTTGTTTAAAATTAGCAGCATTTTTTTCTAAAGCGCAACGCAAAATATCCCCATTAATTTCTATAACCAACAAATAGTTATCATAATTATAGATACTGTAAATATCTCTCCTAGTAATTTTTCCTGGAGCAATTTTACCAGTATTATTAAAAATAGAAGTCAGAGAAATATTTACAGGGTAACCTGCTGCTTTTATTTGTACTTGATTAATTAAATTTGACAGTTTTCTCTGATGAAAACGTGCTTTTTTACCACCATAAAATTCAGTTTTTGCCACACCAATAGGTTGATTTATATAACGTAAAGTTTGCTGATGATATGGTAAAGAAAGTTGTAAAATTTTCTGTTCCGGTTCAATATAAGTAACATATAAATTAGTAGAATCTTTAGCAATAACTTCCCACTTTTTACACCGATGCTCTAGTACTAAAGTATACTTACTTAAAGCTTTTCCCCAAAAAGAAGGCTCTGCAATTAAAACATTATTAACTATAGCTTTAGGAACATCGTGATGTGAATGTCCTGCCATAATTATATCAATATCTTTTACCTATTGTGCTAATTCTAGGGTGAGATTTGAACCAGGAATAGAGCCTGTTTTTTTCCATTCTTGAATATCGGTTAACCAAGCAGAAGTCACCCTTTGATCTTTTGGTACTTTAGAAAAACCAGTATGTTGAACAATAGTAATTACATCTGCACCATCATTTCGCATTTGAGGAATATATTTTTGGGCAGTATTTATGAGATTCTCAAAAGTTAATCCAGCTATATTTTCAGATGGCACCCAGTTAGAAGTTGTAGGAGTAATTAAACCAAGAAGACCAATTTTTATACCATCAACATTTTTAATGATATAAGCTTTAAAAGCAGGAGTACCATCACTTTTGTGGATATTAGCACAAACTATGGGAAAATTAAGCTGACTTATCCAACGGGAAAGCACATTAGTACCATAGTCAAACTCATGGTTTCCTAAAGTAGCAGCATCAAATTTGAGAGCATTCATTGTTACTGCCATCGGATGTACTGCTTCTGTGTCAATTCGATTATAGTAATAAGTTAATGGTGTCCCTTGAATAGTATCGCCGCCATCAATAAGTAGTAAATTAGGATTTTTAGCTCGTTCCTGTGCGATTAAACTAGCGACTTTTGCTAATCCCCATTCTGCGGGTTGGTTGGTTAGTAATCATAAGGCATAAGGTTGCCATGAAGATCGCTAGTTTCCAGAATGGTGATGGTTTTGGGTGGGGGTGTTGATGTTATCAAGGGAATAAATAGTAATATAAGTGTAAATAACAAAGGAAGGCAGGGGACAGAAGGCAGCTATGCTGAAGGGAAAGAATAAGGTGAGAAGGTACAAAGTTTTTCATCAACTAATTAATTGTCAGGATTCCATATCAGGCTTTTAGCAATGATTAATTTTTAATCTGAAAATACAGGTCTAGAGCAGTGCTATATCTGGCGTTGGTGATTTGTGGCTATGATTATGCTTTAATGGCTATTGCCTAACTATTAACTGAAAAGCATTTTATATTTTGCCAAATTTAGGTTTCATATCAAATCCGTTTAATTGGACATAAAAAAAATCTTCAATCGTCATAACTACCCTCATCTTTGTAATTCTTTCTCCTCCTGACTCCTATCTTCCCCTCCTGGGAGGGGGAGGGGCGAGGGGTGGGTTGACTCCTGAGGACTCCTAACTTAACCATTCTATGGCTGTTTAACCGGATTTGATATCATAGCTTGATTCACCAACGCCGGGTTTGAATCCGCATATACATTGATTCTGTCTCCTGTATTCTGTCTCCTGTATTCTGTCTCCTGACTCCTTCTTCAAATAAATAAACCTGTTAAAAATAGTGGGATAGGTTCATACATTTATTCAGCAACGCCAAATTTATGTTTAACAACCATTCGCATATTTCCTGGTGGTGCCATAGTTAACCCTCTACGGACAGGTTGGATAGATTTATCGGAAACTAATTTGAGTTCGCATTTTGATAAAATAGTTGCTAAAACTAATTTCATTTCAAATAAAGCAAAAGCTGAACCGATACAACGACGACTCCCTCCTCCAAAAGGTAAATATTCATAAGGTGAAAATTGTCTTTCTAAAAAACGTTCCGGTTTAAATTTTTTAGGTTCAGGATAAATATCCTCTCTTTGATGAGTTAGATAAATAGAAGGAAGTACTACCATTCCTGGTTCAAGTTGATAACCCATAATTTCTACAGGTTTCTGGACAACTCTAGGAAAAGCAGTTATGACAATGGGATAGAGACGCAAAGTTTCTTGACAAACTGCGCTGAGGTAGGGAAGTTTAGTAATCGCAACTTTTTCTGGGTTAGCGGGAAGAGTAGCTAATTCTGCTAATAGTTTTTCCCGCACTAAAGGAATTTTATCAATCCAATATAATGCCCATGCTAATGCCGAAGCGGTAGTTTCGTGACCCGCAAACAGTAAAGTGAGCAGTTCATCCTTAATTTCTTCGTCACTAATACGATCGCCTGCTTCGTCACGCGCTTCTAGGAGTAAACTAAGGATATCATCACGATGATTTGCTTCTTCCCTAGCAGTTTCAATTTCTGCGAATATTAGCTCATCAACTTTTTGCCTTTTTCGTAAAAATCTACCCCAGGGACTCCAAGGACCCCAGTCTTTTTGCAAAAAACTGAAGAACAGAAAAGTGGAGGTGAGGGGAGAGCTAATGGAGTCGAGGACATCAGACAAAAGTATTCTCAGTTGTTCGTAACGTTCCCCTCGATCTAAACCAAATACCGCCCCAAGGATAACTTTTAGGGATATTTCTTGAGTAGACCTACGGATGGGGAAAGGTTTATTTATTTGCCAGCGATCTATAACATCGGAAGTAATATTATATATTAAGTCCCCATAAGTACGCATTCGATCGCCATGAAAAGGTGGCATTAATAATTTTCTTTGACGTTGATGGCGATCGCCGTTTTGCAGAAGTAGAGAATTTCTGCCCACAAGGTATTGTAAAGCACCATTACTACCACCTGAGCTAAAGGTATCAGAGTCAGCAGTAAAAATTTGTTGAATAGCTTTCGGGTTACAGAAATAGATAAAAGGAGTCTTGGAGTTAGTGTTGGTCCTGAAGATATCTCCGTATTGAGAATATCGCTCCTCTATTGTTTGTAAGGGACGAAAAATAAATTTCCAAGTCCGGACTCTTCGTTGTAGAGGGGACAATGCGGGGCCATCAGGTAATACCATTTTTGCTTTGTTGATTATGTCAGAGTTACTTCATCTATTTTGATTCATTTACCAGTGAGATGGGAGGGTTTATAGCGCTCCGTTCAAGTCAAAAGTCAAAATTTAAAAGTCAAAAGTCAGAATTTAAAAGTCATGCCTGACGCTCGTTTGAGCCTTTATAAATTTCCTAACCTTTGTTTCGACAAATATAGGGTTGTCAATATTCTCTGATAACAAAGAATTAGCCCTGCTGCCAGGAGGGGAATTTGGGGAGATGGTGAAGAAGGAGGCAAATTTCCACCTTTTCCCCCTGTTCTATTATTATTCTTCTATATTATTCTCTTGCTCTCCTACCTGACTCCTGACTTATGACTTATGACTTATGACTTATGACTCCTGATTCTGTCATTAAGAAACAGTAGAAATTTCATCTATATGGTAAAGCTTGAATAACTATAAAAGCAGACTCTAGGCAAATGTTATAGGAATCTAAAAATCCATTAGCTAGTCTAACTGGATGAAGAAGTTTCCTTATAGAATATAGCAGTTGAAGCAAAGGGTGTGGACATTCCTAAATGCTCAAACCCAGTCATAGATTACTTCTAATTTTTGACTTTTGATTTTTGACTTCTGACTTGCACTATAACTCCTGTGTGGCAAAGCTAATTGCTACCTTTGTCTTTCTACAAATACAGAAAAATTAATAACGGTTAAATTTATGGAGGAGTAATGAATCAATATATCAACCCTACTACTGAAAATCAAATTCGGGTAGAAGACGATCGCACGGGCATGAGTGTCACTACTCTCAGACGTGCCCTAGCAGATAACCTGTTTTATTTGCAGGGGACCTATGAGTCCATGGCAAAACAAGATGATTTTTATCGTGCTCTGGCTTATACTATACGCGATCGCTTACTTCAACGCTTTCTTTCTACAATTCGTACTTATAACGAGAAAGATGTTAAAGTTGTATATTATCTCTCTGCTGAATTTCTCATGGGTCGTCACCTGGGTAATAGTTTGATTAACCTGGGAATTTATGAAAAAATTCGTCAAGCTATCACCGAATCTGGGTTAAATTTAGATGAACTACTGGAACAAGAAGATGACCCTGGTTTAGGAAATGGTGGTTTGGGTAGATTAGCAGCTTGTTTTCTTGACTCTTTAGCTACTTTAGAAATTCCAGCTATGGGGCACGGTATTCGCTATGAGTTTGGCATTTTCACCCAAACTGTACAGGATGGTTGGCAAGCAGAAATTCCTGATAAATGGTTACGTTTCGGGAACCCTTGGGAAATAGCTCGTCCTGCTGAAAAGGTAGAAATCAAGTTTGGAGGTCATACAGAAGGATACCATGATGATAAAGGGCACTATCGAGTAACTTGGGTTCCGGATGAAACTGTAATTGGTATCCCCTATGATACCCCTGTTCCTGGCTATAAAGTTAATACTGTTAACCCTTTACGTTTGTGGCGAGCAGAAGCTAGTGTAGACTTTAAATTTGAAGAGTTTAATGCTGGAAACTATGACGGTGCAGTAGCAGATAAAATGAGTTCGGAGACGATATCCAAAGTTCTCTATCCTAATGATAATACCCCTCAAGGTAAGGAACTCCGTCTGAAGCAACAATATTTCTTCGTTTCTTGTGCTTTACAGGACATCATCCGTAGGCATTTATCCCACAACAAAAATCTAGATAATTTATACGATAAAGCAGCAATTCAACTGAATGATACTCACCCTGCTGTGGCGATCGCGGAGATGATGCGCTTGTTAATTGATGAGTATGATATGGACTGGGAGAGAGCTTGGCATATTACTCAACATACTTTTGCCTACACTAACCATACTTTGCTGCCAGAAGCATTAGAGCGTTGGGCAATTAGTCTATTTGGTCGCCTTCTCCCTCGCCACCTAGAAATTATCTATGAAATTAATCGGCGCTTTTTAACTCAAGTGCAAACTTGGTTTCCTAAAGACCCGGAATTGCTTGCCCGGGTTTCTCTGATTGAGGAGGGGGGTGAAAAATCTGTGCGGATGGCTAATTTGGCTACTGTTGGTAGTCATGCTGTCAATGGAGTAGCAGCACTGCACACAGAATTGTTGAAAAAAGGTGTGCTTAAAGATTTTTACCAACTTTTCCCAGACAAATTCTTCAATAAGACTAATGGAGTGACTCCCCGTCGTTGGGTTTTACTGAGTAACCCTAAACTTTCTGCTCTATTCTCAGAGAAACTGGGAGGAGATAGTTGGTTGCGAGATTTCGACCAACTACGGCAACTAGAAAAATATGTTGATGATGCAGAATTTCGGAATCGTTGGCGAGCAATAAAGCAAGAGAATAAGGCTAAGTTGGCAGAGCGCATTCTCAAGCATAATCGGATTGAGGTGGATATTAATTCTCTATTTGATATTCAAGTCAAACGTATTCATGAGTACAAACGTCAACATTTGGATGTATTCAACATCATTACTCTGTATAACCGCATTAAGCAAAATCCAAACATTGATATTCCACCCCGCACGTTTATTTTTGGTGGCAAAGCTGCTCCTGGTTACTATATGGCTAAGTTGATTATTAAATTGACTAATGCCGTTGCTGATGTAGTTAATGACGATCCTGATGTGCACGGTCGCCTGAAAGTTGTCTTCTTGGCAAACTTTAATGCTTCTCTTGGTCAGATTATTTATCCTGCTGCTGACTTATCTGAGCAAATTTCTACTGCTGGAAAAGAAGCATCCGGAACTGGTAATATGAAGTTTGCCATGAATGGAGCTATGACTATTGGTACTCTTGATGGAGCTAATATCGAAATTCGCGAAGAAGTTGGAGCAGAAAACTTTTTCTTATTTGGTATGACTGCTCAAGAAGTTTTCGATCTGAAAGCTCAGGGTTATAAACCTCTGGAATACTATAATACTAATGCTGAACTCAAAGCAGTAATTGACCGAATTGCTAGCGGTCACTTTAGCAAAGGTAATCCTAATTTATTTAAGCCTTTGATTGATTCTTTACTGTACAATGACCAATATATGCTACTAGCTGATTATCAAAGCTATATTGAATGTCAGGAGCGGGTTGGTAAAGCTTTCCAAGACCAGGAGAAATGGACGAAGATGTCTATCTATAATTCTGTTCGCATGGGTAAATTCTCTTCTGACCGAACAATTATGGAGTATGCAAAGGAGATTTGGGGAGCACAACCAGTCAAGATTGACCAAGAAACTTATACTCAAGATAATGCTGGTTTGAAGGTAGATTCTTAAAGAAGCACTTCAGCGGTTAGCATTCAGCAATCAGCTCAATACTGTAGGTTGGGTTAAGCGGCAGCGCAACCCAACAAAAATTAACAGGACTTACGCTAAAGACACTGTGTATAGAGTCCAGTAACTATTGGACAATAGTTATGAGTACTATATATAGCGTATCTGCGTAAGTCCTAATTAAGTGTCTGTTGGGTTTATCCTACAGTTAACGAAGTCATAGGTCAGAAGTTATTTTTGTAACGGGGATTTGAGCAACTCTCCAAAAATATACTGAATTTTGCCCCCCTAACCCCCCAATTCTGGGGGCTATCAACAGTATCAAAATAATTGGATAAAATTAAACATAAATAGACATTTACTATGATATACTAGATTGATGTCTAACTTAATTCAACTATTCAAAGAGGTGGCTAATAAATTGAAATGCAATCAATCAAGACTAAATTAAAAGTTAATAATCAACAAAAAACAATACTTGCTAAACACGCTGGTGTAGCCCGTCATGCTTATAATTGGGGATTAGCAACTTGCATTTCTGAATACGAACAAACAAAGAAACGCCCTAGTGCTATCACCCTACATAAACGTTTAGTTGCTGAGGTTAAATCAATTAATCCCTGGTATTATCAGGTATCGAAATGTGCCCCTCAACAAGCATTAAGAGACTTAGAGAGGGCATTTAAAAACTTTTTGACGATTCCTCAACGTGGATTTCCGCAGTTTAAGAAAAAAGGGAAAAAAGATAGTTTTTATCTAGAAGGAAGTATTAAAATCTGCCAAGGAAACAAGATAAAACTACCAAGAATAGGAATAGTAAAAACTTACGAAATCTTACCTTCCGTACCAGTCAAAAATGTGAGAATATCTAAACGGGCAAATAATTGGTACATCAGCTTTAAATATGATAATGAACCAACCCATACTGCCAAAAAACGAGATGTTATCGGTGTAGATGTTGGTATAAATACTTTAGCAACTTGTAGCGATGGCACACCCAATGCCCACCCTAAAGCCTATCAGCAAGCCAAAAAACGACTAACTCGTTATCAACGCCGTGTCAACAAAAAGAAATTTGGCTCTTTTAACAGAGCCAAAGCCGTAAAAAGACTTGCCATACTTCACAAAAAAGT
>NZ_JAAHGB010000086.1:0-23424 GCF_010672695.1 Okeania sp. SIO1H4
AATGCCGATCATTTTTAGCTTGGCTATTGACCATTTATTTTACGATCGCGATCACACTTCTGAGTATTCTATCTCAGGAAGAAGGCATTGCTTCTACTGGTCACTTATTTCTGCCATCCTGCACTAGGGGTGGCAATCTATAGCAATGAGCGCTCAGGTATTAACAACTTAGTAGCTCAAAGTGCAGTAAGGGAAAAGGTTTACAAAAAATAATGTGTAAATATGCCAGAGCACATTGCTATACATATTAGACAGAAAATTTAAGGTTAATTAAGAAATGCGGTTGGCTTGACCGTGAATGCCTGTGGACGGACTGCTGCCGACAGTGACCGTAGAAGCAGGAAGTAAACATTAAAATATCACCCTATGTGAGGTTTTATATCGGTTTTATTCATCATCAAAACTAGACAAAAACAAAAGATGAACAACTACAAGACGACTTTTCATGCTAACCTCAGCCTAACTGAGGGACATCCTGAGGATACATATTACTTTTTTGCAGGGGGGAAACGCTATCCTTTAAACCTCCACGACGATGAATCTCGAAGGCAAGCCAAAGCGGCAGCTCCCCATTTAGCGGAGATTGCTGATGAGGAACTTACCCACTATACTGCAGAACCTGTCACTGTTTCCAGTGAAATGACCACCCGCGTTCACATCGGTCGCTATGACAGCGATGGCATTAAAATTGTACATTTGGCCAGTATGCACATTCCCGAACCCGATGCTAATGTAGAGTCAGCTCCCATAGAGGGTATCCCTTGGGAAAATTTCCGTATGCATCACCATAAAAACTCTAATTTAGTGGTGGTTTAGATTTGTCGAACAACAACAGCTTTACCGCACTTGAACGCTTAGACTTGAGTAACAACAATCTTAGTGGTGATTTAGACTTGTGGAACAACAACAAGCTGTTTAACTTGAACGTGGAAAATAACAAGCTAACAAGAGTTACGCTTTCAGCGGATGTCAAACCGTTAGAGTTGAATCTTTCTCGTAACCAACTGTCAGAATTTAATATCAGCTCATATGAGGATTTGATCTCTGCAGATTTATCGGATAACAATCTTACCAGCATCGGTGATTTATCTAAAAGTAACTGTAATGGTGACGATGATGATTATTATGGTGATTGCTACCTAACCGAGCTTTTCCTCGACAACAACAAACTAAAAACTATTGGCAGTGTTTCCGATTTAGTGACGAATGGAAATCTCCAAAAATTGTCCTTGAGAGGCAATACTGGTTTTCAATGTTCATCTCTCGGACTTTCTACGGAGAAAGACGTTTATAAAAATAGTGGTTGCCCTCTAAAGTAAAGTTTAATCTATCCAGGGCTAATCTATCTCAATCGTTTAGATGGATTAGCTCTGATGATTGTCTGCGATACTTTCGGTTTCTAATCTAAACATTTCATTAGACATCTCCGATAATCAAAAATAAAATCAATTATCCTACATAAATTATCAATTATTTCCCCCTACTCCCTACTCCCTACTCCCTACTGCAGATGTCTATTGATTGTGAGGTTATTTAACCGGATTTGATATTACTCATTATATTGAATCCGATAAATTCGATTATTCATCTCTTCAGTAAACAATAAACTCCCATCCGGCAAAACCTCTAAACCAGTTGGGCGACCCCAAGTAGTTTCCTCTGAAATATCCATAAAACCTGTCAAAAAGTCTCGATATTCTCCAGTGGAATTACCATTTTCATCAAAGGGTACAAAAACTAATTTATAACCTGTGGGTTCCTGACGATTCCAACTACCTCTAAATGCCACAAATGCTCCATTTTGATATTCTTCAGGGAAAGTTTCTCCATCATAAAATTGCATTCCTAAAGGAGCAGAATGAGCTTGAAATAATACATCAGGTGTTTGAGTTTCAGCTACTAAATTCTGATTTTCTCCTGCTCTTCTAGGGTCTTCCAAATTAGGTGAGAAATAAGCATAAGGCCAACCATAAAATTCACCTGATTCTAATCCGGTTAAATAATCAGGAACTAAATCATCTCCTAACCCATCCCGTTCATTGACAGTGGTAAAAAGTTGATTTGTAATTGGATGAAAATCTAAACCCACAGGATTTCTTAAACCAAAAGCAAAAGTTTGTTGATTAGAACCATCTAAATTCATTACTTGAACTGATGCTCTGGGTAATGGTTCTACAGATACATTTGAGAGGGAACCAATAGAAACAAAAAGTTGATTATTGGGAGAAATTGCTAAGTTTCTAGTCCAATGACCTCCTGTTGGTAAATCGGCTATTTTTTCACCAGTACCATTAATTTCTAAATCCCCAATCTTGTAGGGATATCGTACTACTGAATCTGTGTTTCCTACATAGAAATAATCTTCGGTAAATGCCATGCCAAAAGGTTGATTTAATCCATTTTCTGCATCGGCAAAAACTTGATAAAAATCGACATTACCATCCCCATCTGTATCGCGTAATAAACGTATTTGATTGAGTGGAGTTTCTGTTACTAATACATCTCCTGTAGGAGTAACTTCTAACCAACGAGGTCTTTCTAAATTTTCGGCAAAAACATTAACAGTAAATCCATCGGGTACTTGCAAAATTGGATGATCGGGAACCGGAATAATATTGGCAGGATTAGAAGCACTATCACTGGCAAAAGGTATGGGTAATGAGTCTAGAGAAATACGGATATTTTCTGATAATAATGTTTGAGTTGATAGAAAGCTGCTGTTGCGGTTGTCATTAGATTCTATATCGAGAGAAAAAAAGCTATTGCTGTCTAATTCGGCAGGTAAAATACCTAAAACTCTACCTATAATTTTTTCCGACTGCCTAATTTTTATCAAAGTATCATTACCTCCAGTTATAGCAGTTTCTATTGTTAAATCATTAACTGTTAAACCTGAAGTTAAACCAAAGCGATCGCCTACTTCAAAATCTGTAATTACATCTGCTTCTTCTGAAAGTACAAAAATATCTGCACCTGTTCCTCCAGTCAAAGTATCTATTCCTAAATCTCCATACAAAGTATCATTTCCCGTACCACCAATCAGAAAATCACTTTCTTTTCCTCCTCTTAATAAATCGTTTCCTCCATCGCCATAAATCTCATCATTTCCTAAATTTCCACTCAGGAAATCATCATTATCCCCACCAAAAATTAAGTCTAAATTTTTACCACCAAATATCCTATCGTTTCCTTGATTTCCGTTGATCGTATCATTGTCTTGATTGCCATTAATAATTTCTGCATTTATAGCTCCAATAATTGAGTCATTGCCACTTAAACCAAGTAGACCACCAGGCAAATTGACAAGTAATCCTGGAGTTAGCTGAAAGTTGTCAGATTCAGAGGTTAATTCATAAAAACCGTCGGGAGTTTGCCCACTCATTTTTTTGGATTTAGTTAAGTTTTTTCTATTTGATAGCAGGGAACAGACCGAATAATTAATAATTAATAATTAATCATTAAATAATTCTGGTTTAAAGCCTCCCCTTTTAAGGGGAAAAAAGAAATAATATTTCCTTATATTCAATTCCGTAACGGTTCTAACCAGAGGTAATGATCAATTATCCATTATCCATTATCAATTAATGAACTTCTTTCTTCCCTCCTGACTCCTGACTCCTGACTCCTGACTCCTTCGTCTTAAGTTTTTATTTTGGCATTGAAGAAATACCTTTAAATAATAATATTAATCCCCCAATTAAAATTGCTACTGCTAAACCACCGCTCAGTAAATCAAGCCAACCACTATTTTCCATAATTAAAGTCAATTAAATTCTTAACAAATCTTATACCATACCTATTTTGTTACAGTCAATACTGAATTGACTAATAATCATTAAAATTTTATTTAATTTACTGATTTTTATGAGAATTTGAGTAAATTATGTATACCATAGTATCTATAATATTTTTAGAAAATATTTAAAAAAAAATATATAACAAGTCTGATGAAGAAGCAGTACAAATTCCTATTAAGTATTAAATTTACTAATTTTTTTCTATGAGTTATTGCCTCAACTTACATTGCCAACAACCTCAAAATCCCAAGGATGTAGAATTTTGCCAAACTTGCGGTTCAAAATTGTTACTGCGAGGACATTACCAAGTAATTAAACCTATTGGCAATGGCAGCTTTGGCAGAACTTTTTTAGCAGTGGATTTAGATAGATTTAATACATCCTGCGTAGTCAAACAATTTTTTCCACAAAATCACAACTTAATCTCTACTGAAAAAGCATCAGAATTATTTAAAAGAGAAGCAGAGCAACTATTAAAATTGGGAGAAAATCCTCAAATCCCCACTTTATATGCTTACTTTCAAGAGCAAGAAAATCTTTATTTAGTAGAACAATTTATCCCCGGAAAAACTCTACTACAAGAATTAGAAGAACAAGGAGAATTTAGCGAAAATAAAATCTGGGAAATATTATTAGAACTATTGCCATTATTAAAATTTATTCACGAAGAAAAAGTAATTCATAGAGATATAAAACCAGAAAACATATTACGATTTAATACTTCAAAATCACCAGAAAAACAAAAACATAAATTAGTCTTAATAGATTTTGGCGTTGCCAAACAAAATAGTCAATATTTTGCGAGTGAAATTGGTACTATCACTGGTACATTAGGATATGCTCCAATAGAACAAATACGCGGAGGTAAAGCATATCCAGCTAGTGACCTCTACAGTTTAGGTATGACCTGTATTCACTTGCTAACTCAAATAGCACCTAACCAACTATTTGACCCATTTAGTGGAGAATTAATCTGGCGATCGCATCTAGTTCAACAAGGAAGAGAAATTAGCGATCGCCTAGAAAAAGTCTTAGATAAATTAGTCAAAGACCTAGTAAAAGAAAGATATCAATCAGCTACAGAATTACTAACAGAAATTTCCCATAAATCAACTCCTAATATTCACCCAAAAACTCATATTTATCAAGTAGAAAAAAAATCTTTAGAAGAAATACAAAAAACTCAAGAAGAGCCGGAGAAAGTACCTCATATCAGTATAATTGTACAAGCAGAAGTAGAAGCATGGAAAAACAGACAAAATGTAGCAGAATCAAATGAATATAAGCGGGGAAAAATATTTCATAACAACATCAATAGTCACTATCAAAGCACTCAAAAATTATCAGAAGAACCACATCTTAACTATCAATCAAAACCACTGAATAACGTCATAGAATTTGAAAAGAAAAAAGCAAATTTATCTTCAACAAAAACAAAAATTAGAAACTATTTAAAACTCTCTCAGTTATGGAAAAGTGTACAAATTATCCAAGAGCATAACGTTTCTATAAACACCATAGCTATCAGTCCCCACGGTTTTACTTTAATAACTGGCAGCGATGACAAAATAATTAGACTATGGAATCTCAAAACAGGACAACTTTTGCATAAATTTTTAGGTCATACTGCCGAAGTATATACAATAGCTATTACCGCTGATGGTAGAAGAATATTCAGTGGTGGAGATGATAGAACAATATTAGCTTGGAACTTACAGAAAAAAACAATTGCAGACAGATTTTATAGCCATTTAGGTTATCCTTATAGTCATCGGGGTGGTGCTATTTTGTCAGTAGCTATTAGTCCAGATAATGAAACCGTAATAAGTGGCAGTGCTGACCATACAATTAAACTTTGGAATCAACGTAATGGAGAATTACTTTGCAAATTACATGAACACTTAGATAAAGTTTTCTGTGTCACTTATGCCAAAGTTAATAATACTGATACCGCAAAAAATCATCCTCAAAATCACATTTTTGCTAGTAGTAGTGCTGACAGTTCCATCAAAATTTGGCAAGCAGGAACCTGTGTCAGTCTGAAAACTTTGAGGGGACATTCTGGAGGAGTATATTCAATTGCTTTTACTTCAGATGCTCAAGCGATCGCAAGTGGTGGTGCAGATCGAACTATAAAACTCTGGGATGTTCGCACAGGTGAGTTACTGAATATATTCAAAGGTCATTCTCGTGCAGTTTTATCTGTTGCTATTACTCCCGATAGTCAAATTCTTGCTAGTGGAAGTCTAGATGGTACGGTTAAATTGTGGAATTTGCAGACAGGAAAATTATTAGATAGTCTTTGTGGTTATCATCCAGTGCAATTTACTTCAGATGGTAAAACTCTAGTTAGTGGAGGTGAAGGAGGTCGGATTTTAATTTGGAAGCTATAGTAATATCATGTCCACTTGCTCTCTTTCTAAGTGTTGTTTGTCTCCACTTACCATTACTGTGTAGGACTACCAAATTTTCGATAGTCCTGCATGGTAATGGTAGGATACATATTTTTTAATTTCTCCCACACTCCTCATCTCCCCATCTCCCACACTCCCCATCTCCCCAAACTCTCGGTGCTTCCTTTACCATTACTATGCACCACCACCAAATTTTCTAGGGTTGATTTATGCTTTTTTACTTCATTTTCTATATTTTCTCTTAAGAATATTTCTTGTTGTAAGATTTTATTTTGAGATTGGAGTTGTTTTTTTAATGAAAATATTTGCAAATGCAACTTTATTTCTGTTAAAAATTCATCTACTTGTATGGGCATATTAATATTATCGAAGTTCTCAATATTTAATCTCTTAATTTGATTGATTTCATTGTGTGTGTTTCCCATAAAAATTATCGGAATATTTTTTGTTAATTTTGAGCTTTGCAAAGATTGGCAAGTCTGCCATTGCTCTTTTTCCAATGATCAATTTATTAATATTAGGTCTACTGATATATTTTGTAATGTATTTAAAAATTTTTCTCTTCTATTAGCTACTATAAACTCATAGTTATTGTCTTTCAATAACCTAGATAATAACTTGAGGTTACTATCATTATTATCTACGATACAAATTACAGCTTCCGGATATACTTCTTGCAAATTATTCATTTTTATAAAAATCTATGAAATTAGTAAGTATGAAATATATTTCATACAAAACATAAAAATTAAAAAAACCTCTTGCCAGTTTTTGGGATAATTATATCCCTGTATATTTCAACAGCATAAATTTTCCTTCCCCACCTAATCAAGGTAAAATTTTGGCTGAAGAATCAAGCAAGAGGTTAAACTTTTAGATGCTCCTGATGTACTAACTCCCTAGATATTTCCTACGCTCCGACTAAGGAGTGGATTGTAGGAAAGCTAAACTCACTTACAAAGGTTTTTAATTCTCTTTGTAAAAGTTCAGAGTGTGTTTGTACTCTTGTATGATAAAACTTTTTTCCTCAAATGCAACTGGGTTATTACAATAGCCCTATTTTATTCATTGTGAAGAGAGCAATAAATAGGTAATGTTTAATATTCAAGTTAAACCAACAGTAAAATTACTATATATAGCTATAGCTGAAAAGACTACTCTTAATTTAGTACTTGTAACCATAAAACCACTGTAGTGCCACTATTAATTATGGCATTTTGCTGTTGTAAATCATGGGACAACCACTGAGGAACTACAGGAGAATATACTTGAATTTTGCCTTTCATTATATGTATTAAATCAAGAGCGATCGCTAATCCTAATCCTGTGCCTGGAATGTCCGTTTTAGCTTTTTCACCCCGATAGTTTCGTTCAAATAAATGTTCTAAATCTTGTGCTGGAATACCATAACCTGTATCGCTAATAGCTATTGCTAGCATTCCTTCTATTTCATGTTTGACTGATTGATAATCATCTGTTTGTGGAGCTGAAGTTGTCAACTTAATATAAATATTTCCCCCTGCAGGAGTATACTTCAAAGCATTATCAATAATATTACTTAAAACTTCTCGCAAAGCTTTATTATTAGCTTGGACTATAGGTAAATTCTCAGGAAAATCGACTTCTAAATCTATATGACGTTCATCGGCAATTGCTTTTGCAGAAACTAATAAAGGTTCCAAAATATCTTCTACTGAAACTGACTCTAAGAAATTAGACTCTGGCAAAAGTGGTAATGATTTGAATTCTTTATTAGCTTCTGTATAATAATCTATTACATTGTCATTTTTAGTTGTAGTTTGAGGATACTCGCTTTGCCCAGAAATACTCAAAATTTCTTCCCCAACCTCGACAGTGTCATCAATTTGTTCTATCAACTCTCTGAGGCGATCGCCTTCCCGTAAAATACTATTAGCAATATTCCTGCTTTTATCTTCTGGCAACAATCTTTTCAGCAATAACTTACCAAAAGTTCGTAGTGCAGTTAATGGACTTTTCAACTGATGCAATATGTCGTGTATTATATCATACTGCTGGGCTTGTAGCTTTTGCTGTTGCTGAAATTGTTCCTTTAACCATTGAGAACGTTGATCTAATATACAAGCTATGGCAATAGTATGGGCTACTTGTTGAATTTGATTTTTTTCACCTTGATTCCATGGCCTACCTTCTCTTACTGTTACCAGTAATCCTATTACTACTCCATCATGGATTAAAGGTAAAACAATTTGACGTTGTTGCCAAGGATGACTTTCTGGCCATTTAGGATCTGACTCTGTTGTGCCAGTGCTTGGTTCTAAGAGCCAAGTATTTGTCCCTGTAGTTAAGGTTGTTGCTGATAGTTTCGGAAGATCGCCTAATATTTGTATTTCTGAGGTTGTTTTGAAAACTGAAGTAGCTTCCCCATTCTCAAACTTTTCTGGGTATGCAATAATGGGAATTAGTTTAGCTTCATCTCCTTCTACTAATTTTTCTGTCAAGTAAACTATACTTAAACATGCACCCCAACTAGATACAAGGGCTATTTGTGATCTGCAAAGTCTAATAAATTCTGTACTGGTTGGCATTAGCATTGGAGCTATTTGTGGGACTTTCCACTAGATATGGACTTTTTTGGGACTCTAAATATCTCAGAATTTTATAAGCTATCTTCATCAAAGTGTATATTTTGTATCAAAATATTAAAAACACTTGAGTTTTTCAACTAAAATTTATATAATCTTATCAAATTTGGTAGCCATAACTACACCCATCGGCTAACACAGGAGGTAAGGAAATTGGCTAGAAGACGTAAGCGCAAAAGTCGTCGTAGACAAGAAGGACGCAGGATTCTTGAGCAAGTGGCTCAGTATAGTATTGAAAGTGGTGAAGATAAACCAGTCACTGCAGCCCGTAAATTTATTCATGCCCAAGGTAT
Organism: Okeania sp. SIO1H4; assembly: GCF_010672695.1. Taxonomy (NCBI): domain Bacteria; kingdom Bacillati; phylum Cyanobacteriota; class Cyanophyceae; order Oscillatoriales; family Microcoleaceae; genus Okeania; species Okeania sp. SIO1H4. Next base: position 9,129 of record NZ_JAAHGB010000086.1, read on the forward strand.
TGTTCCCCCTGCTGTACTTTTAGTTAGAAGGAATGAGCATACTACGGATCGATACTTTTGGGCTGAAAAAGGTTTATTTGGAGCTCAGTACGTTGAAGAAAATCACTTCTTGTTTCCTAGTTTAAAGGTTTTGACTGAAGCTAAGACACCTGACAAAAAGCAAATATTTAGTTCTACTCCAAATATAATTAAAGTGTAAGGACATCATTAATTTAATGTTTTTTACGGGCAAATCAAGAATGTCCTTGATTTTTGATGACCACCAACAAATATTAACTTCTACTGAAATATTTAGTAGGTGAGTGGGTAATACTGAACTCGTACTCCCAGCTCATTTAATTTAGTAGTATTTGGTCACAGATTTTATAGCCTTATGTGCTCAATTAACTAGGATTTAAAGCTTCCATCTGCCAATGGACTTAAATCCTAAGTTTTTTTTTGAATCTCTCCCGTTATAACTTTTGGTTTGAGCGGGAAATTATTGTTTTACTGATTTTTAACTAGGTTAAACCAACATATTTGATTGACCTTTGTTCAAATCATCCCCACAATATACTTGCTTTCTTTTTGACGATCTGGTATACACTACAGCTACTCATCTTAGTTAATCACTCGATCAGTTGACCAAATGGATTGCGACAACCTTGACAATGACCGAAATCCTATAGCAATACTATTGGTAGCTGATCAAAATAATTTATCTTAATAACTGTTTATACTTATAACTTGATTATTGGTATGGTTTCAAGTTTATAGCTGTTTGTAAAGCTGTTAATTCGTCTCTATGAGCTGTGACAGAAATTAAACTTTTGACCCCAGAATCCTCAGTCAATATTCCTTCTAACTTTAGAGACACTTGTTCTGGTCGTTTAGACTTTTGCCAATAAAAAATACCTGCTAAAGGAGATGCTAGCACTAGCCATAGATAGTATTGGCCATATTCAGGAACTAACATTGATAAAGCCAAGCCAAAACATAAACAACCTATTGCAGCTAATAGGGTCAAGAAAAATGCCAAAAACAAACTCGGTCGAACTACTCCTTCAAATATTAGTTGATTCTCAGCTGCATTAGCACTAACAATTCGGTAGGCCCGATAGCTAAAATATTCTTTTAGCTGCTGTAAAAGTGAATCAGCTTCCCGATCGGCTATCAGTTTGAGGTTCTTAGTCCTATTTTTTACTGATGCTTTGATAAAAAAAACTAGACCAATGCTAGATAGAAGCGTCAGTACAAATGACGATACTAAAGCTGTATTATTCATACAATTTTAAATTTGAATGGTTTTTTTATGTGTTCTCTTTTACATAAGTTTACAACAAAAAAAAAGACTAGCTGCTTTGTGACAAATATCAGCTAGGATTTATACTTCTATTTAGATTTTATAGCTGAAAAATTGGCACAAAAATATTCTCAATGGGAGTCTTAGCCAAAATCAGCATCAAAATTGTCCTCACCTGCCTAATCTATTTACATAGTTGATGGTTGAATTTGAGGCCGAATATGACCATTATTAGTATATTCGTACCATAGTTGGGCTAAATCTGTAGCTTGAGAACGCCATTGAGGGATAACTTGATACATTCTCCGTGGACGCCCTCTTCCTTCTACTTTTTTCCAATAGCCAATAATTGTGCTTTGATCCTCAAGAAATTTCAGAGCGCCGTATAATACTGTGTCAGAAAGTCGATAAATAGGGTAGTCCCTTTCTAATTGGCCAATAAGCTCAGTTCCGTAAGAGTCTCTTTGTAACAACACAGATAGGATATAGCACACTGCTAATTCTTTGTTTAGATAGACCGGAGGGGGACTTTGAAAAAATTGATAAATGTCCTCAAAAGAAGTCATCTGAATTTATCCACTCACTCTATCTTCCAATCTATCGTGCAAACCATTAGGTGACCACTCATTAGACTTCTTCTATTAAGTAAGTCAAAAGTTAAAAGTCAAAAGCCAAATAAATTGAGGATTTGTGGATAGGAATTTATTTGACTGTCAATTTTGCAGGGGGTCTATTTATTTCCCTTAGTAAATGCTATAAAAAATGCAGCAATTTTAGCAGATTAGTAGTGTAGAAGTTTAAGAAAGACATAAATTTACTATTTCTTAGGTTGGATTTATACCTAACATAGCTTGTAGAGTTAAGACTAGAAAAACAAATGTCCCGATGATTAGACCGATCAGAGCGATCGCCGTAACAGGTTTATTTAATAGTGGCTTAAGTTGATCGAATAGAAAAAAGAATATTCCGAGGGTAATAGTAATAAAGTATCGTGGGTAGCGAGAGACATTGTTGAAGAAATCTTGCATTGTTTTGTTTGATAAAATTTTAACTCTATAGCAGGGAACAGGGAGCAGGGAACAGGTAACAGTGGGAAAATAATTTCTCTCTCTGTCTAAGATTGATCATCAATCTATGCCCTAACCAACTCGTTCCTTGCTATGTACAATATTAGTTTAATATCTAATTAGGGTTTGCTGAAAAAGTCTTATGGGTGAGGGTAGGAGACAACCCACCCCTAACCCCTCCCCTCCTGGGAGGGGAAGACAGGAGAAAAGGGTCGGGAGCGAGGAAGTAGGAGCTAAGTTTTGTCCCTTGATTTTTCTGCCCAACTATGCGCCTAAAATACGCTCCTTTTTGAGCGTGAAGAGCTGAAAACCAGGTACTTTTTAAAGGCAAAAAAAAGACTAAAACCTTTATCTGTAAAGACTTTTAGATTTAATCAGCAAGCCCTAATTAGTCAATTTGTGACCATATCCAATCTATCCAGCTTTTTACAGTAGAAGCTCGTCTTTCTCTAGTTTTATCTCCTATTTTTAGATGATTTTCAGACAAAAGTTGGATTATTTGTTTTTTTGAGGGAATATGGGCAATTTCTAAGGATAGTTTAAAAGCTTGATTAAATACTTCGTGTTCCAATATTTTTTCGATGAGCTTTAAATATTTAAGTTTATGTCGTTGACAAAAAATATCTTTGGCTTGGTTTGTTAGTGTAAAAGTTTTTTCCTGTTTTGTTATTAGCTCTAAATATTTTCCTGCGCTTGTATAATAATAAGTTTGTCTCTCATCAAATTGATAATTTTCTGTAATTTCATCTGAAGTTAAATCATTTTCTAATAGTAGTGAAATTAAGTCTATTAATCTTTCAAATTTATTGGCTTGTGGAAATGGAATCTTTGGCGGTTCAGGAATTATTTTGATCTGATCTAATAGGAATTCTATGTCGCTTATTTGTATTTTCTCTGAAGCAATTACATAATTTTTATTTTCTACCAAGGTGATAGAATTATAGTCTGATATATCTACAAATTCATAAATAAAAAAACTGAAAATGTCGTTAGAGTAAGTCATTAATACTGGTACAACTCTCTTACTGATTTTTTTTGACCACAATCTATATGGATAATAGAGTTGTCTAATTAAAAAATCCTCAACCTTATAGTTTTTAGCTTCGATTAAAATCAAACGATCGTCAGTTTCAAAACCTGCATCTATTTCACACTGAGAGTTAGCAACATTAATTGAATATGATTGATTATTAATAGAATTTTTAATGTAAAAATCAAAAGTTCCAGTAGACATTCTGCCAGAAACGGTAAATTTAGTTTTTGAGTTAACTAAATCATCAATGATACCTATGTTAAATACACAAAGTAATGCCGAACTTTCAGAATATAAATTAGTGTAATCTATCGTTTCTATTTCTCTGGGAAACTGCCAAGGAATACTTTCAAATTTGGAGTTATATTTGACTGGTAAGTGTATATTAAAGTGACCAATAATATATTGAGAACGAGAAATTGGTAAAATAGATAGACAATTCTCTTTAAATATTTCTGGTAAGTTAACAACATGGTCAAATTTTGCCATGAGTCTGCTTTCTCGTTCCTGATTAATTTGAGATGCTTCTATTTTGAATAAGCCATTTTTATTTACCTCTTCTAAGATTTGATATTTTTCAAATAACTTTTTCCATGCTACGTCATTTTTAGTCATACCTAATTTATCTCAGTCTGGTAGCATCAGTATTGTAAGGTAAGGGTCATTTTAGTTATCAGTTATCTATTTATCAGTACCTCTGCAATAAGGAGGCTTGAAATAAGGAATAGTCTCTTTTTTCTTGTTCAATGGTCGGCCAGCGAGGAGACCCGTTCTTGCAGACCCGTTCCGAAGTACGCCATCCCACCCTACGGGAAGCTCCGAAGATCGACCGCTTTTTATCCCTTTAAAAAGGGAGGCGCATACCCACAATTTTTCGGTAAGGAAGAAAGCTGAGGCGGGGCATCTTGCCACTCAACTAGGAGATAGGGAAGAAGGCTGAAAAGCTTGAAAAATTTTACTTAAATTTCCTGTAGACATTCAAGCTTGGGTTTACACAAATGATAACAACGAACATGATATGAAAAGTTAGTAAATTGACTCAAAAAAAGGTCTAAATCATATTTTTTTTATCTTTCATTTGTTCACATTTTTTAGCTTTTTTTATCCCTGGATAATTAATGGGTTTATTCCTTTTATTTTTTTGTTTTCATCAAGTTTATTTTCCATGGATATTGGGAGATATTCCGACAATTATAATATATTTAGATTAAATCAAAGGTGGTAAACTTGGCAAAATCAAGTCAATTAATTATAGGTATCAGTCCTAAATTTCAAAAAATTAGTTATGCTATTGTTCATCTGATATAGTAACTTTAATACTTTAATTTTTTTCAATTTATTCCCAATATAAAATCCTATGAATTAATGTTATTAGTGAAACCTATCCCACTATTTTTAACAGACTTATTTGTTAAAGTAAAATGTGTTTGAAAAACTTAATTTTTCATTTTTAACTCTCAAAATATTTATGGTTTTTAGCAAAAATCTTATTACTGGTATAGGTTCCACTATGTCAAGATAAAAATGACAGGTATGTTAAAATTGAGGAGCCGATCAAGCAAAATTTTTGAGAGTTTATCATGGTGACAATTTTTTGCCCTGAAGATAGGTCATAATAATCAAGTTGAGTTTAAACTATCCTTTCCATTCGTAATGTCTAGTTTCTTATGACTTTTGTCAATTATTACCCCCATGATTCTGGAAAAGTACGTTTGATAAACTAAAAATTGGCTTGACTATTTTGTTTAGACTAGGATAGTTTACAAACTTTTGTAAATTTAGTTGAGAAGTATTTTAGCATTAGGTGGACATGAAAAGTAGGACAGACGACAAAATAATTGTTCGGGAATATTTCAATTCCACTGGTTTTGAGCGGTGGCAAAGAATTTATGGAGAAGGCCAAGTAAATAAAGTACAATTAGATATTAGAAAAGGACATCAACAAACCGTTGATAACGTTCTCAGTTGGCTACAAGAAGATGGGAATTTATCCGGTTTATCAATTTGCGATGCAGGTTGTGGAGTTGGTAGTTTGAGTATTCCCTTGGCAAAAGCTGGAGCAGTTATCTATGGTAGTGACATATCAGAAAAGATGATCGCCGAAGCATATCAACGTGCTAAGTCTAGTTTAATTAGTATGGGTAACGTTAATTTTGTTGCTCAAGATTTAGAAACTTTAAGTGGTAAATATCATACAGTTATTTGTTTGGATGTGCTGATACATTATCCTCAAGAAAAAGTTGCAGATATGATTAATCATTTGATTTCTTTAGCAGAATCTAGACTTATTATTAGCTTTGCACCAAAAACTTTAGCTTTAAGTTTATTGAAAAAAGTAGGTGAGTTATTTCCTGGACCAAGTAAAACTACTCGCGCTTATCAGCATCGTGAAGCTGATATTATCAAAATTATAGAAAGTAATGGTTTTTCTATCCAAAGACAAGCAATGAACAGCACTAGCTTCTACTACTCTCGTTTACTGGAAGCTACTCGTTAGTAATTTCAATAATTGTTAAAGAAGATTGAAATTGGTACTTAATGTACTAAAAATAAATATAGTATAACTACATTTATAACTAAAATTTGAATTAACCTAAGAGTTATTTAGATTTGATATTCTCCATTGACTGTGACAAATAAGTTATATAGCTTAAATGCTCAACTGCTTAATATTAAATAACAACTATATTAGGAATATTATAAATATTTTGAGAAAAGTAGTGAAGATAAAAATAGATAAAAATTAGGGTTAATGTGATCAAAATAATTGGGTCGCGCCACCCCGCCTTTTAAGGCGAAATGTTTTTAGAGGCTTGCTCAAATCCCCTTTACAAAAACAACTTCTGACTTATGATTTCGTTAAAATGACACAGGAGTAAAAAATTAATGACTAGAATTTTTTTAGTAATAGCATCTATTCTAGGAGGTTTGTCTGTAGTCGCTGGTTCTTTTGCTTCTCATGCTTTGAAAGAAAAGTTTAGTCAATACTTTCTAGACATTTTTCAGACAGGTGCTCGTTTACAAATGTACCATTCCTTAGCTTTGTTAATGGTGGCTTTTTTATTAACTATTGAAGAGTTACCTCAAGGATTAATGGTGGCGGCTGGCTATGCTTTTATTATTGGGATAGCAATTTTTTCTGGGAGCTTATATGCTTTAAGTCTGACAGGAATTAAATGGTTAGGAGCTATTACGCCCATAGGTGGAATTGCCTTGATTATTGGATGGGGGTGTATGGCAGTCGCTGGTTGGAACTTAAAACTATAAAAATTGATTATTTTGATTATTTATAGAAATATTTAAAGATATTCAAGTCAAAAAATCAGCAAATAATGAACAATATTTTGCCAAAAGTTTTAAAGAAGACAACTTCGAGCTATAGTGTAGTAAACCAAAGCTATACAAATCTGGGTATCTGGCTTCTGTGAGTTACTGCCTTAATCCCAACTGCCCCAATCCGTCTGACCCATTAAATGCTGGTAAACGCATTTGTTGTCAATGTGGCTCACAATTGTTGCTGCAAAATCGGTATCGCGTGATTAAGCCCCTTGGGGGGGGAGGTTTTGGGAAAACTTATTTAGTAGATGATCAAGGTGTAAAAAAAGTTCTAAAAGTATTACTGAAAAGTCATCCAAAAGCTGTATCTCTGTTTCAGCAGGAAGCACAAGTACTAATCAGTTTACGAAACCCTGGGATTCCGAAGATAGAAAAAGATGGTTATTTTACATTTTTCCCAGAAAATAGTGATGAATCTATACACTGCCTCGTAATGGAATTTATTGGTGGTGCAAATTTACAGGATTGGATGAAAAGTCGTCGCCATAGACCAATAAATCAAGCTCAAGCAGTAGATTGGCTGACACAATTATCGGAAATATTGGAAAAAGTTCATCAGCAAAATTATTTCCATAGAGATATTAAGCCCCACAACATCATGCGTAGACTAAATGGCCAATTGGTGTTAATAGATTTTGGTACTGTCAGAGAGGTATCTGAAACTTACTTAGTCAAAGTAGGTCAGGGGGAAAATGTTACAGGTATTGTCTCACCAGGATATACTGCCCCAGAGCAAACAAATGGCAAAGCTGTTCCTCAATCAGATTTTTTTGCTCTAGGGCGGACTTTTGTCTATTTATTAACAGGTAAACCCCCCACGGCCTTTCCAGAAAATCCTCGTTCGGGAAAATTGCAATGGCGAAAATATGCTCCTCACATATCAAAGAGGTTGGCAGATATAGTTGATTATTTGATGGCTCCTTTCCCAGGAAATAGACCTCAAACTCCAGCCATGATTTTGCAGTGCCTAGCAGAAATTGATACCGGAGATAGTTCTGGTAAAGAAAATTATCGAATGCCTTCCCCTTCTAAGCAGACTAAACGAGGCCAAGAAAACACTAAATTGCCAACAGACCAAACTCAAACAAGAAGTTTATCTAGAACAAAATTCAAGACAAAAATATCCCGTAATCAGTCAAACATTAAATTAAAAAATAATCTGATAATCGGGTTAACAATGTTGCTATTGGCAGTAGCAACCTCTCAATTTTATGGCTTTTGGCGCTATAGAATTTTTCCTGCAGATCCAATCCTATTGTTACGAGGGTTGAATAGTAGTCGATTTTTGCAGACTACCTTAAATGGTTATTTAGGACCAGTAAATGCGATCGCTCTGACACCAGATGGTCAAATTCTTGCTACAAGTAGCTCTAATACAATTAAAATTTGGAACCTCAAGACTGAGGAATTAAAAAATAACATTGCAGATGCTCATACAGCTCAAGTAACTACTCTAGCAATTAGTCCTAGTGGTCAAATATTAGTAAGTGGTAGTGCCGATCAAACTATCAAATTTTGGGATCTAGGAGTAGGTAAATTAATAGATACAATTCTGGCTCATCAAGGCCAAGCAAAGGCAGTGGCCATTAGTCCTGATGGACAGACATTAGCAAGTGTTGGTAGTGATCGATTAATGAAATTGTGGAATATCCAAACAAGTAGTCGAATGCTTACCTGGATACCAGATCAAGAACATGAAGTAAATACTTTAGCTTTTAGCCGAGATGGGACTATTTTAGTTAGTGGTAGTAATGACGGAACCATTAGACTGTGGAACGTTAGTACGGGTATTCGTAGACAAACTCTAGAGGGACATACCAAGGCAGTTAGTACGGTCGTTATCAGTCCAGATAATCAAACTTTAGCTAGTGGAAGTGAAGATGGAACTATTATACTATGGAATTTAAACACAGGGGAAAAAGAAAGTGTAATTAAACCAAATATAGCTGCAGTCAAATCTATTGTTTTCACTCCTGATCAGCAAAAAATAGTAGCTGCCGGTGAAAATATTACTATTTGGGATCTAATTACAGAGGAGAAATTACAAACATTGATTGGTCATTCTGAATCAATAAGTTCTCTTGCTATTACTCCTGATGGTAAAACCTTAGTTAGTGGAAGTGCAGATCAAACTATTAAGGTCTGGCGAATACCATAATATTCTGTCCGCTGATTTAATCACTTAACTTCCTGGGTCGGAACTGCTTCCCTCTAAGATTGGGAGTCTTAAACGAACCTGTTAAAATAGATAAAAACTTTCTCTTTTCTTCTTTGGTTGATTTATCTTCCCTGTTTCCTGTTTCCGTTTATTTAGTAAGTGTTCAACCAGAAATAATATTATAGCAGGAGAAAGAAGGAAGAAGGAAGAAGGAAGAAGGAAAAACCTTGCGTTGTCTGAGTGTTAAGCTTTTGATATGTCCGCGCCCTTTGCTTCGACTGCTATAACTAGAAAAATTTTACTCTACAGACTGAACTAACACAAAAAGCAAAAGTAGGAAAAAAAGATGATTTCTTATTTACCCTACTTTCTTTGTTTTGCTTAGTCAATTCAGGTTTTAGTAATATTCTAAAACCTAAATTGAGTCCTGATAGTTCCTACCCAGAGAGTTTCATTATCCTCAATGTGATTAGGATTAGTAATCACAAACAAACCAGGAGTAATCGCAATATTGTCGTTCATTTGGAAGCGATAGAATACTTCAATGTGTATAGATGTATCTGGGTCTTTTAAATCATCATCATCACCACCATCAGTAATAATTGGTGGTACACCAACAATGATACCTCCTAAACTACCGTCCCTGAATAGATCTGGAAAAGCTAAGGTCAAAGCGCCAGTGATGATAGTGATATCATCATCATCACTATCATCTTCAGGACGAGCAAATGAGGCACCAGCCCAACCACCTATTTGAAACCAATCCTTAACTTTCCATTGAGCTTCAAAGTTGAGGTTGTCTGCTGTACTTCTTCTGTCATTAAAAGGATCTCTGGCCAGAAAACTACCAGTACTTCCGGTTAAGTTCAAATCTCCTTTCGGATGATATGCACGCAAATAACCTAGTTGAAAAGATATTTTATCATTTGGCTCAATTGTAACCTGGCCAAATCCACTAAACCCACCATTAAAAAGACCTCTACCTTCTTGAGGGTCTTCCGAATCTGGTACAGCATAACCTATAGTCATCTCAATCGCATCACTGAAAGCATAGGCAAATTTCATACCCGCATCAGAAGGAGCACGATAGAAAGTAGGGGTGAAGCGTCCAAACCTAGAAAAAGAACCAGCACCACTACTTTGAAAAGGATTAATAGGTGCCACAAAGTCATCAATACCATAGCCATTAGCAGCTATCTCTATTTGTGCTTTATTGTTGAGTAAAGGAAAACGATAGGCCAGTTTATTGAGAGTCACATCATCATCTAGATCGTCATCTGTAGATAGACGAGTCATCAAACTATTTGTCAAATCTCGAGCGCTATAGTTAGGAACGTTACGAGCTTGTAAACGAGTTCTCAAGCGATCTTTACCTGTAAAACTGGTATCAAAAATTAAACGAACCCGATAAGAAAGAGTCGCCTCTGTTCGATCCTCGTCACTCCGTGGTAGTCCACGTCCCCCAGCTTTTTCTCCAAAGGTATCACTCAACCAAAATAAAATTTCACCACCCAGTTTGGTAGTTGTTGAGAATTGATTGGCTTCCAGCTCCTCCGTTCTAGCTTCCAGAGCATCAACACGGCCACGCAACTCAGCTAATTCTGTAGCAAACTCTTCTTGCAGTCTCTGTAATACTGCCAAATCATCACGAGTCACTAAATCTGCTGTTGCTGCTGCGACTAATTCTGTAATTCGATCCAAACAAGCATTTAGACCAGCAGCAAACTCATAACGGGTCATCGCCCGATTACCTTTGTAAGTACCATCTGGATAACCAGCAATACAACCATAACGTTCTACTAAAGATTGCAAAGCTTGAAAAGCCCAATCAGTGGGTTGGACATCTGATAATTGAGTCACAGATGTTACTTGTCCCATGGGATCTACTTGTTCTAACTCTGCTCCAGGAATCTTCAGGGAAGGATCTTTTAGATTTTGTAATCTAGTATCTCCTGGTATTTCTACTTCTTCTGAGGAGGTATCACCTTGTGATTCTGTGGGCAGTTCAGATGAAGTAGTTGAATAGTTAGTTGTATTTGTATTAACATCTTGAGCATTAGCCAGTTGTTCTACAGAAACCTGATTTGCTAAAGCAGAATTAGCTATTAGTAAAGTGGCGATACTGAATACACCAGAAGTCTGTTTTAGAACATTCAGGGTAATTTTTGTCATTTTGCTCTCCTCACACCTTTTTATAACCAATGAACAACCCTACTGTTTAGAGTAGATTTTACTATTGATTGTTCCAATTTATTTTCTTAACAGAAGTCTTAGTGTTAGCTAAGTTTAATCTGGTTTAATCTGGAGATAGATATCTAAAATTATTTAGCATTAGAGAATTAAGGGCTTCAATGCTCTAAAATATGGCATAAACAAATAGAATATTTTTCTCCATAAAATTATTCCTAGTAGTTTTTACACAAAACTTATCCTGAAAAAAGACAAGTTAAGTATCGCCCTTGAGTGTAACAACAATTTAGATATTAGATAAATATGTCTAAACTTCACTAGAACTATCAGTAGACTCAAAGTATTTCTGAATAATTAGATACAGTAGACATAGTTACCTTTTTTTACCAAGAAGGTTAGCACCTCTTACGCAATAGTGCAACTATCTTGAATGTAATATTTGATTTATTTTATTTTTCTGCCTATTGTTCCAGGAGTATGACTAGGTAATACCAGACATGATATTTTTTTACTCTACAAAGTCAAAAGCTAATTTAGTTCAATCTATACAGTTTTTCTTCAAGTCCTGAAATAGTCGCCGGAGCATAAGGGCCACAGTTCGAGACCTGACTAGGTTAATAAACTTTTTACCCTTGGTCGAGTCTTTTTGAAGTTACTGTTTGTAATGCTCAAACTTGGCCACTATCTCCAAGCCTACTCTAGACGTTAGTCTTTTTCCATCGACCACGGTCAGACACCATAGATGTAGTTCCTTCGTGCCTAATGATGATCTAGCAGCGCTAAAGCGTTCTATGTCCCTTGATGACCTTGTCTGCTGATGACCTTTCCTCACTGCCAAAACCTAAACACGCACTCTCACTTTCAAACCGACTTAATGGGTAACAACGGATTAACAGCATCGCACGAGCTAACGGCGTAAGTTACATCTGGATGTCAATGAGGCCACTGGAGAGATTGTTAGCTGACCCGCCAATTCATCTCCGTTAATAATGCCAATTCCTCAGTTGAGAGATCACCCAGATTATTACTCGTAAGAATTAGGATTTGGTCCATACCAAAGATAAATTTCCTGAGTACAAATTAATTCATTCTCAGGTATGCCAGGATTGCATTAAACGGGTAAAACTAGCTTTTGATAGGTGGTTTAAAGCAGATAAAAACGGGCAGCGATTAGGCAAACCAAGGTTTAATGGAATTGGTCGTTATCGTAGTTTTACTTATCCTCAAATCAAACAAGATTGTCTGGAAGGAAACAAGATTAATTTACCCAAAATTGGCCTGGTAAAATTAATTCAACATCGACGATTACCAGATGGTTTTCACTCCTTTATCTGCTACGATTAGCCGTAAAGCTGATGGGTATTATGTAATAATACTTTGGAGGATAAATCAGTTCCTACGTTTAATTCTGATGTTAAACCCACAACAGAAAACACCCTAGGCATTGAGATGGGATTAAAAGATTTCTTGGTAACAAGCCATGGAGGATCAGTTCCAATTCCTCAATACTATCGCTCATCTCAAAAGCGATTAAAAACTCTACAGAAACGTTGATCTCTTAAAAAGAAAGGTAGTAAAAGATGGTTCAAAGCTCTTCTAGCTGTAGCCAAACAACATAAAAAGGTCGCCGATCAACGTAAAGACTTTCATTTTAAAACAGCCAATGAATTGTGATCAAAAGCGGATGTTATTGCCCATGAAAACTTAAACATAAAAGGACTAGCAAAGACCCGTTTGAGTAAATCAATTAACGATGCGATTTGGGGGACAATTCCTAACTATTTTGACTGTCAAAATGGATATCATCCTCAAAAAATTATGGAGGAGTTGAAAAAAGTTGCTCCGGCAATTCTGACGAATATTCCCTTGAAACTGTCGCCTAAACCATTAAAAGCTCAAAAGAATCAACAAGGCAAAACAGGATTTGTACCCGTCACAGCTAGGTGGGTGATAGAAAGAACCAATTCCTGGATGGAAAGATGTAATACCAATTTCAAAAAATATTGTTACAATAGAATAGGTATAAAATTATTAAGCGATCGCCACAGAGTAGTTGCGATCGCTTAACTACCAAAAACCAAAATAACCATATAAAAACTACCCATACTTGCTATAGAGTCAGGAGAGGTTTCAATTGCTGATTAATCAGGTTGTTCAGGAAAAAATTTATAAATTGCGATGGAAAACTTGCAGAACTTTAATGCCTAGAAAATAGTCATATAAATGCAATTGAACATTACTGCAGTCACAAAATAAGGAATAGGGAAGTAGATTACGAAAATCGAAAAAAAAGGCTAAAATTTAAGAATATATGCCAGATATCAACTAGGTGACTGTAGGCATAAACTATGTATTAAGATGTCAAACCTAGAAGTAAATTATGGATGAAATTCCAGCCTTTAATAAAGCCTTTAAAATGACATCCCATCCCCCTAGAGATTCTATTGTCTGTGAAGTTAATCCTGTAATTATAGATGTCAACCTTTTCCTGAGCTGCTCTAAATTATCAAATATTTCCCATTTTAATTTTCTTTTTATTTCTAACCATAACCTTTCGATAGGGTTTAATTCTGGAGAGTAAGGAGGTTGAAATAAAAAAATTATGTTCTCAGGAATTGACATATTTAAACTTTGATGTAGAGGCCTATTGTCTAATTGAATAATATGTAAATCATCAGGATATTTTTCGGCAAATAACTCCAAATATTTTTCCATACACACTGTGTCGTTTAGGGCTAAATTCATAGAAAAAACTCTCTCCTGTTTTAGGTTCTATCAAGCCATAAAGCCACAAATACTTAAACAACCATTGGTGTTTCCCTATGGGTTTAATACCCATTCCTGTTAATAATTTACCAGTGATAGTTTTCAGGCCAATTCTTGTTTTCCTACGGAATGCTACGCAAACGTCTTCACACCAATATCTAATTTTCTCAGCTCTTAAATTTTGTTTTTCCTTAATTGTTATTTTTTTTAAGATTTTCTTTCTCTAGTTTTTTTTAACTCTTCAAATTCTTCTACATTTTGCTTAATGCTTAGGGGTCGTGGTACTTTCAGTTTACTTTTCAGCCGATATCTGACCAATTCATGTACTGTTCTATATTTATAGCAATGTGCGCTGGTATATTTACATACTACATACAAATCTATAATAGTATTACAGCGACTGTATGACCTATATTTTTCATAAATTACGCGATCGAACTCCGTGACGCTGTCGCGATCGCGTC
>NZ_JAAHGB010000087.1:0-2109 GCF_010672695.1 Okeania sp. SIO1H4
GAGTTAGAAGAAATTCTGTTTGAGCGTTGTCAAGTTCTTTTAACACAGCAATTTGCAATCAAGGCTATAACCCAGTACCATTGGTGGCCGAAAATTCAGGTTTAATTACTCCGATGCTACCGGATTTGATATAACAGGTGATATTGGTGATAACTACGAATTACGTTGGTACGCCCAAGTTGATGCGGATGAATGGTCTAACGAATACATTACCCCAGTTGCTGAGGAAGTTGGCTCCACAGGTTACTGGTTCTATAATCCCAATGACTCACAAATTACAATTTCCTATGAGGGCGGGAATAGTCCCAATGGAGACTTCAATGTTGCGGCCAACAGTTCCAGATTTATAGAAGTGGACTCTGATGGTGACATCAATTTGTCTGGGGATAATTACTCTGGTCTGCGCTTCTTTACAGATGGTACTAATAACGGTGGCGCTACGCCCAATTTCTATGGTTTAGCCCAAGTAGATGCAGACGGTGGTGGCCAAATTTTTGATTGGGGCTTCCCCTTAATACCGACCGATCAGCTAAGCTCACAGGTGCTGGTGGGATTAGGACGCGGTGCGACCGATGATGGTCTGCCTCTCAACGATCAAGGGGAAGAAAGCAGGAGTGTTGTTTGGGTAACGCCCATTGAAGATAGCAACATCTTTATTGACTTCGATGGGGATGGCACATTTGACAATAACGTTGCTGTGGATGCCTTAGATTCACTGCGAATTGTGGATGATACTGTCCTATTCTCTGGGGCTGAAGGTGACCAGGATCTGACCGGAGCTATTATTGTTTCCAATACCTCTGCGGATGGCAATGGCCAGCCAAATGGGAATCCAGTCAGCATTGCAGCTGTCTGGGGACAAGATCCACCGCGGTCGTTGTCCAATGATGGCGAAGCTTTAGATTTAGGAACGGCGATCGTGCCATTGGCTAATCCTGCTATTAATAAGGAAGCCGTTAGTGTTACCAATCCAGATGGTTCCACGGATAGCGATGGCATTGTAGACCAGGTTGACGATGTCATTAATTATGAGATTGCAGTTAGTAATGTCGGTTTCCAAGACCTAACAGGTGTCAATGTCACAGACCCCCTCTTAGCCGGAAATCTGAGTGGCCCTGTTGAGTCTATAAACACTGATGGCATTTTAGAGCGTGGAGAAACTTGGACTTACACAGGAAGCTATACCGTTCAGCAGTCTGACATTGATAGCAATGGTGGTGGTGATGGGGATATCGACAACACTGCCACAGTTGACACCAATGAGACACCTCCGTCCAGCGATTCTGAGGAAGTGCCGATAAATCTGAGCAGCATTAGCGGTAATGTTTCAGAGGATACTGATAACGATGACACTGGTGATGTCAACCTCGCAAACGTCACGGTGGAGTTGCTTGATGACCAAGATACGGTGATTGCCACCACCACTACTGATGTAGATGGCAACTATGAGTTTAATGACTTAGAGGCGGGTGATTACACTGTTCGTCAGGTTAACTTGCCTGGTTACAGCAATGTTAGTGATACTGATGGAGCTAACGACAATCTGATTAGCGTCACGCTGCCTGGAGATGTAGATTCCACGGGTAATGATTTTGTGGATGAGATTCCCAATGGCAGCATCTCAGGTACAGTAACCGAAGATACCAATAATGATGGTACAGGAGATAATCCTCTAGCAGACGTGACTGTCACCTTGGTAGATGACCAGGGCAATCCTGTAGCCACAACAACGACAGGTACAGATGGTAGCTACACCTTCACAGATGTAGAACCTGGTGATTACCAGGTGGTACAAACCAACCTACCTGATTATCAAGATGTCAGCGACCAAGATACAACCCCTGATGGGGATGCAGCAGATAACAACACCACTGTAGACAATATTGTAGGTGTAACTGTTGACCCTGGTGAAAATGATACTGGCAACGACTTTGTTGATCAGCAGCAAGCAGACCTATCTGTGGTCAAGACAGTAGATAACGCTACTCCCAATGTGGGTGAAAACATTACCTTCACCATTAACTTGACTAACGATGGTCCCAATGATGCCACCAATGTGGATGTCAAAGACCTCTTACCTGCTGGTTTGACCTATGTTTCTGATACTAC
>NZ_JAAHGB010000087.1:2209-22920 GCF_010672695.1 Okeania sp. SIO1H4
CTACTCCCAATGTGGGTGAAAACATTACCTTCACCATTAACTTGACTAACGATGGTCCCAATGATGCCACCAATGTGGATGTCAAAGACCTCTTACCTGCTGGTTTGACCTATGTTTCTGATACTACTAGTGAAGGTAGTTATGACAATGTCACTGGTATTTGGGATGTAGGTACTGTGGAAAATGGTTCAACTTCCACTTTAACTATCACAGCGACAGTTACTTCTGCTGCAGCGATAGAGAATATTGCTCAAGTCACTGCTTCTGACCAGTTTGACCCAGATTCGACTCCGAATAATAACGAACCAGAAGAAGATGACCAGGATAACGCGACGGTTTCTCCAGAGCAAGCAGACCTATCTGTGGTCAAGGAAGTAGATAATACTACTCCCAATGTGGGTGAAAACATTACCTTCACCATTAACTTGACTAACGATGGTCCCAATGATGCCACCAATGTGGATGTCAAAGACCTCTTACCTGCTGGTTTGACCTATGTTTCTGATACTACTAGTGAAGGTAGTTATGACAATGTCACTGGTATTTGGGATGTAGGTACTGTGGAAAATGGTTCAACTTCCACTTTAACTATCACAGCGACAGTTACTTCTGCTGCAGCGATAGAGAATATTGCTCAAGTCACTGCTTCTGACCAGTTTGACCCAGATTCGACTCCGAATAATAACGAACCAGAAGAAGATGACCAGGATAGTGCGACGGTCACACCGCTCCCAGTAATTCCAAGTCCTGGTGTCCGCACACCCGGATTCTGGCAGAACAAGAAGTGGCAGAAATTCTGGGACGGCATCGAAGGCAACGAACCTTCACAAGCAGGTCAACCAGACTTCCCCGATGGCGACCTCTTCTATCCACCTTACACCAACTCTGAGGAACCTGGAAAAGTCCTCGACCCCGTGACAGGAGAGTATCAAACAGGCATTCTGATCGGTGACTACAACCGTAATGGCAAGACTGATGAGGATGAAAACACGATCTTCTACACTACTGAAGAAGCATTGGATATTATCAAAGCCTCAAACAAGGTGCAACAAGACAAGCGGTACACCCTTGGACGTTCGCTCAATGCGTCCTGGTTGAACTACCTTGCAGGCAACCCAGCACCAACGGACGATATCACCGATGGTATTCAATGGCTTCAGACCCTAACACCAGATGAAGATGGTGATGGCAAGGGTGACGGTGCTCTCGAAGACCTGGTGACTGGTATCGATAGTCCGCCAATTGCAGCAAGCTCCGGTTTCTGGAACGGCGGTATTGATAGCCCTATTTCCAGTTTGCCCAGTCCCTATGATCAAAATGTTGGTATGGAAGGTGCATTGCCGCTTCCTGCTGGTAATGAGATCCACGGGATACTAGACGACTACAACAACAACGGTTTGTAATTGTGCATCCACTAATTATGCTTGAAATTGGGCATGATTAGCTAGTTATAGTCCGAACTTCAAATCAATTACAATATACAAGGTGTGGTGGAGGATATCTGCCATACCTCTTTTTTAGATCATCACAATGAGCAAACTTTATTTATCCTTAAGGCAGAAAAACCAAAAACAGTTTTTGTAATACCAATTTCATAAAATATTGCAAAGCGTGAGGACACAGGGAACAGGGAACACCGGAGCTGGGAACAGGGAACAGAGAAACATAAATATTAAAGAGGAAAAAAGGTGGAAATTTTAGAATTTATGGAATTTATAATTTTTTCTTTTAAGAAGAAATCACAAATTAAGATGTAATATCATGTCCGGTTGAACAGTGTAAATAAATAACTACGGAGGAGTCAGGAGTCAGGAGTCAGGAGTCAGGAGGGAAGAAAGAAGAAGAACTGGAGTTGAAGGAGAGAGTTTTCTTATCACTAATTATCCGGACATGATATAACTGCCTTTGCGTGAATTTGGTATAACTATATTCAAAGCATCAATGTCACCACTACAAGGAGAAAGAACTTTTGCCCTCATATCATGTTCGCTGGGGTGCGTTTGTGTAAAACCAAGGGTGAATATCTACAGGAAATTTACGTTTTTTCAAGTTTTTAAGCCTTCTTCCCTCTTCCTTCTTCCCTCTTCCTCCTTCCTTACCTTCACGCTTACAATACCGATGCTAAACGAATCTGTCGGATTGGCGACGTACAGGAGGAAAAACAGTTATCAAGATTTGGTAATGGTGAAGATGCAGAATGTTTTTATACCTAATTAAACAGATTTGATATGAGATGGTCAATCAGCAGGCCAACACAGACATCTGGGGAGATGGTGACATCTCTAATGGTGCAACACCAAGAGTTTTAAAGGAGACTTTTAAGGTTTTGGGGGCAGTAGAAGTAGAATAGATATTTACAGGAGCAGCTAATACAGTCAAAATGGACTTCTCGGTGTTAGACTAAAATGTCGAGCAAATCATAGACACGACTGAATGAGCAAGAATTCAACTATTGATACAAAAGAGCAAATTCTTAATGCTGCTGAGAAACTTTTTGCTTCTCTAGGCTTTGCTGGAACTTCTCTAAGGGCCATAATTCGAGAGGCAGATGTGAATTTGGCTGCAGTCCATTATCATTTTGGTTCAAAAGAAGAATTATTTATCGCAACAGTTCAACGAGTAGCACAACCCATTGTTGAAGAACAACTACGACAACTGGCAATTCTGGAAGACTCTGAAGACCTCCCTTCAGTGGCAGAAATTTTAGCAGCTGTAATTACCCCACCACTACAAATAATTCAGGATAGCTCAGAGCAATGTCTAATTCATGCCAAATTTATGGGCCGTTGTCGCACGGAACCCTATCCAATTCAGAGACTAGCGGAAGCAGAATTTAGTAGAACTCACCAAAGATTTCTAGATATAATGCAGAAAGTGCTTCCGAATCAATCTCCAACGGAATTAGAATGGAAACTCGATCTTGTGATAGCGATGTTGATCCGAGTTCTCAATCAAATTGAGCCATTAGAACCCTTGAGTGAAAAAAGTTCTAGTGAGGAAATTGACGATCTTGTAGAACGTCTAGTAACTTTTATCACTTTTGGAATTAGTGCTTAGGTTAATGCCGCTACGCGGAAGTCAAAAGTCAAAAGTCAAAAGTCAAAAGTATCGATTGGTAAGGCTTTTAGGATTTTGTAACTGGTTAGTTATTTCTGCCATTCTGCACTAGAGAGTAGGGAGCAGGGAGAAAGAATTGATGAATAAGAGTGAGATAATTAATTTTATTTTCTATTATCGGAGATGTCTAATGAAGTGGATCTTCTGTTGAGGTTATAAAATCAACTTAAAAGTTTGAAGAAGGAGACAGGAGACAGGAGACAGGAGACAGGAGACAGGAGGAAAATTACATGGGGATTCTAACCCCAAGTAATTTTGAACACCCCCGTTGACGGTGGGGTATTAAACCCACAAAGAAAATGATAATCATTATTTATTATTACCACACTTTTAATTAAATGACTGAACTGTTTACCTTAATATTTGATGTTGACGGGACTTTGGCAAATACAGAGCGAGATGGCCATAGAATAGCTTTTAATCAGGCTTTTGCTACAGCAGGGTTAGATTGGGAATGGTCAGTTTCGTTATACGGAGAATTGTTGGAAGTAGCGGGTGGCAAAGAACGTATCAACTTTTATATTAGTCGGTATCAACCAGAGTTTAAATCATCTATTCCACTCCAGGAATTAATTTATAATCTGCACGCCATGAAAACTCAATATTATCAAAGGTTATTAGCAACAGGAACTATTCCATTGCGCTTGGGTGTAAAAAGATTATTAGCAGAGGCACGAAATCAGAAAATACGGTTAGCGATCGCTACTACTAGCACCTTAGAAAATGTAACTGCATTATTAGAAAATACCTTGGGCAAGGAAAGTTTATCATGGTTTGAAATAATTGCAGCAGGAGACATAGTTTCACAAAAAAAACCGGCGCCAGATATTTATTATTATGTGTTAGAAAAAATGAATATTCAACCAGATAATTGTCTAGTATTTGAAGATTCAGATAATGGTTTAAAAGCTGCTTTGACAGTAGGATTAAAAACAATTGTTACAGTTAATGATTATACGCAAAATCAAGATTTTACTGGTGCAACTTTAGTTTTAAATCATTTAGGAGAACCAGATAAATCTTTTACTGTCATTGCTGGAGATGCTAAAGGTAAAACTTATATCGATATGAATTTAATAGACGATATTATCAACTTCAGGTAAGGAAGAAGGAAGAAGGAAAAGGGAAGAAGGAAGAAGGGTTAAAAGCTAGAAAAAACTTAAATTTCCTTGTAGATATTCACGCTAACTTTTATAGGACTTACGCAGTATAGCAATGTGCGCTGGCATATTTACAAATTACAAGAGGTGTCCAATAGCTAAAATCTTATATTATAGGTTTTTTATCATTTTCTTTGTGGGTTTAATACCCCACCGTCTACACGGTGTTCAAAATTACTTGGGGTGAGAATCCCCATGTAATTT
Organism: Okeania sp. SIO1H4; assembly: GCF_010672695.1. NCBI lineage: Bacteria > Bacillati > Cyanobacteriota > Cyanophyceae > Oscillatoriales > Microcoleaceae > Okeania > Okeania sp. SIO1H4. The sequence goes on from NZ_JAAHGB010000087.1 coordinate 6,691, forward strand.
TCCTCCTGTCTCCTGTCTCCTGTCTCCTGTCTCCTTCTTCAACATTTTCTTTGTGGGTTTAATACCCCACCGTCTACACGGTGTTCAAAATTACTTGGGGTGAGAATCCCCATGTAATTTTCCTCCTGTCTCCTGTCTCCTGTCTCCTGTCTCCTTCTTCAATCCCCCTTCCGGAGCTGTTGCCTGTTGCCTCTCTTGGTGCGCATTCCCTTGCGACTGGCGTCGTCGCGGGGTCGCACCGCTGTTGCCTGTTGCCTGCGCACAGCGCTATACAAAGCATTTCCGTAATTGCGACCGACAGGAAAGCAATCTCAAATCCTAATTTTTCGTACCTTATATCATGTTCCCCCTCCGGGGGAGCTACGCTAACGCTTGAATACTTATAAATGACTGTTGTGAGTCCTCAGGAGTCAACCCACCCCTCGCCCCTCCCCCTCCCAGGAGGGGAAGGACCGAGTCAGGAGGAAATATTGGAGAAAAAGAACAAATATTCGTATTGGGGGTATTGATAATTTAAGTATTTGTTTGGTACTGTCGATACCCGGATCCCTTAAATTTTATTATAACTGATTATCCGCAATTCGTAGCTCCCCCGGAGGGGGAACATGATATTATGCGTAATATCAAATCCGGTTGAACACTTATTATATAGTTGGGGGAGTAGGGGAGTAGGGGAGATTGAAGGCTTTAAGTATAGTTATAAACATATACTATATAACCGGATTCTATATAAGTCCTGTTTTACACGAACAATACTAACGGACATGATATTACTGATACATCGATTAATATTCAAGTGAATTAAATACTGTATCATGTCCGGATAATTAGGGTTTGCTGATGGAAGTCTTTTGTTCAACAATTAATAATTAATAATTAATTATTACCTATCCTTGAAAAGAATAGGATTGACTAATCATGAAAATTTTTCTTTATTATCCCCTTAAAAGGGGAGGCGCATACCCACAATTTTTCGGTAAGAGGAGGAGTCAGGAGTCAGGATGACCGAGTCAGGAGAAATGGGAATTATAGAGGAGATAGTAGCAAGAATCGTCCCTTAATTTTTCTGCCCAACTCTTGACCAAAATCCGCTCATTTTTGAACCATTACCACCTAAAACCTCGTACTTTTTGATACTTAAAAAGGCTAAAACCTTTATCTTTAAATACTTTTAGATTTAATCAGCAAGCCCTAATTAGCGATCAAAAAAACTTTCTCCTTTTCCTCCTCTTCTTTCTTCCTTCTTTCTTTCCTCCTGGCTCAGTCCTCCTGACTCGGTCTTCCTAAATAATTAAGATTAATATCATACACGCGCTTCACCAACGCCGATTTTTTGCTCAGTTAAGCTACAATAATATAATACCAAAAATAAAGATGATTGGGATATCAAGAAAAACTGCTTATGAATGCTCAAGCTACAGTTACAAATAAAGCATTATTAAATGGTAAAGGATTACCTCCTTTTGAATCGATTAAACCAGAAGATGTAGTCCCTACAATGACAGAACTTCTAACAGAATTAGAGCAAGAATTAACAAACTTAGAAGCCACAGTTAAACCTACTTGGAATGACCTAGTAGAACCCATACAAAAATTAGTAGACCGTTTAAGTTGGAGTTGGGGAATAGTAGGGCATTTAATGGGAGTAAAAAATAGCCCTGAACTAAGAAAAGCTTATGATGAAATACAACCAAAAATAGTAGAATTTTCTAATAAACTCAGCCAAAGCAAACCTCTTTATCAAGCCTTCAAAAAATTACACAATAGTGATAGTTGGCAAAATCTAGATTCAGGACAAAAACGCATAGTTGAAGCTGCTATCAGAGATGCAGAACTTTCTGGAGTAGGTTTAGAAGGGGAACAGCGAGAACGTTTCAACACCATTCAACTAGAATTAGCAGAACTTTCTACAAAGTTTTCCAATAACGTCCTTGATGCCACAAAAGCTTTTAGTCTCACATTGACAAACAAAGAAGAAGTCGATGGTTTACCTCCCAGTTTATTAAGTTTGGCAGCTCAAGGTGCCAGAGATGCTGGAGCAGAAAATGCAACTCCAGAAAGCGGACCATGGCGCATCACTCTCGACTATCCCAGTTTTGCGCCCTTCATGCAGCACAGCAAACGACGGGAGTTACGAGAACAACTGTATAAAGCTTTTATTAGTCGTGCTTCTAGTGGGGAGTTAAACAACTATCCTTTAATTCAACGTATTTTAGAGCTACGTCAACAAAAAACTCAAATTTTAGGCTTTAATAGTTATGCAGAACTGAGTCTCGCTAGTAAAATGGCGCCTGGTGTTGAAGCAGTGGAAAAATTATTAGAAGAGCTACGCAGTGTGAGTTATGATGCTGCAGTTACAGACTTAGAAGAATTGAAAAAATTTGCTGCCAGTAAAAATGCCCTAGAGGCAAATGACCTAAAACATTGGGATACCAGTTTTTGGGCGGAAAGACTGCGGGAAGAAAAGTTTGCTTTTACTGCCGAAGAGTTACGACCATATTTCCCACTACCCCAAGTTCTTGATGGTTTATTTGCTTTAGTCAAACGGATATTTGGTATTAATATTACTGCTGCTGATGGGGAAGCACCAGTCTGGCATCAAGATGTGCGTTATTTCCAAGTTAGTGATGAGAAAAATACACCCATCGCTTACTTCTATCTTGATGCTTATAGTCGCCCGGCAGAAAAACGGGGTGGTGCATGGATGAATGAATGTATTGCTCGCGCAAAGCTTATGGAAAATGGTCAAACTACTTTGCGTTTGCCAGTAGCTTATTTGCAATGCAACCAAACACCTCCTGTAGATGGTAAACCTAGTTTGATGACTTTTCGTGAGGTAGAAACTCTTTTCCATGAGTTCGGACACGGTTTACAACATATGTTGACAACGGTTGACTATGCAGGAGCTGCTGGTATTAATAATGTAGAGTGGGATGCGGTGGAGTTACCCAGTCAGTTTATGGAAAACTGGTGTTACGACCGCGCCACATTATTTGGAATGGCAAAACATTATCAAACAGGGGAAACTCTGCCAGAACATTATTATCAGAAACTTTTGGCTGCCAGAAATTATATGAGTGGCAGTGGGATGTTACGTCAGTTGCACTTTGCGCTAGTTGATATTGAGCTACATCATCGTTATCAACCAGGTGCTGAGGAAACAGTGATGGATGTGCGTAACCGCATCGCTAAAACTACTACTGTGTTAGCTCCATTGCCAGAAGATTCATTTTTATGTGCTTTTGCACATATTTTTGCTGGCGGTTATGCTGCTGGTTATTATAGTTATAAGTGGGCAGAAGTATTGAGTGCTGACGCTTTTGCTGCCTTTGAAGAAGCTGGTTTAGAAGATGAAGTAGCGATCGCCACTTGTGGTAAACGTTTTCGAGATACAGTATTAGCATTAGGTGGTAGTTTGCATCCGATGGAGGTGTTTAAAACTTTCCGAGGTCGGGAACCTAATACTGAACCTTTGTTGAGACATAGTGGTTTGATAGCTACTGTGTAAACTAATAGAAATCTCCTCCACGCATAGGCAGCTTTGCTGTAGGCAGTAGAGGGAAAGAATTTTTCTGTACGAATGTTTGTTACGAGGCACAGTAGTGGGAGCATCTTGCTCCCGTGCCTGTATTCCTTTTTGGGCATTGCTGAGAGGCCGGATGAATATTATAGAGGGAGTAGGCAGCTTTGCTGTAGGCAGTAGGGAACCCACCCCTCGCCCCTCCCAGGAGGGGGAGGGGAAATAATTGATAATTTATGTGTGAGAATTGATTTGATTTGGGATTTTTACCAGATGTCTAATAGACATCTCCTCCACACATAGGCAGCTTTGCTGTAGGCAGTAGAGGGAAAGAATTTTTCTGTCCAAGGAGTGAAAATATCAGGAACGGGAAAATATCAGGAACGGGCAAGATGCCAATTCCACAAAACTATTAAAATCATCCCACATTTATGCAACGCCAACTTTATTATCAGTATTATCAGTAATTATCGGTCGTTATATAGAGTCAGGATGTATTATAACTTATGTTAGAAGTACAACTCTTGGTCAAGGAATTGACTTGAGTAACTGTCAACCATTTAATTATAAAAATATATTATTTGTTCATAATGGCTATATTGATAAATTCAGATTTACTCTTTATAAATAAATAAGCGATCGCCTCAAATAAATTCCTTATTTATTGATTAAAGGCAATACAGATTCAGAGCATATTTTTGTATTGTCTTGCAGCAACTAGCAGTTTGATATTTTGCATAATCTAATATCAGGAATATTGATATATTTAATCCTAAGGTGTTGGTAATTTGAGGTATGATATCATGTCCGGATAAGAGCGCGATAGAAGTCCATGACCTTTACGCGACCAAAAAACTTTATCCTTCTACTCCTGTTTCTTCTTCTTTCTTTCCTACTAACTCGGTCTTTCCACTCCTGGGAGGGGTTAGGGGTGTTCAACAATTAATAATTAATAATTAATTATTAATTATTACCTCTCCTTGAAAAGAAGAGGATTGACTCAAAGGAAAAATTTTTTCTTTTTTCCCCTGAAAAGGGGAGGCGCATACCCACAATTTCTCGGTAAGTAATTAAGATTAATATCATACACGCGCTTTACCAACGCCAATCCTAATTTTGCTAGTTTCAAGAACAACCTATATCGACTTTACGAATTAATATCAATTTCATTATTTTTTTTTGATATAGTTAACCATTTAATGATAGAAAGTTTTTGATTTTATCAGCTTAAAGTAGGCCATTATTATCGTTGAAATATTGGACTTTATAACAAATTGGCCTGACCTGAATCCTTACCAAAAATTTAGCAATAATCCTTAATAAAATTTAACTCTATGGATAATTTCATCAGTGGTAAAATGTATTATTAAGAAATGTTTAGCTTGTGCATCAAAAAACTTATACTGTAAGCATTCAGCTGTCAGCCATCAGCTATCAGCTATTGCTTTTAGTTGACGATCAAAGCTTTATTAATTGTCTTACTACAAAAGTTGGCTCCCTTGCTCTTAAAGTCTATATTAATTTAAGCACTGTCTTTAAGGAGAGAGTCTTGTTGCTGATAGCTGACAACTAATAGCTGTTTGCGCAGCATTCCGGAGGAAATGCTTACCTTATACTTGTTTATAGACAGAAGCCAAAAAATATCTGGATTGTATATTTTTAAAGACAATCAGAGAATGATTAGTGTCGCTAGAAATTGCCGATTAATTAATAAATAAGGAGCATTATCATGTCTGAAGTCGCTACTAAAAACCTCACCTTTTGGGATACTACCGACTATAAGTATCCAGGGTTTGGCCAAACAGCGCAAATCTCTGATGGTCTCGGAGGTACAATAGGTATAACCTACAATCAAATAGACTATAATGACCGTGGTTGGAAAGGAAAGCCAAATGGAGATACCCCCATTACAGAAGACCGCCTCCTATCTGGGGAAATAGAGAATAAATTTAGCTTAACAGGTAAAGTAAAAGGTATCACTGTTACTATGCCTCAAATCAGGACTATAGGACGTGAAAATAATTATTCTGTTACTCTAGATTTTAGTAACTACAAAGCTTCTCTAACTGGCTCAAAAGCAACTGATGGCGCTACCTGTGGTGACACATATTTGGCCATATCAAGATTTTTCAACGGTACTGCAGCTGGATATACAACCATAAAAGTCACAGCAACAACTCTAGATGGTAGTCCACTAAATTTAACTGACTGGAAATTATTCAACAGTGGCACTCTTGGCCAAGGAAATAATGCTCGTGTATTCCTAGATGCAGCGACTCAAACTATCTCTGGTAAAAACTCTCAAGGTAAACAAGAGTTTTGCCCAACTCCACCCAACCCAGGTACTTCTTTTGGCACAGATACGGGTCTAGGTTTGTTTCAGTTACCGAGCGACCAACGTTATACATCTATTACCCTTACTTTTAAACAAAAAAAGATTAAAGGTGTAATACCTAATGATTTACATGATATTTATGTTGCTAGCAATACTACCTCTACAAGTCCAATTAGCAAAATGCCTGAAACTAAACCTATGGATATAAGTAGTGGTTTACAACTGCATCTGCCATTGAATGAAATAGTGGAAAATGCTGCTAAGGAAAAAGAAGTAGTTGATATTTCGGGAGGAAAACTCAATGGCAAAGTTCATGGTGCAACAATTGTTGCCGACTCAAACTTTGGTAACTGTTTAAGTTTTGATGGGGTAGATGATTATATCCAAATGCCGGAAATGAATATTGACTATTCAAAGGGTATTACTGTAGAAGTTTGGGTGTATTATAACAGTTTCAAGTACCAATCAAGAGTTATTGATTTCGCTAACGGTCCTGGTAAAAACAATATCATTTTTGGGAATCATACTACAACAAATGATGGATTATTAGTTGTGTTTGTTGGTTCGACCAGAAAAGCTATTGAGGTAAAAGGGATACTCGAAGCAAGTAAGTGGCTTCATCTAACAGCAACAATTGATGAGTCAGGAAATGCCAAGGTTTATAAGAATGGTCAAGAAGTAGGGGGAGGGTTGGTAGCTGTCCCCAATAGTGTTAATCGAACCAAAAACTATATCGGCGTAAGTAATTGGTCAGGAACAGGATATTTTCACGGAAAAATGACAAACCTGCGGATTTATGACCGAGTATTATCACCAGAAGAAATTAACGAATGTATGAAAGTGGATGGAACTCCTCCACCTATGGATATAAATAGTGGTTTACAACTGCATCTGCCATTGAATGAAATAGTGGAAAATGCTGCTAAGGAAAAAGAAGTTGTTGATATTTCAGCAGGAAAGCTCAATGGTAAAGTTTATGGTGCAACAGTTGTAGCTGAACCACGCTTTGGCAATTGTTTAAACTTTAATGGGAATCATGATTATGTGATCATTAATCCCATGCCCAACTTTCCCTCGGAAGCAATGACAGTATTATGTTGGGTTAGATCGAACAACCAACAGAAAGAAGGTACAGTTATCTCATACGCAAAATCTTCCGCACAGAGGTATAACGAGTTTCAAATATACAACATTAAAAATATCACACCCACTGTTAATAACAAGTGGTATAGTACGGGAGTTGCTTTCAACGATGGTGAATGGCATTGTGTAGCAATTACTTGGCAAAGTAGCGATGGACAATTTAAAGTGTACAAAGACGGAAAAGAAGTACACTCTAAAGTCATTAGTCAAGGAAATCCAATTGCCACTGGAGGAGCACTGGTATTAGGGCAAGAGCAAGATAAGCTGGGAGGAGGATTTGCTGCTAACCAAGCTTTTCAGGGGCAAATGGCTCATTTGCGGATGTATAACCGAGTATTATCTCCAGAAGACATCAATGAATGTATGAAAGAAGATGGAACTCCTCCACCTATAGATATTAACCGTGGTTTACAATTCCATCTGCCACTGAATGAAATTGTCGAAAATGCAGCTAAAGAAAAAGAAGTTGTTGATGTTTCAGCAGCAAAGCTAAACGGCAAAGTCAATGGAAAACCAATAATTGTAGCAGACTCCAAGCTTGGCAATTGTCTAAGTTTTGACGGTGTGGATGATTATATCCAAATGCCAGCAATGAATATTGACTATTCACAAGGTTTGACTGTAGAAGCTTGGATACACTATAACAGCTTTAAGCATTGGTCAAGAATTATTGACTTTGGCAATGGTACTCCAAATAACAACATTGTGTTTGCTAACGAAACCACAACAAGCAATCTATGTTTCGATAGTTTTAAAGGAACAACTTCCAACAGGGTACAAGCAAATGGAAAGCTAGAGTTGAGCAAATGGCTACATTTGGCAGTAACAGTTGATGGTTCGGGGAAGACTAAAATTTACAAGAATGGTACAGAAGTAGAGAGTGGGTTAATCAATCTTCCCAACAATACCAATCGCGCTAACAACTATATTGGTAAAAGTAACTGGTCAACAGATGGATATTTTCAGGGCAAAATGTCAAATCTGCGGATGTATAACCGAGCGTTATCTCCTGAAGAAATCAATGAATGCATGAAAGTGGATCAAACTCCTCCACCTATGGATATAAATCGTGGTTTACAATTGCATCTACCACTGGATGAGATAGTGGAAAATGCAGCCAAAGAAAAAGAAGTTGTTGATGTTTCTCCAGCAAAACTCAATGGCAAAGTCAATGGAAAACCAATAGTTGTAGCAGACTCCAAACTTGGCAATTGTCTAAATTTTGACGGTGTGGATGATTATATCCAAATGCCAGAAATGAATATTGACTATTCACAAGGTTTGACTGTCGAAGCTTGGGTACACTATAGCAGTTTCAAGAGTTGGTCGAGAATTATTGATTTTGGAAAAGGTCCAGGTAACAACAACATTCTGTTTGCGAATGAAAGTACTACTCAGAATTTAGTCTTCGATGTTTATCAAGGTGCTACTCGAAACAGGATTAAAGTGGATGGAATGCTAGAGTTGAACCAGTGGCTTTATTTAACAGTAACCGTTGATGGGTCAGGTAGTGGCAAAATCTACAAGAATGGTGAAGAAGTACAGAGTGGTTTAGTACATCTACCTAATAATCTTAATCGCACTAAAAATTATATTGGTGATAGTAACTGGTCAGCAGATGGATTTTTTCATGGCAAAATGTCGCATCTGCGGATGTATAACCGAGCATTATCTCCTGAAGAGATTAATGAATGTATGAAAGTGGATGGAACTCCTCCACCTATGGATATTAATCGTGGTTTACAACTGCATCTGCCATTGAATGAAATTGTCGAAAATGCTGCTAAAGAAAAAGAAGTTGTTGATATATCAGCAGGAAAACTCAATGGTAAAGTTAATGGTGCAACAGTTGTAGCAGACGATCGCTTTGGCAACTGTATCAACTTTGATGGTACGAAGGATTATATCGAACTTCCTACAGCAACTATTCCCGAAACTGGTGAAATTACAATTAGTTTCTGGGCAAATGGCGGCAAGTCTCTACCTAATCAGAATTCTATTATCTTGGCACAAGATAAAAGTAATCACAGGGTAGTCAACATTCATTTACCTTGGTCAAATAGTAACGTATACTTTGATTGTGGAAATACAACTACTACTGATAATAGTTATGACCGTATCGAAAAACCATCCCAGGCAAGTGACTTTAAAGATCGATGGACATACTGGGTATTTACCAAGAATGTGGCTACGGGTGAGATGAAAATCTATCTTAATGGTAGTTTGTGGCAAAGTGGTGTTGGTAAAGAAAATCCTCTAAGCTCAATTACTCAGGTTAAATTTGGTTGTGGTTATGGTTTTTATAATGGTAAAGTTGCTCATCTACGAATTTATGACCGAGTATTATCTCCAGAAGAAATTAACGAATTGATGACAGTTGATGAGACCACTGGTGAAACTGACACTACACCAACAACTGATGAGACTGAGACCACTGGTGAAACTGACACTACACCAACAACTGATGAGACTGATGCCACTGGTGAAACCGACAGCACATCAACAACGGATGAGACTGGTACTACTGGTGAAACCGACAGCACATCAATAACGGATGAGACTGGTACTACTGGTGAAACCGACAGCACATCAATAACGGATGAGACTGGTACTACTGGTGAAACCGATAGCACATCAACAACGGATGAGACTGAGACTACTGGTGAAACCGATAGCACATCAACAACGGATGAGACTGAGACTACTGGTGAAACCGATAGCACATCAACAACGGATGAGACTGAGACTACTGGTGAAACCGATAGCACATCAACAACGGATCAAACTCCTAAACCTATAGATATAAATAGTGGTTTACACCTCCATCTCCCACTCAATGAAATAGTAGAAAACTCAGCAAAAGAAAAAGAAGTAGTTGATGCCTCAGATGGAACACTCAATGGCAAAGTTTATGGTGCTGAAGTCATAGCTGACCCTAACTTTGGCGATTGTATAGGTTTTGATGGAGTAGATGATTATATCGAACTACCCCCAACCGCTATTCCCGAAACTAATGAACTCACAATTAGTTTTTGGGCAAATGGCGGAGAGTCTCTACCCAAACAAAGCTCTATTTTGTTAGCAGAAGATAAAACTAATAACAGGGTAGTTAATATTCACTTACCGTGGTCAGACAGTACCGTATACTTTGATTGTGGAAATAAAACCTCTTCTTTTGACAGAATTGAACAATTAGCTCAAGTCTCTGATTTTAAGGGTAAATGGAATCACTGGGTATTTACAAAGAATATTACTACCGGTGAGATGAAAATCTATCTCAATGGTAGTCTGTGGCAAACTGTTACAGGTAAAGATCAAGAATTAAGTCAAATTACTCAAATTAAATTGGGTTGTGGTTATGGGTTCTATGAGGGTAAAGTTGCTCATCTGCGAATTTATGACCGAGTGTTATCTCAAGAGGAAATTAACGAACTAATGAAAGTAAATCAACCTGCTACTACATCAACGACTGGTGAAACAGACGCCACATCAACGACTGATGAAACTGATACTACCCAAAAACCTATGGAATATCGGACTTATCAGGTCAAAGGTAATCCCACAATCAAAACTGGATATTCAGCGTCAGAATGGACTGCAGTTATTGCCGGATTTAATTCCGGAGCAAAGCAAAAACACAAAGCTTCAGCATTGACGATCATGCCTGTTGTTGAGGATGAAGAATGGAAAATTAAGTGCGATATTAAAGATACAGACGATCGCTATTGGGATGTAGCGGTTTTATTTATCAAGAATAATATGGTAAATAGGGTCAACAACTTTTATCGTTAGATAGCTGTAGTCTCAAAGGGCATCCGATCGATTTTTTTGGGGTAGCATTTTATGGCTGCCCCTTTTGATTTATGGCATTGGTGATTGGAGGTATGAAATCAGTAATTTAGGTAAATTAAGAGTAATTCTTTGAATGGCAAGATGAGATATTGTCTTTACTGAATTGACCAAAAAGCACATTTCTTTCTCCTGACTCCTAAGTAATTAAGGTTAATATCATACAATAATTCACCAACGCCTGATTTATATATAGCGGGCAAGATGCCTGAACTGGGAAAATTTAATTGTTATAGCGCTACAAAAATTGGTTATATCAAATCTGTTTTATTGGACATAAAAAAATTCTCCAATCGTCATAACTACGCTCATCTTTGTAATTCTCTCTCCTCCTGACTCGGTCTTCCTGACTTCCCATCCTGGGAGGGGGAGGGGCAGGGGCGAGGGGTGAGTTAACTCAGAAGGAGTTAACGATTCTATAACTGTTTAACCCAATTTGATATTAGGACATTTTTCAATCCTAAAACTCTTTTACAGTTTGCTATTCCCTGTTCCCTGTTCCCTGTTCCCTAGAGCGTAGCGCTATAATATCTGTACTTCATATCAAATCCGGTTAAACAGTTATCAGGAAAGGCAGAAGGCAGGAGGCACTTATGCTATTTGCGCAGCATGACCTAGGAAAGGGAATTGTTTCTTCTGCCTTCTGCCTTCGTTTATAAAATTAGCGGTTTTACAAAAATTGTTTTTGCTTCTTCTCTCCTAATTGCTAATTCTGTACTGATACCTACTCTGATATGAAGTGGTCCGCAAAAGCAACTTTTTCGTAATACCATTATTTGTTTTTCTGGCACAACTCCCATAGCTTTAAGACGTTTGACTAATACTTCACCATAAGTATCTATTTCAATTCTTTTAATGATTGCTGGAATTTGGATATCTAGACAAGATAAATCTATCAGTTGTGTAGTAGTTTTACTATCTAAATCTTGCTTATTTTCTGCGTCAAAAATTATTTTTTCTGGATGATTAGACAACATTTTAAAATTAGTATTTTTATCTTTATGACTGTGAAGTATTACTCAATATTTTGATAATTCAAATATATTAAAAAATATCATTAAGGTTAATCAAAGTATGTTCTACTAAAAGAATAGATGCTTGATAATTGGGTTTATTTGTGAAATTTTTAATATAAATCTGACCAGATGTAGACTGGAGATTTTTGAAACTATCAATAAGTTTTTTTCTGGATTTTCTACTCCTATTAGAGAATATTTATCAAATAAATATTAGATCGCGTAGGGTGTGAAGTGTGTTACATAAAGCACTATCCCACAGCACATGGTGGGTTATGTTTCAAACTGACAATGATTCCAGAAATGGTAAGTGTGCCACCACAAACCCCACTTAATCTTTTGTTTACAAACAGCTCCTTACTCAAAATTGATATTACAAAAAAATTAGCTTTTTTAGAAAAAAAACATAACTGGTAATATTTTAGTTGAATAGCGCTCTAATTATAATAAAATACTTTACTTTTTATGAGCATATTACTAATGAATGCTATAGAAATTTGTTATAGGATATAGCGTTTCTCAGTAAGCGTGAGGTACTTTTATCTTTCTTCCCTGTTGCCTGTTGCCTGTTGCCTGTTGCCTAAAACCTAGAATTTTTACCTCACGCTTTTTGGGAATTGCTATAGTATTAATCTTTAATTGAAAAAATCTCATGCCTCGACCTACCTTATATATTGCTATTACTAACCATGGATTTGGTCATGCTGTACCCATATCATCAGTTGCTAATCTGGTGCAAAAAATGTGTCCAGATGTTTTATTGATTATGGTGACAACTGCTCCCCGTTGGTTATTAGAATCTTATATTTCTGGTGATTTTATTTATCGTCCCCGTGCTTTTGATGTGGGAGTTATTCAATCAGACAGTATCACAATGGATAAACAAACTACCCTAGAAAAATTGAAAGAAATTCGGAGTAAAGAACGGTCAATTATTGCTGGAGAAGTAAATTTTATTAAACAAAATCGAGTAGATTTATTATTAGCAGATATTCCGCCACTTGCTGCTAAAATTGCTCAAACTGCCGATATTCCTGGTTGGATGTTGAATAATTTTGGTTGGGATTTTATTTATCGTCCTTGGGGTGGTGAATTTCTAGAAATTGCTGATTGGATAGGAGAATGTTTCAGTAAATGTGACCGTTTATTTCGCCTCCCACTCCACGAACCTATGGGCGCTTTTCCTAATATTGTTGATGTTGGTTTGACTGGAGGAACTCCACGTTATCAACCAGAGGAAATTAAAGCAAAATTTAATATTCATACAGACCAAGAAAAAACTATTTTACTTACTTTTGGCGGTTTAGGTTTAGACAAGATTCCCTATCAAAATCTTTCTCGTTTTCCTGACTGGCAATTTATTACATTTGATAGTAATATCCCTGAACTTCCTAATCTAATAAATGTCAGAAAAGAATTTGAAAAAATAGATAAAAATTTACCAAATATTCGCCCAGTAGATTTGATGCCGATTTGTGGCAGGATTATTTCTAAACCAGGGTATAGTACCTTTGCTGAAGCTTTACGGTTAGAAACACCTATTGTGTCATTAGTTAGAGAAGGTTTTGCCGAATCGAAATTATTATTAGAAGGAATTCAAGATTATAGTTATCATCAAATATTACCTCCAACAGAATTTTTTGATGGTGATTGGGAATTTCTCAGAAAACCCCTACAACCACCCCGTAAATCTGAAAAATTAGATAAAAATGGTAGTGAAGCGATCGCTCAAGCTGTTGTAGATTATTTACAATAATTATTTTCAACTGTCCAATTATTTTATTCAAGGAAAACAATTATGAACCCTAAGATTAATATTAATAACTTCATTGAAATTGATATGAACAGTATCATTGGAACTGGAGTTGAAATCGTATTTATAATATGTTTATTTGTAGCAATTAAATTTGTTTTCGGCAGAGCATATAAACAATTAATACAAGTACCATCAGTCAAAAACAAGAAAAAAGAGGTTGAATTTATCTACCAAAATATTCAGATATTCTTAACTGTAAGTTGTTTACTACTATGTCTATTAGTGGCAGGAATTAATGGATGGCTTATTTATCAAGGAAAAAATTTAATCGAATACCAAACTTATTTGATTAAAAATATTTCCTTTAATTACTTGCTAGTTATAGGAATTAGAGTCCTAAAAATCTTGGGCATACTAATTTTAACTAAATGGAGTATTCCATATATAAAAAAATTTATAACTTGGTTAACAGAGTGGGCAAAAAACGTCGATCAAATCACTGCCAATGACGCCAGTATTGAAAAATTATTTGAATTTTTCAAGAGTAACTTTAATAATATTATCTGGCTGTTATATGTTACTATATCAGCTCAAATTATGGTATTCCCAGAAGTAATTGTCAAATATTTATATATAAGTTTGCAGATTTATATGATTATTATTATGGGATTACTATTTACTAAAGCTAATACAACAGTTATTGAAACTTTGGATGCTGTTAGCAAAAAATATTCCGATCAAAGAAATATTGTGCGGATCTACAACCGCCTACGTAAATTAATTCCTCTTGCCAAACGATGTCTTGAATATGCAATCTATATTACTACAGCTACTTTAGTAGTTCAAAAAGTTGATTTTATTGCTAGTTTAGCTCCTTATGGTCTTTTATCTTTGCAAATAATTGGGATTATATTTATGAGTCGTGTTGTGCAAGAAATTGGTCAACTTTTACTAGAAGAAGTACTACTGCGTGAGAGTGATACAGATGATTTATCTAAACAGAGACGAGAGACATTTTTACCTTTATTTCAAAGTTGTACAAAATACCTGATTTACTTTGGTACAGGTATAGCAATTCTTTATACTATTAAAATTGACCCGACTCCTATTCTAGCAGGTGTAGGTATTTTAGGTTTAACAATTGGAATGGGAGCGCAAAGTCTGGTTGAAGATATAGTTGCAGGTTTCTTTATTTTGTTTGAAAATTATTACTTAGTAGGAGATTTTGTAGAGATAAATGGTGTAAGTGGTTTTGTTACGGGAATAGAATTAAGAACAACTCGCATTAATTATGAAGATAAAAATTATATTATCCATAATCGTGATGTTAAAGATATAGTTAATCACTCTAGCTACAGTAATGCAGTGGTCATGCTGAAAATTCCTTATCAAGTTAAGATGAGTCAAGTCAATGAAATTATAGAAAAAGTTGGAAAGAAACTTCTAGAGAATTATTCAGAAGACATAATTGAACCAACAATAATAGAAGGAGTAGAAGAATTTTCTGACAATCAAATATTAATCGAAGTAGTTACACAAGTTAAACCTGGAAAACATTTAATTATTCAGAAAGTCTTAGGCATAATGATCAAAGAAGCTTTTGAAGAAGCAAATATTGAACTTAGGGTGGTTAATCATATAACACTGAGTAACGATCAACCTATTCCAATATTTTTAAAACCTCTACGGGTTAAACTACGCAAAAATCAATAGTAAAGTTATCTATTAGCCTTAATCAAGATATATCCGACCAAAAATAAAATGACTCACTATCAACAATTACTTCAAATAAATACCTCCGGCAAGTCTCTGTTAAAAATTACTCCTAAAGTACAGGAAAGTGTAGCAAAATCAGGGATAAAAACAGGTTTATGTAATCTATTTTTACGCCATACTTCCGCCAGCTTAATAATTCAAGAAAATGCCGACCCAGATGTATTAGTTGATTTGGAAAACTTTATCTCAAAATTAGTACCAGAAGGTTATCATTATATTCATAGTGCTGAAGGTCCTGATGATATGCCTGCTCATATTCGCAGTGTTTTAACCCATACTTCAGAACAAATTCCGATTAATAATGGCAGATTAGTATTAGGTACTTGGCAAGGAATTTATGTTTGGGAACATCGTCAACGTAGTCATACCCGAGACTTAGTAATTCATATTAGTGGAGATTAACGAAGTCAGAAGTCAGAATTCAGAATTCAGAAGTTAACCCACCCCTAACCCAACCCACCCCCGCCCCTCCCAGGAGGGGATCCAGGAGGGGAAGTAGGGGATTTGAGCAAGCCTCCAAAAACCAGAACGCCATTTCCTGGCGGGGTTGCGCGACCCAATTATATCAAATCCGGTTGAATACTTATTATATAGTTGGCACCTCACGGGGTGACAAGGTAGCTGAAAGCTATATATAGAGATGGACTTATCGAATAAGCTGAAGAATACTTCCACTAAAAGAGAACCATTATTGAGAATAGATGAGGATGTGGTGCGATCGCACCACACCCCCCATCGGCGTTGAACAATAGTTCAAGTTGCCCTCTAAATCAGATGATCACTCATACTCACTTTTATTAATTTTAGTTGCTCAGAAATAATTAAATATTAAGTA
>NZ_JAAHGB010000088.1:0-22548 GCF_010672695.1 Okeania sp. SIO1H4
ATTTGATATTTTTGATAGAATTGGATTGTGGATTAATCAATTGCTAGAATGATTAATTAATGGTTATTTTTAGTCAAAATCTAAACCAATTTTTGGCAATATCATTCCATAATGTGCAACCCCTATTTTTTTATACCGAATTAAAGGGATTTGATATAATCAGGATATTCTGTTCCCTCCCCCTCAAATTGATATTATCTTTATCCCTTATGGGTTTAATACCCCAGCGTCTGCACGGTGCAGATGTTGCTGGTGGGGTGAGAATCTCCATCGACCCCATTCTCCTAACTCCTGACTTCTGACTCCTAACTCATTCTTCAAGCAAGTTATTATTTTTGTATGCTGGTGAATAATATAATTCAGAAAAAATCTCATTTTAAACTCTATTTTTTTAAACAAGATGTTAGCTAAAATCAGAGATACGGAAATCTATTTTGATGTTGAAGGTGCTGCCCTAGTGCCAGATGGGGAAAGGATGCGAGAAAAACCTGTTGCTTTTGTAATTCATGGGGGACCTGGTGCAGACCATACTTCCTATAAACCTACCTTTTCTCCTTTGAGTCAAAAATTACAATTAGTCTATTTTGACCACCGGGGACAAGGGCGATCGGCGAGGGGAGCAAAAGAAACTTATACCCTCGAAAATAATGTAGAAGATATGGAAGCATTGCGCCAATATTTAGGGTTAGAAAAAATTGTGATTATTGGTACTTCTTATGGAGGAATGGTTGCCCTGAGTTATGCAGTCCGTTATCCAGAAAATGTTCAATCTTTAATTGTTATTGCTACTGCTGGCAGTTCTAGGTTTTTGGAACTAGCAAAAGTTAATTTAGCAAAAAAAGGAACAAAAGAACAACAAGCGATCGCTCAATTTTTATGGGATGGTCAATTTGAGAATGAAGCTCAACTGCAAGAATATTTTCAAGTAATGATGCCCATGTATTCATTAACTTATCAACCAGAAACATCGGGAAAAAGTTGGAACAGAACTATTTTATCTCCCGATGCTATTAATGTTGCGTTTGGTGGTTTTTTACGTTCTTATAATGTGCTTGAGCAGTTACATAAAATTACTGCTCCCACTTTAATCATGGCAGGAAAACATGATTGGATTTGTCCTCCAGAATTGTCAGAAGAAATCGCTAAAGCTATTCCCCATGCTAATTTAAAAATCTTTGAAAATAGCGGTCATTTAATCAGAGTTGATGAACCAGAAGCGCTTCTCGATGCAATCATTGGCTTTTTGGTTTACAAGTAATACTAAATTTGGTGCGCGAAGAGAAATTTATTGTGAAGGTAAGGCAGAAGGCAGAGGGCAGAAGGCAGAAGGGTTAGAAGGATTTGGACAAATTAGTTTTTCATAACCGGATTTAATATTATATCAAACCCGGTAGCATTGGTATAATTATATTTAGGAGTCAGAAGTTCTTCATTTAAGACTAAAAAAATTGGCGTTGGTGAAAAGAGGTATGATATCATGTCCGGGTAAGAGCGCGAACAAAAAACTTTCTCCTTTTCCTCCTCTTCTTTCTTCCCTTCTGACTCCTGACTCCTGACTCCTTCTTTAACCGTGTTTTTTGAGCCAGCTAAACATAGCACGCAAGTCTTTACCCACTTCTTCAACAGGGTGTTCTGCTTCTTGACGACGCATGGCAGTAAATACAGGTTTGCCTGTTTGGTTTTCCATGACAAACTCGCGGGCAAATTGACCAGATTGAATTTCGCTTAAGATTTTCCGCATCTCGGCACGAGTTTGGTCATTAACGATCCGAGGACCGCGAGTATAGTCACCAAATTCAGCAGTATTGGAGATACTGTCCCGCATCTTTGCCAGACCACCTTCAACAACGAGATCCACAATTAGTTTAACTTCGTGCATACATTCAAAGTAAGCTAATTCTGGCTGATAACCTGCATTTACTAGAGTTTCAAACCCAGCTTTAATTAATCCACTCAGACCACCACAGAGAACTACTTGTTCGCCAAAGAGGTCAGTTTCAGTTTCTTCCCGGAAGCTGGTCTCGAGAATACCTGCACGAGTGCCACCAATACCTTTAGCATAAGCCATAGCGCGATCGCGTGCTTGACCAGAAGCATCTTGGAAGATGGCAAATAGACAGGGTACTCCTTCTCCTTGTTCATAAGTCCGTCTGACCAAATGTCCTGGCCCTTTGGGAGCAACCATGACCACATCTACGTTTGGCGGTGGAAGAATTTGACCAAAATGAATATTAAAGCCGTGGGCAAAAGCTAGAATTTTTCCTTCTGCGAGATTAGGCTCAATTTCGTTTTTATAGACGGTTTTCTGCACTTCGTCTGGCAAAAGAATCATAATTAGGTCTGCTATTTCGGTAGCTTTGTCTACTGGGTAAACATCTAAACCTGCTTCTTTTGCTTTGTGGGCAGACTTACTACCTGGATATAGTCCTACAATTACTTTTAAGCCACTATCTTTGAGATTTAGGGCGTGAGCATGACCTTGGGAACCATAACCAACGATGGCAATAGTTTTGTTGTTGAAGATGTCCAGGTTAGCATCGGTATCGTAGTACATTTTGGCCATTATTTTGTCTCCTGTCAGCAACTATATATTATTTATGCAAAACTTCTATTATATCAAATATCGGTAAAATTTTCTACTCTACACTCTATAAAGAGGGAACAGGGAACAGGGAACAGGGAACAGGGGAAACCCACCCCTCGCCCCTCCCCCTCCCAGGAGGGGAGTAATTGATAATTTATGGATAAGAATTGATTTTATTTTTGATTTTTACCGAATAATTAAGGTTTAAAGCCTCTTCTTTAAAGGAGAAACAAGCGGTCGTTAGCGTAGCTTCCCGTAGGGTGGGATGGTGAGGAAACCTGTACCATATCCAATCGACCAAGAGAGAAAAAATTTTCATTATTAGTCAATCCTATCCGTTTTCAAGGAGAGGTAATTGTTAATTATTAATTATGGCTTACCGATCTAATCTAAAAGTATTTACAGATAAAGGTAAGTGCCTTTTTGGTGCTTTTAAAAAGTGCCTGGTTTTCAGCTCTTCACGCTCAAAAAGGAGCGTATTTTAGGCCAGAGTTGGGCAGAAAAATTATTCTTACAATTCTTACTCCTACCTCCTAGTTCATTCCCATTTCTCCTGTCTCCTGTCTCCTGTCTCCTGTCTCCTCCCCTCACCCAATAAGACTTTTTCAGCAAACCCTAATTATTAATTATTAATTATTTAATACCCATCAGGTCCAATAGTAGTGTCGTTGTGTTCTGCCATAGATAAATCAACTTTTTTAGCTCGAAATAAATTACACCATCCCAATTTAGCATTATCTAATTTTGCCTTCTCTAGATTAGCTTTTCTTAAATCTGCATGGCTTAAATCTGTGTCTGTGAGGTCTGCATTATATAAATTTGCACCTTGTAAATTGGCTCGATTCAAATTTGCACCACTCAGAATAGCATTACGCAAATTAGCTCTCGATAGATTTCCCTGCGAAATATTGGTATTAGATAAATTAGCTTGATAAAGTTTAATATCTCCCATTTCCACTTCTTGTAAATTACATCCTTTAAGATTAGCTTGATTCAAATTTGCATAAGGCATATAAGCTTTTGTTAAATCACAACCTTTTAAATTAATTCCTTCTAAATCAGCCTCAAATAATTCAATATTACTCAAATCAATATCACAAAATTCTCTTTGACCCTCCGCGTATCTTGCCAGTAATTCCTCTGCACTCATTTTCTCCATCTTAATATTTTTATAACTACTTGATTAGCAGTTGATAATTATTATTTATGTGTTAAATTATGAGTATTTATACTCGGTTTTTTTTATTAAGCTTAATATTAAGATTGCCTTATAAAAATTACTGCGATTCTAATCCTTTTTTAAGATTTGTAAAATTTTTATTCAGAAATGTCAAAATCATAACTATACCTAATAAAACCTAACAAGAATTATGACAGAAGTTAAACAATCCATCGCTCAACACTACCATGAACGGACAAAATACGACCCAGAAACAATAGCAAGTAAGAATAACCAACTAGACTGGGAAAAACAACCAATACCATTCAAAGAATATAAAGT
The DNA here is from genome assembly GCF_010672695.1 of Okeania sp. SIO1H4. NCBI lineage: Bacteria > Bacillati > Cyanobacteriota > Cyanophyceae > Oscillatoriales > Microcoleaceae > Okeania > Okeania sp. SIO1H4. The sequence continues at coordinate 4,086 of NZ_JAAHGB010000088.1, forward strand.
CGGGACAACTATTGACCTCAAACCCTATCTACAAGAACAAATTGATCAAGAAAAAGATTTAGGAGAAGGAGAAAGGCTATCTAATTTATTTTTATGTAGCTATGGTTTAACTGGTAAAGTGGCAACAATTATGGGAAATCATTACTTAAGAGCTGCTCCCTCTGCTGGAGGTTTGTATCCTGCGGAGGTTTATTTAATTTCCCGTGGCACACCTCTATTACCTGCCGGACTATATAATTATCAGGCCAAAACTCATTCCTTACTCAGATTTTGGGATAATAGAATCTGGCCAGAATTGCAAGATGCTTGTTTTTGGCATCCAGCTTTAGAAAATACAAAATTAGCGATCGCCATAACTACTATTTTCTATCGTTCTGCTTGGCGTTACGAAGACCGAGCATATAGAAGAATATTTTTAGATACAGGTCATTTACTAGGTAATATTGAATTAGCTTCTGCTTTCACCAACTATCGACCTCATCTAATTGGTGGGTTTACCGATGAAGCAATAAATCAAATGCTTTATCTAGATACTCAAGAAGAACAGGCGATCGCTATTATCGCTCTGGCAGACCTACTAGATATTGAACAAAATCTCTCACAATGGGAAAGTGCTTTACCTTCTAGCACTCAAACAGATTACCCTATGATTCCAGATGGTGAACTGCTAAAATATTTACATCAAGCTGCTCACATCAACTCAAATTCTCCAAAAGTGCCTACCTGGAAAACAAGAGAAACTCCTGAATACTCAGAAGATAAATACAACTTTCCATTCTGTACAAAAGTCTCCACTGTCACTCCCTCTATCTCATGGGGCAAAGACTTAAGAGCTTTAAGAAAAACAATTCTCAAAAGACGCTCTACTCGCGTGTATACTGGGGAACCAATTGCTTTAAAGGAACTATTAGCTGTATTAGATTTTACCTATCAACCCCATCATTATATTAATCAAGACTTAGATCGTAACCCTGATTATTTTGACCTAAGTTTAATCGAAACATTTATTGCTGTTTCAGGAGTAGATGGTTTAGAAGAAGGTTGTTATTATTATGCTCCAGTTGCTCAAGAGTTACGGCAAATTAGGTTTAAAAATTTCCGACAAGAGCTACATTTTCTGTGCTTGGGTCAAGAGTTAGGGAGAGATGCTGCTGTTGTGCTATTTCATACCGCCGACCTCAAAAAAGCTGTAGCAAAATATGGCGATCGCGTTTACCGTTACCTCCATGCAGATGCAGGCCATCTTGGGCAAAGGCTAAATTTAGCAGCTATTTATCTTAATTTAGGTGTTAGTGGTATCGGTGGTTTCTTTGACGATTATGTGAATGAAGTTTTAGGTATTCCTGTAGATGAAGCCGTTGTGTATATTTCTACCTTAGGCCAAGCGCGATCACAATAATAGGATTGGGTAGCATAATTATAGCGATTTTCACAAAGGTAGACTACAGACAAAATATAAGTATGTTTTAAGTTTAATCAGTTACAGATCTGACAGCTGTATTCTATGTTAATGAAAACCGCTATAAAAAAGTTTGACTGTGCTACCTTTCTATAATGAAATCAAATATGGTAGACATCTAATCTTTCTACTGCTTCGGCAGCAACAAAAGTATCTTGAGGTATTTCTTGGAGTCAATTTATAGCTTCTTGCCATACCTCCGGTGGATGAGGAGGGTTTTGCACAATTAAACTTGCTTATGTAGCTAACTTTTTAGCAGTAACTAACTTAGAGGTTGCTGTTTTTTCTACAATAAGTTTTTTTCGCAGATTATTATAATCTTGGCGGTAAGCTTGAAACTGTTTACTCGCTTCTTTTTCAAAAGTAGTATCATCAGGAATTTATTCTAATAATTGAATTGCTTCGAGTAACTTTGCTTCTGCTTCTTCCCAAGTCGCTAAAGGGAGTGGTTGATATTTAACCATATTCTTAGCTTGAATATTTAGTTTTTGAGCTTCTTTTAAATCTTTTTCAGCTTTTTGTTGTTCTAAAAGAGCTTGTTCTTCAGGAGAAACAATTACTATTTTTTGACTAGCTTGTAGAGCATAGACAACTATACTTACTTCTATCATTAGAATAGAGGTGTTGCTGAATTAGTGTATGATATTAATCTTAATCACTTTAGGAGTCAACCCACCCCTCGCCCCTCCCCCTCCCAGGAGGTGAATTCAGGAGGACTGAGTCAGGAGGGAAGAAACAGGAGTAGAAGGAGAAAGTTTTTTGCTCGCTCTCTTCTCCGGATAAGATATCATACCTCAAATCAGCAACGCCGAATAGATAATAATAAGATGATCAGATGTTTCTGTGAAAATTTTGTTTCTTCAGAAAGTTGTTCTTCCTGCTGTTGCTGTTGTTCTATTTCTTGTAGTAACTATTCAGAATCTAAACTTTCCTCAAGTTCACTTAAAAGTTGATTTGGTTCCATTGCTAAATTAAGTACCTGTGGAAGATTAATTTAACATTTAGAAGTAAAGAAGAGGGGGCAGAAAATATATCTCAGTATATATATCTCAGTATAAATATACAAATAATTTTGCCCACCTACTTATTAACTAGAAGCACTTGTATAGTAGCGCAAGGCCAGCCGCCAAAATCCAATAGAAGCAAATAATAACCCACTTGCCAAAATAAAAGAAACTATTATCCAAGTTCCTCCAATTCTACCTAAGATTGCTTCAGTTGGAATTGTTGTTAAAAATGCAACTGGTACTAGAAAAGTAAAAAAGAAACGATAAGCATTGGGATAGGCACCCATTGGGTATCTTCCTGCTTCTAATAAGCCTTTAAGGACTTCTGTCACATTATAAATTTTTACGAACCAAATACTTGTTGAACCCAAAATAAACCACAGACTATAAAGAGTAATTATCCCACAGACTAGGGGTACTAAACTAAACAAATAATTATCTATTCCTAAGCCTAATTTACTACCAGCATATTCCAATAACAGAATACCAAAAATTACATCTGGTATTCCCCAAGGAGAAATTGTACGAGTAGAAAGCCAAAATTGACTACTGATAGGTTTTAGTAGTACAAAATCTAGAGTACCTTCTTGTACTTGTGTGACAATGCGATTCAGATTTGAAGTCAAAAAAATAGCAGATATACCCTGTAAAATAGTAAAAATTGCTAAGACAATTAAAGCTTCTTCCCAATTCCAAGCATCAAATTTATAGCCTGTTCTATAAAATAAAAATAACCCAAATAAGCTACCTAATAAATTCCCTAAACTGCTGATTGCTGCTATAACAAAATTGAAGCGGTATTCTAATTCAGCAGCGATCGCTGTCCCCCAAAATAATTTTAATATTTGTAGGTATCGTTCCATTTTTATTTGATTTCATCAGAAAATTTACATCTTTAAAAATTATACAGCAATCCTATTTCAGTTGTAGGTAAAAATATCTTTGAATTTAGGGAATAGGGAACAGGCAACAGGAGTAAAAGTTTCAGAGTTTTTATATATCCTTAGATTTTTTACAAAAGATTTTTGATTGCTATATCAAAATAATGTTTAGTTTATGCCAATTATATGTGAGACTGCACAAAATTATGAAATTTATTCACTTGTCTTGTTGATCTATATTTACAGTCAACTCTAATTCAAATATTATTCTATGCAACTTTATATGAATTTGATATTAATCTCCTTTTTTTCAAGAAGGTGATTCGGGAGTTTTAGCAATTATTGAGTTAGAGTTAAATCTGCATTCTAATTGATGTATAGCAGGTAAGGGTGGGGTATTAAATTTAATAGTGGAGGAGTGAAACAGTGAGATTTATTTTTTCCTAATTCCCCTCCAATTCAGGAAAAGGTAATTCTGAAAAATAATAAGTTTAATTTCCTCTTATCTAGCAACAAGTCTACAGACAACTTATCAAAAGTAAAAATCTCTATCTTTAGTCGTTATTTCTCTCTTCTTCAATGAATCAAACTTGGAGAAGTCAGAACAAATACATCTCGATATCCTACTTCTTCAGTTACAGGTTTAATCGGAGTTGTAAAGTGGAAAAATTCATGGTCATTTACCAATAATAAATCCCCAGGATTGAGAATTTTACTAAATACTGGCTTTTCTTTTCTAGCAGTATAAAGATGAGTTGCACCGCCTTGAATATTATGTCTATTTACTGCAAATATGCCAATAAAATCTGTTCCGTCTCTGTGGATACCTTCTGGTGCTGGATTACCTGAATTCTTAGGGGAACAAATCGTTCTAATTTGATGTACTCCAATTTCTGCTTCTGGATGTATTTTGCAGGAATCGCAGAAGGCTAATATCATTTTTTTAAAGTTATCTAAGGCGATAAGTCTGTCGTCTATTTCAGCATATTCCCTTTTAATATCTCCAGCTAAAGGATTATAATTTTTGCTTTGGAAAAGATAACCATGAGGCTGTTTTATTACCTCTTCCCCTGAGATAATAAAACGAGAAAGTCTTCTATAACGATATTTAGCTTTCATGTAGGGATCGAGAGGAAGGTCAGCAAAAAACTCTTCAAAACCTTCCATACTAATTGAGTTTACCTTTTTGTAGGTAAACATAAAAGCGTAATCTAAATTAATTGATTCTAAGACTTTTTCCATAGATATTTCTCCCTATTTTCATAGAGTAAAAATTGAGTTTTATATTGTTTATATTTTTAGTATAGCTCAGATTTATGAGAAGTGTTGCTAAGTATTATACAAAGCATTGATTTTTGTTAAAAAATGTGGCGTTGATGAAGGGCGTGTATGATATTAATCTTAATTATTTAGGAGTCAGGAGTCAGGAGTCAGGAGTCAGGAGGAAAGAAAGAAGAATAAAGAGGAATAGAAGGAGAAAGTTTTTTGTTTGCTCTCTTATCCGAACAAGACATCATACCTCAAATTACCAATGCCAACAAGTCTAATACTAATTGAATAAATGTTGGCTAAAAATAGCTAGGCTATTTATTAGGAGTCAGGAGTCAGGAGTCAGGAGTCAGAATGAATCGTTTTTATACTATTTAGTCAAAGGGACATTTCCTGTAAAATCTTTTAGTCACTCCAATTATTGATAACATTCTTAGATTAACTTTTTCCCTCTTCCCTCTTCCTTCTTCCTTCTTCCCTCTTCCTTCTTCCTTCTTCAAAATTAACCTCTTACTGCTTTAACTAAAGCTTGACAACCTTGTAAGAAAATACTCACATCTATACCCAATCCAATATACTGCACTCCACAATCAATCCATTTTTTTGCAGTCTCTGAATTATTAGTAAAAGTACCAACAGCTTTTCCAGAACTCCGAATAATTTCTACTGCTTTTTGCATTAATTCCACTACTCGAATATCATCTACCTCTCCAGGAATACCTAAAGATTGAGATAAATCATAAGGCCCGAGAAAAATCACATCAATATGAGGAACTGTAACAATTTCTCTCAGATTTTCGATACCTTTTGCACCTTCTACATGAACTACAACTAAAGATTCTGCATTCAATTTATCGGTAATATTACTACCTGCTGAAGTGTAAACTCCAGCGCGAGTTCCAAATGATAAACCACGGCAACCAATGGGATTATATTTAGCACTTTGCACTACTATTTCTGCGTCGGTTATTGTTTCTATCTGTGGAACTTGTACACCTGCACTACCAATATCAAGAGCACGTTGAATTTGTGCGGCATCATTTTTGCTGACTCTAACAACGGGGGCAATACCAACACAGTCAGCAGCACGACATAGGTCTTCTGCGACTAGAATATTTAGAGGTCCGTGTTCCAGGTCAATGACTGCAAAATCAAATCCTGCTAGACCACAAATTTCTATGAATGCAGGGTAAGCACAATTCATAAAAAGTCCGAGTACAGTTTCGCCGTTTTTGAGTTTTTGTTTGAGTTGATTTTTTTGCATGGTTGATAAATATATAGAAAAGAGGTAATAGGGAATAGTAGTGGGAGCATCTTGCTCCCGTTCCTGGTATTTCTTATTCCTGTATACCATTACTATGTAAAACTACCAACAATATTACTAGAGAGTTTGGAGACCAAACCCCTACCAAGAATTTTAAATTTTTGGAATAATGCTTATAGAACCCATTTGAGATCTATATAATTATGGTGGTCAAGTCTTTTCGCGCATCAATTTTGACCGAAAATCTTGGTGTTGGTGTGTTGAATTTTTTGTATTATTTCTCCCCACATCTTCCCTCTTCCCTCTTACCTCCTGTCTCCTGACTCCTTGCTTTTTGTATTATTTCTCCCCACATCTTCCCTCTTACCTCCTGTCTCCTGTCTCCTGTCTCCTGTCTCCTGACTCCTTGCTAAATTTATGAAGATACGATCAGGGGTTCTATACATTATATCATGTCCGGTAGCATCGGTCTTGTATAGCAAAGGTAAGGAAGAAGGAAGAAGGAAGAAGGAAGAAGAAAGAGGGAAGAGGGAAGAAGGCTACCCTCGCAAGAAAAAACCATCATTTCCTGTAGATATTCACCCTTAGGTTTACACAAACGATATAAACGGACATGATATTATCCGGATTAATTCCTCTTTCCTTGAGCATTTATACTGCTCTGTCTGCACGTTGTTTTTCCTGAATAGTTTTGTAGAATGAGCGTCTTGCCTTTTAGTTGTTTTATCCTGAACAAACACTCAGCTCTTGGTATTAGCGGTTAAAGAGATGATTTTTTCCTAGGGGTAACATTCTTAGTCGGGTATTCAAAGCGATCGCTTTGGATGACCTTTAAATTTTTACCTCTTGATTTACTAACGCCCAAATTTAAACTTTAGGTGCAACTGATGACTACTTCACAAAATCCAAACAATCAAAACACTCAAGCAAATCAAAAAAATTTCTTGCACAGATTTATTGAATCTTTCCGTAGAAATAGTACGGTATTTGTTGTTGCTACTATTGCTAGTATTATGATTTCTATCATAGGATTTGTTGTTGATTTTGTAGAATTTCAAGCAATTATCCATCCTCCAATAGATATTAGCAATTATAAATCGGGGTCGGTTTTGGTCAAAATCACAGGATGGTCAGAAACATCTTATAATTTTGCTGAACAAGATGGAACAGATGGACTCAGAGCTTTTTTTGTTCAGAGATTAAAAGGAAAATCTGAACAAACTTCTATGATTTATACAGACCATCAACCTACGGATCGAATGCTAAATAAAGGTGTATCTCCAGAGAAAGATATTAGTGTTCTTAAAAATGTAGACTACGAAGGCACAATTCCTGATATTACCAAACCCATATCAAAAAGAAATTCTCAAACGCTTCTTGCACGACTTATTCAGGCCAGTAGAAATGAAGAACCTGTTTGTCTTTTTGTTTATGGTATACGTGATAATGAAAAGTCTCAATTCTTGAATATTATAGACTTTAAAACAGTGAATCAAAATTTTCAAGATGAATATAATACTCTTATAAAGGAAGAAAATCTACATAGGAAACAAGATAAATTAGTTAAGTTAACTGGGGATGCTTGCTCTGGTCTTGGTAAACCCTTATTTGGGTAATTATCAAACCCACATTCCGCACCACAAAATGTAGTATAGAAGAAGGAGTCAGGAGACAGGAGACAGGAGACAGAATTTTAGAAGAAAATCATAACTGCCGCGATCGAGTACATGATCGAGCAAGTATTTATGCTTCATTATTTACTCGGAATTTGATCGACGAAAAAAGTAATTGAGATGACTTGCATAGTATAAATACCTACCAAGCTACGGATTTATATACTACTTTTAATGATACAAATTGAAGTGCGAAATGTGGGATCAAAATATCAATCCTTGGTTGATAGATACTTTGACTCTCGAATATGAGCTTTCGTTAATCAACAGAAACCTGGTTTTTTAACAACCATTAATATTTTGAGTGAATAGAGAAAATAGGGAACAGGGAACTCTAGGGTTTTGCGGACCAAACCCGTACAAATTATCCTATTTCTCATCATCCTCTTCTACTAATTGAACCAGGTTTTCCAAAGCACCATAAACTCTTGGCAAATTATCGATAGTGAAATTCCCAGAATCTTTGATAAAATTGTCTGCAACAAGCTTTCCAAACTGCCACAAATTACCATCTGTCACTATTCCATATACTCCCCTGAAAAAATTATCATTTATTTTCTGTGACGCGAATAACTCCGCCAGACATTGCCCCCAACCATGCTCAAAATCATTTCTCTTAGCTTCAACAACAATAACAATAGGCTTTTCTAATACAGTTTTACCAAGTTCAGAACGTCGTGAAAAAATATAATCAGGTGTTCCAGAGAGAATTTCATCATAAGAAATACTTTTGCGAATCCAAAATGAATACTTCTGATAATATTTCTTATAAACTTCACGCAATAGTGGCGAGATTATAATTTCACTGCGAGATGCTTCTGAGGCAAACAAGTCTATATTTTCTTTGTTAAATTCAAAGTCTTTGATAAAACTGTCTGAAGGCAATAATTCCTGACTAACTATCAAATTCTCTTCTGAATATTTAATTCTATACTTTTTTTGTACATCCGAGATTGTCTTAAAATCACTGAAAGCCATATTTGATATAATGTTATTTACAAATGGTAGAGACGTTGTATGCAATGTCCCTACTAAATCAGAAGGGCTAAACGTTGAAGAAAAACTTCAATTAATGTGTTATTTATCAAGTCATCTTCAAAGAGATGATAATTCAACCCCTAAACCTAGGCGTCAATGGCATAATATTCAAGGAAAAGCAACTTATCCATTAGTAGGAGAAGATGCTCAACAATGGATTTATTGAACTCGTCAAGAAGACACTTATAACTTAAACATACTTATTAACAAAAGCTTCAGGAGTTAGACACTCAAACTCTCCAGTTTTTTCTACAATAGCCTTAATTAATTTATAGTTAGCCGACACAAAACATTGAGCTTTAGCTGTTTTAGCAGTTAAATAAACTCCTGCATCCTCTCTAGGAATATTACCTGAATTTTTAATTATTTCTAGTTCATTTTCATCCAGTAGAACATAACAGACTTGAAAATATTGCCATATTTTATCGACTATTTCTCCACTCCAATCTTTATGTTTTAGACGTTTTGCCACTCGCAAAATTTCTGCAAGCAATATTTCTGAAATTACAACTTCAATTAATGCAGATTTTTTCATACCTAAACCAGCCCATTGAAGACATCTAAACTCATTACTTTCTGGAGCAGCGAAACCAATAATATAAACATTAGTGTCGAAAAATATACGACTTGGAGAAATAGTCATTTTTTTAATTTAAAAGTATTATCAAATTTAATAAAGTTAGCGATGTTATTGTGAAATTTCCTTTCTAACTTCTCGTACTAAATTCACTATATCCTCTCTTGATTTATATCCTGCTTCTGCTAAGTCTTTAGCAAATTCTGATTGTAACCTTTCTAGAGGCATTAAAGAATATTGAGAAGATTTATTTTTCCTAAGTTCAACTATCATTTTTTCAATTAAAATAATTTGTTCAGAAACAGGAAGCTGTTTGGCTAAATTAAACACTTGTTCTAACATAATAATATTGTCTCCGTGAAAAATAATAACCCTGTAGGGACGTTGCATGGAACGTCCCTACTTTTTTAAGGGGAATTTAGGGGAATCGTCAATGTACTTCATCTTTATGAGAAATGCTATACATAGAATTTAGAATTAGTAAATTTACCTCATTTTCTAAATTCTACATTCTAAATTCTAAATTCGGAAGCTACTGTACCGTTACCACTTGTTCCGAACTTTCATTTGCCAAGCGATCGACTGCCCGCAAAGCATAATTTCCTGGCGTAACTCTCACCGCATTAGTAGCAGAATTTAATACTTGTACAAGTGACCATTGATTACCTGTTTGCTGATACAACGCCCAAGAACGAAGATCTCCAGTATTATCAGCACTCCAACTAATAACATCAGAATTAACCTGTATTCCTGTCGGTGGTGCGGGAGGTTGGTTATCTAACCACGGCATCGCTGGAGGTAATGCTGGAGTTGGATAAACTGAACTTTTGAACACATTATTTACACCCGCTACATTATCTCGAAACATCTTCATACTAAAAAAGATATTTCCTAAAGAAAGTTGACTTGCTCTCTGACGAGAAATAGCAACTTGTCTCTCAAACTCAGATACTGACCAACCTGCACCTTGCAACTGACTTAAATAGTTTCCGGCATAAATATGACGACGTTGTGGGTTTTGTTGTAACCACCAATTTAACAAAACTGGATAACTTTGTTGAGGGGGGTCGATTCGCCAATAAAGTTGCGGTGCTAAATAATCTACCCAACCCTGCTCCATCCATAATTTCACGTCAGCATATAAACTTTCATATTGATCTAACCCGACAATACCAGGAGGGTTCCCTGGGCGATAAATGCCAAATGGACTAATGCCAAATTTCACATAAGGTTTCTCAGCGTGAATACCTTGGTAAAGACGTTGTACCATGTTATTCACATTCTGTCGTCGCCAGTTAGATAAAGAGAGAGTACCACCAGATGCTTTGTATGCGTTATAGGTTTGGTAGTCGGGGAACTCTTGTCCGCGTTGAGGGTAGGGATAGAAATAGTCGTCAAAGTGAATGGCATCAACGTCATAACGACGGACTACATCCATAATGGTGTTGAAAGTTTGGTCTTGAATAACTTTCGCCCCTGGGTCCATCCAAATGTTGTTGCCGTATCTATAAGCATATTGGGGATATTTGACTGCCATGTGATTTCCAGCAAAGGAACCATCATTGGGACTAAGTTGAGCGCGGTATGGGTTAAACCAAGCATGGAGTTCGATATTGCGTTTATGACTTTCGGCGATCGCAAATTCTAGTGGATCGTAATATGGTTGTGGTGGGGTTCCCTGTTTGCCTGTCATCCAACCACTCCAGGGTTCGATCGGAGAATCATACAAAGCGTCTCCATTGGGTCGAACTTGCAAGACTAAAGCATTAAGGTTAAGTTCTTGCATCCGGTTGAGGATGTTGAGTAATTCTGATTTTTGTTGCGCAACAGATAGACCACGTTGGGATGGCCAGTCAATATTGGCAACGGATGCTACCCATACTCCTCGAAATTCTCTGGGGGAAAAGGAAGAGGGTTGTTGAGCAGTGGCGGTTGGTAGATAGGTGTAGATTTGAGTGAGGGTTAGTCCAAATATTATTAGGGAAACCCAGAGGAGGTTTTTGGGTCGAAAGCGAATATTTTGAGGGATATTAATTTTGGAAAATAGTTTGCTGATTAAGTTCATTTTTGGACAATTTGGATAATTGGCGTTGTTGAATAGTAATAATTTTTAGATTAAGTATCAACGCAAAACATAAGTTTTTCAATTTTATCTTCAGCTACTTACCATTACATTTCAGCAAGGCAGGATAATTTAACTTTATAGTAAATCTAATTCTCCTTAAAAGGAGAGACTTTCAACCTTTGGGAATTAATTATCAATTTTATTATTTGTTAATATTCTTTAAATTTTTTGAAGTTATAGCTGATTTATCAAGTAAATATTAAGAGGATGAATTCTTTACTATACTTAGGCTTTGCGATTTATCGTTCAGTCAGACCCAAATTACTAAAAGCTAGGTAATATAAGACTTTTCCAGGGTCATGCTGCGCAAACAGCTAAGTTTACAAATTAGCTCTTAGTACAACTGTAGTTTTTTATGGGTTAGGATGGTGGAGAAAATACTAAAGAAATAACTTTCAGATGGATACTTTAATAAGAATAGGAAGTCGAGGGTATCAAGTTATTCAGCTTCAAGAACAATTAAATAACTGGGGATTTCCAGTCGGGAAAGTAGATGGAATATTTGGCCCTAAGACTCTTGCTGCAGTTATTCGTTTTCAGGAATATCATAATTTAAAGCCAGATGGTATTGTTGGTCCAGAAACAAATAAAATTTTGTTAACACCTCCTAATGTTCAAGCTTTAATTAACGTCATAATAGATACTGGTACGAGTAGTGATATTCGTAGTAGTGTAATTTACGCATTAGGAGACATAAAATCAAAAGAGGCGGTTCAACCTTTAATTAACATTATCACAACTGATAGAGATAGTGATGTTCGTAGTAGGGCAATTGACGCATTAGGAAGGATAGAATCAAAAGAGGCGGTTCAACCTTTAATTAACATCATCACAACTGATAGAGATAGTGATGTTCGTAGTAGTGCAATTGAAGTATTAGGAAGGATAGAATCAAAAGAGGCGGTTCAACCTTTAATTAACATCATCACAACTGATAGAGATAGTTTTTTTCGTTTTATAGCAATTGAAGCATTAGGAAGGATAAAATCAAAAGAGGCAGTTCAACCTTTAATTAACATCATCAAAGATACTGATACGGATAGTTCTGTTCTTATATTGGCAATTTACGCACTAGGAAACATAGAATCAAAAGAGGCTATTCAAGCTTTAATTAACGTTGTTCAACCTTTAATTAATATTATCACAAATACTGGTGAACATATTCATGTTCGTAAGAGTGCAATTGAAGTGTTAGGAAACATAGAATCAAAAGAAGCTGTTCAAGCTTTAATTAATATTATCACAAATACTGGTGAACATATTCATGTTCGTAGTAGTGCAATTGTAGTATTAGGAAGGATAGAATCAAAAGAGGCGGTTCAACCTTTAATTAACATCATTGATACTGATACTAATAGCGATATTCGTAGTATTGCAATTGACGCATTAGGAAACATACAGTCAAAAGAGGCGGTTCCACCTTTAATTAAAATTGTCACAGATACTGATACTAATAGCGATATTCGTAGTAGTGCAATTGACGCATTAGGAAACATACAGTCAAAAGAGGCGGTTCCACCTTTAATTAAAATTGTCACAGATACTGATACTGATGTTTTTGTTCGTAGTAGTGCAATTGACGCATTAGGAAACATACAGTCAAAAGAGGCGGTTCCACCTTTAATTAATATCATTACAAATACTGGTGAGGATATTGATGTTCGTAAGAATGCAATTGAAGTATTAGGAAACATAGAATCAAAAGAGGCGGTTCCACCTTTAATTAACATCATCACAGATACTGATACTGATGTTCGTAGTAGTGCAATTAGAGCATTAGGAAACATACAGTCAAAAGAGGCGGTTCCACCTTTAATTAAAATTGTCACAGATACTGATACTGATGTTCGTAGTAGTGCAATTAGAGCATTAGGAAACATACAGTCAAAAGAGGCGGTTCCACCTTTAATTAAAATTGTCACAGATACTGATACTGATGTTTTTGTTCGTCGTAGTGCAATTGAAGCATTAGGAAGGATAGAATCAAAAGAGGCGGTTCAACTTTTAATTAATATCATTACAAATACTGGTGAGGATATTGATGTTCTTTGTAGTGCAATTGAAGTATTAGGAAACATACAATCAAAAGAGGCGGTTCCACCTTTAATTAATATCATTACAAATACTGGTGAGGATATTGATGTTCTTTGTAGTGCAATTGAAGTATTAGGAAACATACAATCAAAAGAGGCGGTTCCACCTTTAATTAACATCATTACAGATACTGATACTAATAGTTCTCTTCTAGAGATAGCAATTAGAGCATTAGGAAACATACAGTCAAAAGAGGCGGTTCCACCTTTAATTAACATCATTACAGATACTGATACTAATAGTTCTCTTCTAGAGATAGCAATTAGAGCATTAGGAAACATACAATCAAAAGAGGCTATTGAATCTTTAATTAACATCATCACAGATACTAATACGGATAGATATGTTCGTAGGATTGCAATTGAGGCATTACTAGGAATAGAGCCTGAGCAGTATCAGGGTTATTCCATTACACATTGGACAAATCTATTGAGCAATAGGATCAGAAATAGGTAAAGCTTTATCATTTTCTTTGTGGGTTTAATACCCCACCGTCTACACGGTGTTCAAAATTACTTGGGGTGAGAATCCATAAGTAATTTTCCTCCTGTCTCCTGTCTCCTGTCTCCTGTCTCCTTCTTCAAGACTTTTTACGGTTTCGTACCATGAAAGTAGCGATTGCAAATAAAGTCGCTTTTTACTATAATTATAGTCACCTCTATTACTGTGTTTCTGGCTTTTCCAGACACAGATAATGCCAAGTCCAATGAATTGTACTAGCACTTTTTATTGGTATTAATATACTGTATTTCCAAAAAATGTTTAAAGATTTCCCACAGCAAAACTTGCAAGGTGGTACTGTCAAAAGTCAAGATAATGCTAATTTTAGCCATAGCAAGATTCAGGGACGAAACTTTTCTCAAGCTATGCTTGTTAGTGGAAATTTTCGTTATGCCCAAGCTGGGCTAAAAATAAGTTGGTTGCTGATTTTAGGAACAATTTTATTATTTTTAGCAATGCTAGGTGGATTTATCTGTGGCTATGCAGGAGCTTTTATAGGTAGTATATTGAAATGGAAAGGTCTAACTTGGATAGGACCATTATTAGTCCTTGGTTTTGGATTAATTTTATTCTTGGGTTTTATTTTAATCACAATTTATAGAGGTATAGGTACGGCTTTATGGCTTTTTACTATAATTGTACTCACCTCTATTGCTATGTTTATGGCTCTTCCAGGCACAGATGATGCCGGAGCTGATGCCAGAGCAGACGCAATTTTACTAGCATTTTGTATTGGTATTAATATTTCAGGGGTATTGTTAGAGGCAATTGCGATCGCAGTGATGAGAATTTCATTCCCAAACAGAATGTTATTATTATTGATTCAATTTGTAACTCTAGCTACAGCAATACTGGGAATAATAGAAGCCAGTCAGGAAGAGAATAAAAATTTGCTCTACACTTCATCTGTTGTCAAAATTTTGGCCATTGCAATTCCTGCCACGATAACTTTGCTCGCTCTAAGTCTTTTTATTGGTTGCCGTGCTGTGGTTGGCGATCGCAAATACGCTTTGATTAGAAATATTGCAATTATTCTATGTAGCTATGGAGGAACTAGCTTTTACGAAGCAAATTTAACTGATGCCAACTTCTCTGGTGCCAGTCTCAAAAACACTAATTTGAGAAAAGCTATTCTCACTCGCACTTGTTGGTTAAATGCTAAACACCTAGACAAAGCTAGAGTTGAAGGAACCTACTTAGAAAATAAAATAATTCGTCAATTGGTTGTAACAGGTAACGGACGAGATCAGAACTTTGACAATTTAGACTTACGGGGATGTAACTTACGATACGCTGACTTAACTGATGCTAGTTTCATTGGTACAAAGTTGAGCGAAGCTACTTTAGAAGGGGCAAACTTAACAAGAGCAAAACTTGTGAAAGCTCAACTGTACGGTACTAACCTAACAAATGCAATACTAACAGGTGCTTGTATTCAGGATTGGGCAATTTCCCTGGATACCCAATTTGAGGGGATTAAATGCGATTATGTTTATATGCGCTTAGAAACAAAAGAAGACCGCGACCCTTGGCGCAAACCAGACAACCGCAATGAGATTTTTAAAGATGGAGACTTTAGCAGTTTTATCGCCCCTATTATCAAAACTAAACAACTTTATCAAACTCAAAATGTAGACCCACGGGAAGTAGCAGAAAATTATTCAATTTTAGATATATTTCACCATGAAGGAGTAGACCCCAGTGCCGCAGCAATAGCTTTTCAAAGATTAATCGAAAAATATCCAGAATCAGGATTACAAGTTCTTTCAATTGAAGGGCGAGGTAATGAAATAGTTCACTTTCAAGCACAAGTTACTGATGATGTTGACCGCTCATTTCTCAGTCAAGAATATAATGAAATTTATCATCAAATAAAATCAGGAAGTTATCCAGATTTATTAGCACTTTTAGCTGGAGTAGCGGAAAAAGACAAACATATTATTGAGCTGAGAAATTTATTAGAAACAGCCTTAAAGCAGAACAAATTTTATGTCGAAACCTATCAAGAAACCCGGAATATTGAAGTCCAGAAAGGTGATTATCGAGAGACTTCTGTTAATGATCGAGGGAGTTATTTTGAAGGGGATACTCATCATAACTCCCCAGAGAAGGAAAGGGAAATAAACTAGCAACCTTTCTGGTAGAATTTGTTTTTATTTTCCTTGATTGTTGGTATTTTTCCACTCTTCCAAAGCACCAATCACAAAACTTGCTGCCGGATGATTTAAAGTGTGCTCAAAAACACTGATACCACCAGCTTTTAATACACTAAAAACCCGATTCATTAAAGCAGGATTAGTTTCAATTTTCTCAATTACTTCCCCTGCTATTTTCATATTTCCAGTCATTGTATCAGTAGGGTTATTTTGACTTAGTTGTTCCAGCAATTGTTGAATTTCATTAGCAGCATCAGCCAGGTTTTGTTTTTCTGCGGAATTATTATAGTAATCTCCTTCAACATAACTTCCTTGGTCATTAATAGTTGTCTCACGATAATCACCAGTTCCAATTTGTATATTACGTTCGCCAGTCATTGTTTTATCTCGTTTATTAGAAGTATTAAAATCAGATTTATTACGAGGTATAAAAGTCGCAGTTTTAGGAGTTGAATTTTCCCTATTTTTATCATACCACCGAGGAATTAACTCTTGATGTATTCCTGCAATCATAATAGCATTATATCCTAACTGATAAGCAAAATTATAAGTTTGTCCAGCTCCCAAAGCATCATAAAAAGCCACAGCAAATTCAATTGCAGCTCTATCATTTATAGCCTGACTCATACCAATCACATAATTAATATATTTAACTATTTCTTGAGCTTGATACTCTGAATAACAAGCATTCAGAACAACACATTCTACCTGTTCCGAAAATAATTGAAAAAGTCCGGCAATAGCTTCAGTATCAACTAATTTTTGAGACCCAGTTTCATCCTCAAAAACTAAACCATCATGGCCTGCTCCATGTCCGCTAAAATGAACAATATTCGGTTGATAATCTAAAATAGCTCTACGAATATCTCTATATCGAGTAGCTTCCGCAGATTCAATTAAAAATAAATCTCTAGAAGGCGATCGCCTCAATCCTTCTTTTATTTCTCGCATTTCTTCATCTAACCTTAAATAACTTGTACTTTTAGGATTAGCTGATAAAATTAATATTTTCCGATAAGTAGCATGATTATTCATAAACTAATACCTCGTGAAGTTCTCTCCCGTTAAATCAAAGATTATAACCGGAGCTTCTCAACAAACAAAGAAGTTTCTTGTTTTGCTGGCTGACCAATATCTAAGCCTCCACAAGCAGACAAGATGATACCCACCTCGTTTAACGCTTTATTTAATATGTTTTTTGCTGCATTTTCATCCCTATCTAAAACTGTTCCACATTTCTGACAAGAATGAGTTCTAACTGATAAAGTCTTAGGTACTTTTTGACCACAATTACTGCAATTTTGTGATGTATTGTGAGGATTAACTTTTACTACATGAACACCGCGTTTTACCGCTACTGCATTCAATTTTTCAATAAAATTACCCCAGGCTACATCATAAATTGATTTTGATAGTTTCGTGTTTTTTGCCAGACCTCTAATATTTAAGTTTTCAACTGCAATCATATCATATTGTTTAACTAATTTATGAGCAGTCTTATAGTGAAAATCTTCTCTTTGCCTAGCAATATGTTGATGTAATCTAGCTATTTTGTTTTGTGCCTTTTTCCAGTTGTTTGAACCTATTTCTTTTCTAGATACTTTTTTTTGCTTTCTTGCTAAATTCGATTGAGATTTTCTATAGAATTTAGGTACAGAAACAGTCTCACCAGTATTAGTAGTTAAAAACTCTTTTAACCCTACATCAATACCTACAGCAGTTTTGATATTATTTGTAGGAATTAGATTAGGAACTGATTTATCTTCTAAACTGAAACTTATATAATAACCATCAGCTTTTTTGGTTATAGTTGCAGTTTTTATCGTCATACCATCTGGTATAGGTCTATGAACTATGACTGGAATAGTACCAAACCTACTAATAATGATTTGCTTACCATCAAACTTAATTGCTGCTTTAGAATGATTGACTCTGCTGAAACAAAATGACCTTAACTTTCCTGATTTTTTAAATCTAGGTCGCCCTCCACGTTGACCTTTTTTGTCAGGTATTAACCAACGTTTCCAAGCTTTATCTAGCCTTTGTAAGTTAATTTGTTGAATTTCTGAATATATTTCCTTGTAGTCAGGAAATAACTGTTTTGTCTGTTTAAGTGCTGATTGTTGAAAATAATAATCTGGTCTAGTAGAAATTTCACCAATAGGACATGAAATTAATGAACAACGGTCAACTTGACATCTAGTTCTATTTAACCAATCTAGTCTTTGACCTAGAGCATAATTCCAATGTCTTCGTAACAGTTCTAGCCAATAATATCAAATCCGGTAGCATCGGTATAAAAAAATTAAACCTGATAAATTAAGGGATGAATAGTAAGAGTTGGGCGATCGCCATGCCGAGATTGTTAAAGCTAGAACCACACAAAAGTATCGAAGAGTTGGAAAAACTCTACCGACAA
>NZ_JAAHGB010000089.1:0-5810 GCF_010672695.1 Okeania sp. SIO1H4
GGAGACTACCACCTCTGCTGTAGATGGGCAACCTGAAATAGTAAGTGGTGTCGCTGAATCAAGAATCACAGATGGGTGAGAATCCCGCGCTGTAATTTTTAATTCAGCGCCGGGAGTATGTCAAAAAAAGGAAATTAAAAAATTATGCTTTTTTTTCTTTTTCCTTAGATTTCTAATAAAGAATTAGGGCGAAATTAGGAGATAAAATACGATTAACTGGGAAAAATGAAAAAACCATCAACTAAAAAATTCCAGTAAAAATTAAAGTTATTAAGTATTTGGAAAAAGTTAATGGCCTCAGATTTTCAGAAAACAGCAGTTGAGTCTATTGAGGCAGAAGTGACTAAGTTAGTCAAAAATTTGCCGACCCTAAAACATGAGAAATGGATTAAGCGATCGCTCTCCACCATTGTCAGTATGGCATCAGAGGAGCTAGACCGCCTAGATTGGAAGATATTAGCGGCTTCTCTACAGGATATGGAAAAAGGATTTGAGATATTTTATCCCTATCGCCATATTCGCAAAATTACGATATTTGGTTCTGCACGAACATCCCCAGAAGCTCCAGAATATCAAATGGCCGTAAACTTTGCCCGTCGCATTACTCGGCAAGGTTTTATGGTAATGACAGGTGGTGGGGGCGGAATAATGCAAGCTGGCAATGAAGGTGCTGGGGCAGAAAAATCTTTCGGCTTAAATATTCAGTTACCTTTTGAAAAAGAATCAAATCCTTTTATTGAAAGAGAACAAAAATTAATTAACTTTAAATACTTTTTTACTCGTAAGTTATTTTTTCTCAGAGAAAGTGATGCTTTAGCTTTATTTCCTGGTGGTTTTGGCACTTTAGATGAAGCATTTGAAAGTTTAACATTAACACAAACAGGTAAATATGGCCCGGCACCTCTAGTGTTAATAGATTGTCCTGGTGGAAACTATTGGCATGACTGGAACGATTTTATTCATAAACAACTACTTCGGCGTGGTTTGATTAGTCCAGAAGACCCTAGCTTATATACTATTACAGATGACTTGGAAGAAGCTTGTCAAGCGATCGCTAACTTTTACAGAATGTATCATTCGAGTCGTTATGTGGGAGAAAAGTTTGTGATTCGTCTGAATTCAGAACTTTCAGAAGGAGATGTGGATTATTTGAATCAAGAATATAGTGATATTTTGACTATAGGAAAAATTGAAAAAAGTAAAGTTTTACCAGAAGAGTTAGGAGATGAAACTGCTCATCTTCCTCGTTTAGTTATGTCCTTCAATCAGAAAGATACTGGTAGATTATATCAAATGATTGCTCAGATAAATAAGATGGGAGCAAATACACCAACTCATCCAGAACATAAGTAATATTATTTCTACTTGACATCCTCCCGACGCTGCTCTACGAGACAGCGCGGGATTCCTTAACATCACTGTTAGGGGCTTTCTGTTTCATAGCACCCGCCTTCCGAGATTTACTCCCTTCAGGTCTTACAGTCGCTCCACAGACTGACACTGCGAGTCCCGCAGCCTTCTTGGTGGGCGTTCCCTTGCGTCTATCGCCGACGCGGGTTCCCATCCGCAAAATATTTACCGAAGCGTTTATGTCCCTGTCATGGTGAGTTGCACACTCTGGGCAATCCCACTCTCTAATACTTAGAGGTAATTTTTCTACTATGTGTCCACAATTAGAGCAACGTTTAGAACTAGGAAAATATCTATCAATCTTAATTAATTCCCGCCCATACCATTCAGCTTTGTATTCTAATTGTCTGACTAATTCCCCCCAGTTGGCGTCACTTATTGCCCTTGCTAACTTATGGTTTTTAACCATGTTTTTTACCGCTAAATCCTCAACTACTATCGTTTGGTTTTCTTTGATTAGCTGAGTAGTTAGCTTGTGGGTATAGTCAAGCCTTGAATCTTTTATTTTTGCGTGTATCCTAGCTACTTTCAGTCTAGCTTTTTGATAGTTATTAGATCCCTTAGTTTTTCTAGATAGAGACTTTTGAGCTAACCTCAATTTTTTATGTAATTTCTGAAGATTCTTTGGATTGGCAATTTTTTCTCCATCACTTGTAGTTAGTAAACTGGTAATTCCTAAGTCAATACCTATTTGTTTCAGTACTGGTTTGATTTTTAAATTTCTAGTGTCGCTGACTCTCAAAGATATAGACCATCTGCCAGAAGGGTCAAGTTTTACAGTTATTGTGGTTGGTACAAAGTTTTGTGGTAGTTGCCTACTCCATCTTATAGGTAATGGTTCAACACATTTGGCTAGATAGACTTGACCATCTTTCCACTTAAATGCTGATTTTGTGAACTCAGCACTACCACCATTCCGTTTTTTCTTGAAGTTTGGGTATTTAGCACGCCCACTAAAAAAATTAGAGAAGGCACTCTGTAAATGTCTCAAACCTTGCTGTAATGGTACACTACTTACTTCTGTAAGAAAATCTAAATCTTCCTGCTTTTTCCAGTTGGTAAGCATAGCAGAAGTTTGCTTATACCCTACCCGTTCTTGTTTCTCATACCAAGCTTGAGTCCTTTGTGCTAAAGCTTTATTGTAGACCAAGCGTACACAACCCAAAGTTCTCCGCAACAGACTTTCCTGCTCTGGAGTAGGGTAAAACCTAAATTTGTACGCTTTTTCAACCATCTATTGTTTACTTTTCCACATTTACATTTTAACAGACTATTTGTAAAACCGCAACATTGATTGGTTTTCCCATCCCTCCGCTCCCCTGCGGGAGAGCGCGGGTCTTCAACCAACGTTGAGATAAAGTCCTAGCCTCTAGTGCCGCTACTGGGAAGTTAAAAGTCATGCATTTAAAAGCGAGTGCTAATTGGCGAGGTTTCCTACGAGGCGCCTACTGTGCGGAATTACTTCCGCACACAGCCCCTCCGGAATGTAAGACGCACATCTGACAGTCAATCATTTTTGATTTGTAATTGTTTTAGAATTTTGTAACTGGTCAGTTATTTCCGCCACCCTGCAGTAGTCTAAAAACTTTACTGCTCATATAAAGTGGGCTAAAACTCTCTATGTAAAGTCCAACAATATACACTTGTAGTGCAGCCAGTTCGAGACCAATCGACTTGCCCCTGAATACGAAGAGTTCTATTTTCACTGACTTTTACATCTACAATTACTTGATCGCCTTCGACAAAAAATTGTCCTTGAGGTTCGACTTGAATGGAGTAATATGTGTATTCACCTCCATTTTTTCTTAACCAATTAACTCTACTTCAGATCGAAAAATTCCATTACCGTTATGATAATAGGGTTATTTATCGTTGATGGGTAAAAACAATTGTTATTGTTTAGAAGTTTGAGTATTTTGCTGACGCTTTTTATAACAAGCAATGCAAGCACCAACAGCCAATAATCCTAGAGTACTCAGTGGTTCAGGAACAGGTTTTGGTTTTTCAGAAGATTCTACTCTGACATTATCAACTAGCAAAGCTGAGGTCTTATCAGTTCCATCTAGATCGTAAACTGCTATACCCACCGTGTAATCGCCAGCGGCAAGAAATGTTGAGAATGTTCCTTGAGATTTTTTCTCAAATTCAGGTGATGTCAGGGAACCAGGTGCAGGGAAATCACCTTCACTTTGAGCAAAAGTCTCAATCACCGTATTTGTGCCGTCAAATATAGTTACAATCGCACGGTCTGAAGGAAGAGAAAATAGACTAGTTGTGTTTCCATCGTTGGTAAGAAACTTCCAATCAAAACTCAGATTAAAATCATGCTCGAAAGAAAAAGATTGTTTGATCGCTGACCCTTCTTTAGAATCTAATTGAATCCCAGTCATAGCAGTTATAGGTGTATCAATTTGTAAGGCATCATTTTCTAGCCCCAAGAATGCTTGTAGTTGAGCATCGTTGATAGTGGCAATAGTGGCATCAGTACCTGAAAAATTATATTCACCATCACCAACATTATCGTCATCTCTCCAGGTTGTTGCAGTGGTTAACAAAGCCTGAAAGGAGCTATCTGTTGGATCGAAATTGTTGAAAGTACCTACTGTACTGACATCTCCGGTGGTCATCCAAGAAGTGAAGTCAGATTCAAAGCTGCCGTTGTTAAATGCTGCTGCTTGAACTGGCTTAGAAGTTATGGTTCCTAAGCTTAGTAAGCTGAGAGTAGCAACTGGAAGCAAGGAAAGACCACGGAAAAGGGATTTAGAAGTTGATAAAAGTTTGAACATTATTTTTGTGAATTGAATTAATTACAGAAATTGAGGGTTGATGCAACTTGTATTGTGGAAAACCAATTGAGTGAAGTGTTCTATTGAGTGTACTCAAGTTTACCTAAAATTATAGCACATGATTTTCTAGAATGGTAGCACATAATTTGCTATGTTTTCCAGGTTTACAGAGTTGATGTTGTCGGATTTTTAGAGACGTTGCGTGCAACGTCTCTATGATAAATGCTACCAGACTAGGGAATGGATTATCTGTGAAACCTGCTCAAGGAAAAGTAATAGGAAGCCTAGACAATCATATCTGTGTTCGGATTAAACACATTGCCGTTAGGATTTATGGATGAAACTCCATTCAGAACAACGATATTTTCTGGCGCTTGTCCACCAGTGTTCCCATCAGGGTCGATGACGAACCATGTTCCATCCATTCCATATATAGCTCCTAAATCATAGGGAATGATGTATGAATTATCAATGGCATCCTGAACAGTTCCTTCTGGGAATTCGTCATAGAAGTTTGATTCATTCCCAAGTAGAATACTGAAATCAAGTTTATCGCTACCACTCTGGAAGTCGGTTATGTCATCTCGTTGATCCAATAATTGTGTGTAGACGAATATGTCATTTCCATCACCTCCAGTTAGCATATCCCTGCCCTCAAAGCCAGTTATGATGTCGTTACCTGAAGTTCCTTCAATCATATCCATACCACTGGTACCGTCGATTATGTTAGGTCCTGGAGCATTGTTGAAGAATCCGGCATCTACTGTGTCATTCTCATCACCAGAAGAGAGAGTAATTACGTCACTCATTAACCCGTTGTTGGGGTCAGCGTCGGAGTCTACATCGTCTCCACCTGCGTTAACTGGACTGACTCCTTCAAATCCTTCTGGTTGAACGAACATGACTTTGTATTCACCGGGGGTCAGACCTGTGAATTGGTATGCACCATTGCCATCTGTGGTCGTGGTAATTTCGTTACCGTCTTGGTCTAAGACTGGGTCGCCATTAACATCTAGGAGTTTGACTTCGGCGTCAGGAATTCCTGATTCTCCAATATCTTGGATGCCATTTTGGTTTTCGTCGTTGAAGACGAAGTCTCCGATGCTTGCTGTCTTAAAGAAACCAGCGTCGTTGGTGTCGTCGTTTTGACCAGGGTTGAGAGTGATGACTCCTGTAATTAAGTTGTTGTTAGGGTCAGCGTCGGAGTCTACATCGTCTCCACCTGCGTTGACTGGACTGACTCCTTCAAATCCATCTGGTTGCACGAACATGACTTTGTATTCACCGGGGGTGAGTCCTGTGAATTCGTAGAAACCACTGCCATCTGTATTAGTGGTGATTGGGTTACCACTTTCGTCTTCTACAGGTGTTCCGTCAGCATTTAGGAGTTTAACTTCCGCATCAGGAATTCCTGATTCTCCACTATCTTGGATACCGTTGGCGTTGAGGTCTTCAAATACGTAGTTGCCGATGGAACTTGTGGGAAGAGGAGTGGTGACGGTGGATGTATCCTCAGCACTCGCTGGATTATCCTGGGCATCGGAAACATTTACTGTCAGAGTGTTAATTTCTGTCAGATTTTCTTCATCAGCAATTGTGCCTTCAAATGTGAAG
>NZ_JAAHGB010000089.1:5910-21933 GCF_010672695.1 Okeania sp. SIO1H4
AGGAGTGGTGACGGTGGATGTATCCTCAGCACTCGCTGGATTATCCTGGGCATCGGAAACATTTACTGTCAGAGTGTTAATTTCTGTCAGATTTTCTTCATCAGCAATTGTGCCTTCAAATGTGAAGGTGGCTGTTTCACCAGGAGCTAGGGTTGTACCTAGTAAGTCTTGAGCTGAGGAAGAAGCATTTATACCGTCTTGATGTATGTCATCGCTAATGGAGTCGATGGTGACTTCTACATCTGAGGTATTTTCAATTGTTCCCTGGAAGGTAACTGTGTCTCCTGGTGTGGTTTGCTCGTTGTCGCTGAATTGGCCGTCATCGTTGGCGTCATTCAGTTTGACTACTTCGATGGTGGGTAGAATGTCAGGAGTGGTGACGGTGGATGTATCCTCAGCACTCGCTGGATTATCCTGGGCATCGGAAACATTTACTGTCAGAGTGTTAATTTCTGTCAGATTTTCTTCATCAGCAATTGTGCCTTCAAATGTGAAGGTGGCTGTTTCACCAGGAGCTAGGGTTGTACCTAGTAAGTCTTGAGCTGAGGAAGAAGCATTTATACCGTCTTGATGTATGTCATCGCTAATGGAGTCGATGGTGACTTCTACATCTGAGGTATTTTCAATTGTTCCCTGGAAGGTAACTGTGTCTCCTGGTGTGGTTTGCTCGTTGTCGCTGAATTGGCCGTCATCGTTGGCGTCATTCAGTTTGACTACTTCGATGCTGGGGTCAGGTTCTTCTTGAACAGTAACTAGATAATCTTCTACCTCGCCATCGCTAGCTGCCCCTGTTGCATCAAGACCACTGTCTGTACTCAAGCGGAAACGAGCACCTACCGGTGTATCAGTAGCTGCACCATTGGGTACGGAGAAGTTCAAGTTGGCAGTACCGTTAGTCGTACCATCACTGACTGTTGTGGTAGCTGTTTCACCTGTATCATCAAAATCACCATCGTTGTTCCAGTCAATGAAACCATAGAGAGTTGCATCACTACCCGTATTGTTGGTGACATCAACCTCGAACGTTGCATTCTCACCAGCTGTCAATGTGGGGATGGTTACACCATCTTCATCATTGCCATCACCATCAGCATTGGCACTAGGTTGACCGTCTGTCTCATCATCAATTAATGCACCAATTTGAATATTTGGGTTAATGACATGGCTGGGACCATTACTAGCCAGAAGTGTCTGATAGTTGTCCGTTAGGTCGCCAAAGTCGAGGATATCGGGTTGTTCCCCAGCTGACACAGTACATAGATTAAAGCGACTGTCACTATGCAGTACCGTGTCACCAATAAACTGTGCACAACCTTGACCGTTCTGAATGTCAATTTCGTTCTGACCATTATCATTGCTTCCTCCGTCTAATTCCCAGAAGGCAATTCCATTGAAAACAACGTTATTACCGGAGAAAACCGCATCACCACTATTTCCTTCAGAATCACCCTTGAAGAAAATCGCTCCAAATGGGTTGTCATCATTGGCAATACCACCTTCTCCAATCTGGATACTGGTATTGCTCATGTTCATGTTAGATTCACCGTTGACCCGGAAGATGGCTGTGAGGTCATCCGGACCATCAATGATTACGTCTGAGTTGTTAAGTTCCCAGTCATCGCCCCCTCTGTTAACATCAATGATGACAACACCATCTCCATTTGTGTCGGTAAAACTTAGATTGGAAGATCCGTTAGCAGTTCCCCCCTGTTCAACCAACTCAATTACAAATGGGCCACTGCCATCCTTGTAATTCTCATTCTCAATATTCTGGGTTATAGTTCCTTCACCAGTAGCACCTTCAATAAAGGTTTTCCAGTCGTCTAGTTCATTGGTGAGAGGATCGAGGTTGACACCAGTGGTGAAACCATCACCATTTGTGCCAGCGGAGTTAGTGGGAAGCTGCCCAGTGGGGCTATTCTGATTTGCCCCAACATCAAAGTAGTCCGCATTGGAGATACTTTGAACTGGATTATTTGAGTTAGTTGTAAGGATACCAAGGTCAGCAAAGATGTCGGTATTACTAACAGAGATTTGACCATCAGAACTTGTGAGAGCAATATTACCTGAATAGTCAATACCCTCGAATGGTGCAATTTGAGTATTGAAGATTGGGTGTTCCAGGTATGCCTCGTTATTGGATGGCTCCCACCGCTGATCGAAGACACTATTAATGGTTGGGAAGGAGGCACCTGTTGGACTTGTTCCTCCCTGTGATAGAACCTCGCGGTCTGCACCAAACTCACCATTTTGGAGGTTGACTGCATCTCCATTATCCTGGCTCTTCAAACCAACAATCAGATATTTTTGAATTTCATCAATTGATAGGTTGTTGGTAGTCAAGAAGGTCTCTGGAAAGGAATCTGTAAAAGTTGTTGTCGCAACCTGACCATTACTCCCAGTCGCAGTCAAATTTAACGTTGCATTCAACGCATCTGGTGGACCCAAGCCAGTACCATTATTATCTGTCGGTACTTCCCAGGTTGTCACTACCTGACCATTCTCTGTACCATCCAGGTCACCTTCACCTCCATCAGTGACTTCAATAGGATCATATGCATCCACATCCCCATCATCTCCAGGATCAGTAGGGTCATCTTCAATCTCAAACTTAATCGTTGAACCTAGTTCAAATCCAGTCGCCGTAATAGTCACGGTTTCACCCGGTGCGTAATCCTCTTTATCCGTATCTACTTGAGGAAATTCCTGTTGATCCATAATCGTAAATTACCTTGAGTTAATATTTCATCTTTGTGAAGCACCCCCTATTGAAATTACTTTCTCAGCAAAATCAATTGTTCACAGTATAGACATAAATAAAAGCTGATATCAACCTGTATATTCACAAAAGCAACAATCTTCATCAAATCTTTATCAAAAACACCCTTGATTATAAAGATTTGATAAAGTTGTATAGATATTGGGCAAATATTATAGCGCTATAGGCAAGTCATAAGTTAGAATTAATCTGTAACTAAGTTTTTCCCTGCGGAATTATTCAGGAAGCAAAATTAAAAAATCTCCAGGCCCTAAATCCGTAGTGCTAAATTGTTACGCATTTAAATCATATAGCAATGTGCGCTGGCATATTTACAAATTGCAGGAGGTGTCCAATAACTAAAATCTTATAGAACCCCCGATCGTATCTTTGGACGCGGTATGTGCTTTTGGCTTCCGTCCTCAGCCTGAGGAAGTTGTGGAAATTCAGGAACGAGAATGGGGAAAAAGCGGATGATATAAAATCCGGTTATACAGTAATCGCAAAATTACTTTATCTTAATACAGATTTTCTATTAAACATCTCCAATAATCAAAAATCAAATTAATTATTATCCATAAATTATCAATTATCATTTTCTTTGTGGGTTTAATACCCCACCGTCAACGGGGGTGTTCACGCATTACTTGGGGGAGCGAATCCCCATATAATTTTCCTCCTGTCTCCTGTCTCCTGTCTCCTGTCTCCTTCTTCAATTCCCCTACTCTGTAGGGACGTTGCATGCAACGTCCCTACTTCCTGCTCCCTCTTTTCGAGGAGATGTCTATTGAATACGAATTTAAAAATTCATGCTATTCAAATCCTTTCTTTCTCCTGACTCCTGACTCCTGACTCCTGACTCCTCAGCTATACGATAACTAATCATCCGGATTTGATATGAGACCCCGCGTCGCCCAATAGCAAACCTGGTAGCTTTCCTTGCAGGTAGAAAAATACTCTCATCTCCCCATCTCCCCATCTCCCCATCTCCTGATCAGATATCATTCACTATAAGCAGTCCGCACCAGAATTACAGTACAATCACAACCACGAGCGATCGCCTCTGGAATATTGCCATTAATTGCTTGTTTCAAAAATCCTTCCTTACTAGCACCAATAACTACAACGTCACAGTTATGAGCATCAGCCAAATCAACTACAGCAATTGAAACAGAAGTAGCACAGACTACAGTAGCCATAACTTCTGTATCCAAGCGATTCTGAAGAATCTTTGCTGCTTGTTTCATTTCCTCAATATTAGGCTTAACAACAGACTTAGTTAAAACCTGACATAAGAGAATTTCTGGCTTCACACTCAAAGAAACCAAGGCAGGCAAAAGCTTTACTGCTGCTGCTTGTGTAGGAATATCTCGAATGGGTACTAACCACCGTCGCCATCCTAAAAAAGAATACATATTATCAGAAACAAGATTATCCCGGTCTGCTTCAAATCTTTCATTAGTCTTAGTAATACCTTTGAATATTTCTTCCTCTTTTAACTTTCTAGCTCCCCATTTCACTACTATTACTTCACAAATAGCTTGTCGCATCAGAGTATCCACAATACTGCCAAAAACACGACCAGAAGCAGAATAGTCACCCTTCCAACCCATCAGTATTAGAGATATATGTCTTTCCTTAATAGTTTCCAAAATAGTATCAGCAACATCGTGACCAACCCGAATTTGAGTGTGCATAGGAATTTTCAAATCCTTAGCTATGCGCTCTGCCATTGCTAATAAACGACGACTCTTAGTTGTATCTACGACAGTCTCATCTGGGGAACTTTGACGAGGCACAATCAAAACTTGTAAACATTCTAATTCATAGTTGCGTTGCCGGGCGATGACAGCGGCGAGTTTTAGTAATGCGGGGGCGGTACTAGGATTACTTAATGGTACTAATAATCGACCATTCCCTATTTGAGGCGATCGCGTTTGATAAACTATATAAGAAGGTTTTTGACTATGAGTTCCCAGATTTGTCTTACCTATTTGTTCAGATTCTATTCGGATAATATCAGTATCAGTGATAATTCCTACCAAATGACGACCTTCCATTACAGGTAAACGACTAAGTTTGTATTGATGTAAAAGATACAAAACTTCGCTGAGATTATCTGTAGTTTTAACTGTCATGGGATGAGGTGTCATAAACTCTTTTAATAGGGTGTCTCCAGAAAGTTCGCGTTTGCGAGTGTAAGCTAAATCTGTCTGAGTGACAATACCTACGAGCAAGCCACTATCATCAAGCGCTGGAAAACCTCGATGATGGGAATTAGAAAACTTCTGCTTTACCTCATCCAAAGTTAAATTAAAATCAAGAGTTTCTACAGGAGTGTGCATGACTTCATCCGCACGAATATTGCTCAAATAATCATTTGCTGACTTCTCCTTCTTGAGTTGTAGACCTTTGAAATCTAAAACCCGGTCGGATAAAGACTTCTTATCTATCTTTTCTGCCATCAATAAAGCGACAATAGAAACAATCATTAGTGGCAACACTAAGCGAAAATCTTGTGTCTTCTCAAAAATAATTACTACTGCTGTCATGGGTGCTCTTGAGACAGCACAAAAGAATGCCCCCATTCCTGCTAGAGCAAAAATTGTTGGTTGTTCGATGCCGACTACATTACTTTGGCAAATTCCAACTATCTGACCCAGGGCAGATCCAATAACTAAGGATGGAGCAAAAAATCCGCCCGGGGCACCAGAACTGGCGGCAAATATTGTTAAGAGAAAGTGTTCGGCAAAAGCAATGAAACTCCATTTTAAGTTGGCTTCGTTACTGCCTAGCAATTCTCTTAAACCAGTATGGTTACGAAATGATTCTGGTAAAGATGCGATAATTAAACCACTAATTAATCCTGTGATAGCTATTCGCCAAGGTAATGTTAATTTTAGTTGGCGCTGAAATATGGAAGTCGCAATAATTCCTCGACTAAATACTGTCCCTAATAAACCTGCTAACATTCCCAAAATTATGTAAAAAGGAATTTCTTTGAGGTGTAAAAATCCTGTAATTGAGGTATCTAAGTAACTGCTCTTATCTAAGTATAAACTTTCTCCCCCTAGCATTTGGGAAACAACTGCACCGACGAAAGAAGCAATAATTGCTGGCCCCAAGGTGATACCAGAAACATCGTGCATTAGGTCTTCTACTACAAATAAAACTCCGGCGATGGGAGCGTTGAAACCAGCAGCTAACCCAGCAGCAGCACCACAAGCAATTAACTGACGACGGTAACTTGGAGAAGTGGGAACTAAACGACTGATCCAAGCTGCTAAGGATGCACCTATTTGCACTGTTGGGCCTTGTCGCCCTAATGTTAATCCAGAACCTACTGTCAGGATGGTAGTGAACATTTTGACCATGGCGATCGGGAAGTTTAAGGGAATGCGCATACCTGAGAGGGCAGCTTTGACTTGGGGTACTCCACTTCCTCCTGCTTCTGGTGCTAAACGTTCTACTAATAAACCTGCCACAAGTCCTCCAACCGCGCCAAAAATTGGTAATAATAGCCAAGGTGGATATTTGAGGGATGCAGCTATACGCAAACTACCTAGCCATCCTGCACCTTCTTTTAGTATGACTGCTGCTAATCCTGATACGATTCCGATTAAGCAAGCTTCAAAGACTGCTACACGTTTTGGTCTTAGCAGTGGATAAATAAAGTTTTTGAGATGGATTTGAACTTCTTGTCGGATATACTGATGCCACATAACGGAGTTTATGGTGTTGTTTTGGCAGTATGGAATAGAGTTTTGGTTTATTCTAATTCTTACTGGTTTTTTTTATCTTTTTCGGGCGTTGGTGATTTGAGGTATGATATCATGCCTGGATAATTAGTGAACAAAAAACTTTCTCCTTCCACTCCTGTTTATTCTTCTTTCTTTCCTCCTGACTCGGTCCGACTGACTTCCCTTCCTGGGAGGGGGAGGGGCGAGGGGTGGGTTGACTCCTAAGTAATTAAGATTAATATCATACACGCGCTTTACCAACACCTCTTTTTCGTTATGGGTTATCAAATCCGGTTAAACAGCCATAGAATGGTTAAGTTAGGAGTCCTCAGGAGTCAGGAGACAGTCCTCAGGAGGAGAAAGAATTACAAAGATGAGGGTAGTTATGACGATTGAAGATTTTTTTATGTCCAATTAAACGGATTTGATATTAATATCAAATCCGGTAGCAGGGGAATGTGGGGAGTTTCGACTTAGTTAACAATTTGCGCAATTTATCGACATAATACGATAGTTCTCACAGGCAAGTAGTAACGAGGGTGACGCTTTGTATCTTCTGCACTAATCCCTGCTATTCGCATTTCTGGGGTGTCTATCTATATAGACGTAGACCTATCCTGAAATCTCGCTCCCTACGCTAAAACGGCGTAGTAAGGGTTTGAGGACTTTTTTAGTTATGTTAATTGACAAAGACTTAAATGTAAGTATAGAGTGTAGAGATGCGGTTGGCTTGACCGTTAATGCCTGTGGATGAGTAACCGCCGACGGCCTCAGCAGAAGCAGGAAGTAAACATCAATTTGTCGCATCGATGTGACGTTTTATATCAGTTTTATGAAGCAGTTCGATTTTCCCATATCTCCCACTAACCCATACTTCCTAAACTCACTCCCCAATACGTTTCATATTTAATGAAACAACCCTGGTTAATGGGAGTGTGAATGTTTAATGGGATGAGAATCTCTATCAACCAAATAGACATCTGTTCAACAATTAATAATTAATAATTATTGAAGAAGGAGACAGGAGACAGGAGACAGGAGACAGGAGGAAAATTACATGGGGATTCGCTCCCCCAAGTAATGCGTGAACACCCCCGTTGACGGTGGGGTATTAAACCCACAAAGAAAATGATAATTAATTATTAGCTCTCCTTGAAAAGAAGAGGATAGACTAATCATGAAAATTTTTCTTCTCTTGGTCGATTGGATATGGCGAGGAGACCCGTTCTTACAGACCCGCTCCGAAGTACGCCATCCCACCCTACGGGAAGCTGCGCTAACGACCGCTTATTATCCCCTTAAAAGGGGAGGCGCATACCCACAATTTTTCGGTAAAAATCAAAAATAAAATCAATTATCACACATAAATTATCAATTCTTTCTGCCTACTGCCTACTGCCTACTGCCTATGCGTGGAGGAGATGTCTAATTATTTTGATGTATGTGTTGACTGGGATGAGAATCTCTATCAATCCAATTATTTAGTTAGGACATAGACTAATGACAAATCTTAGACTAGAAACTGATAACTGAAATGACCTGTTGGCTAAAATTTTAAATATCGACTATATCATAAATTGAGTATATCTTTAGGTTCCGATTAGTATAACTCGCTAATATTAATATCATGTCTGGATAATTAGTGATCAAAAAAAGTTTCTCTTTACTTCTTCTTTCTTCCCTCCTGACTCCTGAAGACTGATTCCTTCGTTTATTTATAACTGTTCAACCGGACATGATATAACTACTAAATATTAACCAAGAAAACAGCAACACCACTAATCATAAACGCCAAAATAGACGGCACTAAAGGCAGCACAAAACCTTGAGTAAAACAAAACAAACTAACTGAATATAAAATAATAATATTTCCTGCTATAAATAAGAAAAACAATAAAACTCGACGAAAACAATAACTTATCACACTACCCAAAACAGAATAACAAAAAATCCATAACAAATCTACCCACCAACTCCAAAACGTAATTAAAGGTCTACCATCCAAAACTGCCCTAATAATTTGACTAACTTGATGTGCGTGTAAAACAACTCCAGGTATTTGCTTCTGAGAAACAGTTTCAACATAACTATAAGGAGTATAAAATTGATCGCTAGCATAAGGGTCTGTACTACCAATAAGTACAATTTTATCCCTAACTAAAAAACCATCAAATTCCCCAGATAAAATATCTGAAATACTAATATAATTAGCCACCATATCGGCATTTCTATAATTAAGTAAAACTTGAAACCCACCAGCATCAACTTTTTGATAAATACCTTGTCTTTCCACAAGCTTCTTAAAAATAACATCACCAACTTTAAAATTTCCTGCGGTAATATCTTCTTCTTTAAATCCTTTACTTTCCAAATAATTAAAAGCAACCCTAGCACTTAATGAATACTCTGTTTGACAAGGGTCTTCTGCCTGTTTTCCCATAAACATTAAATGGCGACGGAAAACATCAACTTGACCATTATCGACAACAACATCAGTAAAACCTAAACGTTTTTCTGGTACTCCTTCAGGAGGTTTAGTACCAGGTTTATTGTCGTGATATTCGCTAGTACTACAAACAGCAACTATTTTCTGATTATTACTCAAAATTTTTAATAACTTTTGATAACCAGATTCAGAAGGTAAAGGTTTTTCTCTCCAAAAGTCTAAACCGATAATTGTAGGTTGATGACTTTCTAACTTGGCTATTACCTCAGCCAAAATTTCATCAGTTAAGTCACTACCAATACCATATTTATTAATATCTTTTGCCGTAGCTTCAACAATTAAAATATTAGGATCTGGCTGTTCTGGAGGTCGCCATCGCATTAAGCGGTCGTACTCATTTAACTCTAAATTTTGTAGCCAACCTAAACTTCTAAAACCAATAACTCCCACCCATGCCAAACTAGCAAAAACTACACTCATTCCTAATTTTTTAGGTTTTGGTTGAGGTTGCTCTAGATTACTTTCTAAATAAGCTAATTTTTCTGCCACCCAATCTAGATTAAAAATTGTCCGATAAATTTTATTAAAAATAACTAATTTATCCTGTTTTTTAATAACTACACCAGACAACCGCAAAGCCATTTGAATTCGACTATTGTTAGCTTTAACTTCTCCTTGCAAGAGAATTTTTTTATATAATTTCAGTAATTGAGGAGCAAGTTGACCATGATTAACTAAATAATCGTGCATATATTTTAAATGAGTGGGATTATCTTGTTCTTCCCAATAAGTCAAAATATGTTCCTCTACCAATTTATCAACATCTGGTTCATAATCCTCTGCATAATCAACAATAATTTGACAAATTTTTTGAGTTAAAAAAGGTTGACCTCCGCTCCAATCAAAAACTTTTTGCAAAACAACTTCGGGTTCTTCTACTATTCCATCTAACCCCTGAGTTAATATTTTTCCATCTGCAAAAGTTAACTCTGTTAATTCAATCGGATGACCAATATTAAAAGGAGTATGTTTTCCCTCTCTAATTAAATCCTCTGGAGTTGCTACTCCAAAAAAACAAAAAATTAGGCGATGATAATCAGATTTTTCATCCTCAGCACGACGATTATAACAAGAACGAATAAAACCTAAAATTTCATTTTTAAAAGGGCAATTTACCAGTACATCAATTTCATCAAGAAAAATATATATTTTTTGGGGATTAGGAAAATTAACAAATAAAATTTCTTCAATAAACTGAGCAAAACTTTGAAGATTCGTCAAATTTTGATGACTGATTATCCACTGTTGATAATTGATACTATTGTCTAACTCACATCCATAAAATATTTCTCTGAAAAAACCCTCATACCAAGATTGTTTTTCTATGGAAAAATCACATAATCTAGTCATGTCAATAGGGATACATTGACAACCTTGAGAGCGTAATTCTTTCATCACTCTTACCCTCAAACTAGACTTACCCATTTGACGAGCATTAAATACATAACAATATTCTCCTGCTTGGAGTTTTTGAGATAATTCTCCATCTTGTTTTCTGACTACATAAGTGGGATTATTTGCTGATAAACTCCCTCCACTTGATTGATAATTCATGATTTTTTTTAAATTTTAGTTGGTGTTTTTCAGTTTGAGAAGGAGTCAGGAGACAGGAGTCAGGAGACAGGAGGAAAAAGGAGTAGGAAGTCTGTTTGAGAAGGAGTCAGGAGACAGGAGGAAGAGGTATTAGGTGTTATACCAAGCGCGATCAATGTTTGCTACATTTTCCCATTGCGGGAAACCTACCCCTAACCCCTCCCAGGAGGGGAATTATACCAATTTGAAAATGTTTGTTACAAATATTTGGACTGCTTATAGTAGTCAATAGTCAATAGTCAGTAGTCAGTAGAAGCTGCTATTATCATCATTTTTTACCATTAAATTATCAATTGTAATACCTTGTACATTTAGATGAAAGATTTTAGTTGACGCTTATTATTCGTAACATTCTTTTTTCAAACTGGTATTAAACATAAGAATGATTAACAATAACTAGGGTGCTAATTATCAAAAAAGTTATTCAGTCTGTGTTAATTACTTAATAATTGAAGTACCACTTAACTATAGCATTTTTTTTAAAATTGGTATGAGAGATTACCTGGGTTTTTCAATTACGTTGATATATGAATCTAATAGTTTACTTACTTCTTTGAGATACAATATAACTTTTGAAATATCTCTAGATTCAAGGTCATTTGCTAGAATTAGGTAATACCGATTTTCTTCTTTTCTTCTAATGAACCTTGTGCAATATTCAAAAATCTGTTTTTGGGAAATTGCTGCTAAAACCATAGACTTCTAAAACAAGTTAATGTGCTTTTTGCCAAACTATTAAATCTCGAAAGTTTTTAGCAGGTTCTCTTTTCATTCTGACTATTAACTCCTTCTTCAAACTACGTTCCAAAAAGCATAATTCTAACTCCTTGTTCCATCTCCTTCTTCCATCTCCTGTCTCCTGTCTCCTGACTCCTTGTTCCATCTCCTGTCTCCTGACTCCTGTCTCCTGACTCCTTTTTCCATCTCCTGACTCCTGTCTCCTGTCTCCTTTTTCCATCTCCTGACTCCTGTCTCCTGTCTCCTGACTCCTTGTTCCATCTCCTGTCTCCTGTCTCCTGTCTCCTTCTTCTCACCGCTCCTGAAAATATTGTCGATATAAATTACAACGAGGTTGAGCATAATCACCTTTAATTGTAATTAATCCCATAGCTTCTAATTGATGTACCTCACGATTTTTATTAGGTAAACGTACTGGAGAATTAGCTTTTAAAATTTCCTGAAAAACTACTTTTATTTTTGACTTTTCTGCCATAGTTTCTAAATGTCTACTTAAATGTTCTTGATAAATTCCAGTTTCAGTAGGGGCATATTTTAATAGTTCTTCAATTGTCAATTCATCCTGAAACATTTTGTATAACGCTAATCTGATCAGATAAGGATGTCCTCCCACCATAGACATTAAAGGAGTTACTATTTCTGGGTCAAGTTGATGTAAATATGTTAATTGAGTTACCTGCTCTGATGTAAATTCTTTTAATTCTATGGGTAAACCTACATTAAAAGGAGATTGATAAATATCTAATTTGCCATGATATTCTGTGGAATAAGCAATTACCATTCTGAGATTTCCCCAAATTTCAAAATTATTACTTTCTTCATACCAACTTCTTAACATGGTAAAAAAGTTTTTAGATATTTCTGGGTAGTTGAAAATTTCATCGACTTCATCTAATAGTAATACTAGTTTTTTTTCTAAATGAAATAACAAGGCTTTCAATTCTTGAGTACAAGATATTTTTGCATTATCATCATCCCAGGAATTTCCCTCTGGCGCATCAGTAAATCGACTTTTTATATTTTTATTAAATGCTTTGATGAAACTATTAATATTGCTGATATTTTGGGGTTCAATCAGAGTGTCAAATCTCAAATAAACAGGAATATAATTATTTTGATTAGCTTGGGCTTGTATCCGTTGAAGTAGAGAAGTTTTACCCATTTTTTTCGGTGCTTTTATTCTGACTAAAGAACCTGGTTTTTCTATTTCTCCGTAACATTCAGACTCCACAGAACAACGTCTAATTCGATAACGTTGTATATAAAAAGGAGAATCTAATTTTTCTGGTCTACCAGGAATAACAACTTGACTGATATGAAAACCATAATAATTCCGTAACTCATCACTAACTAAATCAGGTTTATATTGGCTAAATATTTTCACTAAATATTCTTCCCGCTCCAGACTAGATTCTGAATAGTTGAATTTAGCAGCGATCGCTTTTAATTTTCGACCTACATTAGATTGGTCACAATTCATTATCTGAGCAATTTGTTGATATTTTTGATTCGATAAACGCAAGTGCAGTATTTGTTTTTCACTTTCTGGCAAATGAGAGTATATGTGGTCAAATATTTCTTTATTCATGATTTTTATTCAAGCTTCACTATCTCTGGTTATTGATATAACGATAACTTAATATTATGTCCGGTTAAATAGTTATAAATAACTACGGAGGAGTGGGAAGAAGAAGGAAGAGTAGAAGAAAGTTTTTTTATCACTAATTATCGGGACATGATATGATGAATTCTTACAGCATCAAGGGATGAAAAGCGATAATATTCAAATTATAAGTAATCCTAAATATGTTCTGAAAAAAAATCTGAGAATTAGTAAATAGGCAACAAATATCAGAATTTCATAGTTTTTATTTGTTCTTATAGCATTTCTCGGACTCATGAGGTACACCTAATACCAATTCAAAAAAAAATGTTACGAATAGTAAGAAGAACAAAAAGACAAATGCAGGATATGCCATTTGACAAAAAGGATGATTTATCACCTAAAAAATGGTATTTAAGCCATTGATTTTGACTCCTAATTCCTGACTCCTAACTTCCCCTCCCCTCCTGGGAGGGGTTAGGGGTGGGTTGGGAGGGGCACGCGGGTGGGTTGACTCCTAAGAAATATCCTAGCTATTTGTAGGAAAAATTTATCAATTTGGTATAATACACCTTATATTTAACTCCTAACTCCTGACTCCTGACTCCTGACTCCTGTCTCCTGACTCCTAAAGCTAAAAAATTTTGTACCTCACAAGTATGGGAAGTGCTATATATTTTTTACAAATTATTTAGGATTGCTATATAGTAGCTAATATATTTTCATGTCTTTTAAGTAGAAATGTGCTGATATTTAATCTTTAGATATTTCTGGATCAAATACTACAATGTGAATTAATTTACACAAAAAATTATGTTCCTGCCCTGAACGTGCAAAAAAATACACATTGACAATTGTGGAATGGTTTTTGAGGTTTGTTTAAAATTAAACGTGCAATTTAATGCAATTTTTTGTTAGACCAAATCTACCTGGATGAGGATTATTTGTAATGGAACAAGGTTGAGACACAAACTATTCTAATTAACCTATTCCAACAACTAATCTACTTTTACTATTTTACAGGAGTCAAATAATGCAAGCTCTACTAACAAGATCACAAAACTGCCTAAATCTAATCAAAAAATGGGAAGGATTATCTCTTGATGCTTATCTCAACTCAGTAGAAATATGGAGTATTGGTTATGGAACTACCGAATATCCTGATGGTAAAAAGGTGAAACAAGGAGATGAAATTAGCATAGAGCAAGCCAGAAAATTCCTTCAAGATAAAGTCGATCGGGTTGCTGATGAAGTTAATCAATTAATTAGAGTTTCTCTTACCCAAAACCAGTTTGATGCTTTAATATCTTTCTGTTATAACGTAGGAATTGGTACATTCAAATATAGCACTTTGGTAGAAAAACTCAATCAAGGAGATTATCAAGGTGCTGCTAATGAGCTTCCCAAATGGAACAAGGTTATGGTTAATGGGGTAAAAACAATACTGCCTAGTTTAGTTGATCGTCGGGATGATGAAAAAAATCTTTTTTTAAGCAATAATTTCATCAGCAATAATGAATTATCATATCTAGCTGGATTAGGATTATTTGACCCGATGGCAGTATTATTAAAACCCTGACATTGAGTCAATGCACAAATCAAAAATTGTATTAGTAGGATCAACTCTTTTAATACAACAAAGTCGATATAAACTATTCTCATTAACCTGCTTCAGCAACTAATCTACCCTCACTATTTTTTTCGGACGTTTGATCTCAATAATTTCCGCTCAATCACTTCTGATAATTTGTCCAGTTCCAATGATTTTTGGGCAAGTTGCATAACCCAAAAATCACGATAGATAAGTATAGGTAGAACACAAAAGGTCAGGATAAATTTACCTGAGATTAGCAACTAATCTACCCTGACTATTTTTAAGGATTCCAATCATGAATAATACCAGATTTCCTGACTCAAAACTGCTTGATTTTGTTAAGTATTATGATAGTAACAACCCCAACCATCGTAATGCTTTCCTGAAAATCGCTTCCTCTTTGCCCGATAACTTTTACAATAACGATGCAGAGTGGGTAAAAATTTACCGTTCTCACCCTGCTAAAAAAATTGGTCGTTCCTCTGCTGGAGTAAGTCTAGATGTCACTTACTTTTCTCAGGGTGACAACTATCGCGATGCTCATCGCACTTGTTTTTCTTCTTCTTGTGCGATGCTGTTAAATTATCTCCGACCTGGAGTCATCAGGGGTGATGATGATTACGTTCGTGAAGTTTTCAACAGAGGAGACACTACTGACTCCTGGGTTCAAATTCAAACTCTGCGACACTTTGGAGTTACTGCTGATTATGTTCAAAACGCAAATAATAATACTCTCAAGAAGTACCTCAACCGAGGCATTCCTGTTCCCTGTGGGATTCTTCACAAAGGCTCTTCTAATAACCCATCGGGTGGAGGCCACTGGATTGTAGTTATTGGTTATGAAGATGACAAAAATACTCCAGGTGGGGGATATTGGGTAGTTAACGATCCCTGGGGGGAGATAGATCATGCCAGTGGCACTTACATTTCCGAAAATGGTAAAATGTTGAAATATTCTTAT
The DNA here is from genome assembly GCF_010672695.1 of Okeania sp. SIO1H4. NCBI lineage: Bacteria > Bacillati > Cyanobacteriota > Cyanophyceae > Oscillatoriales > Microcoleaceae > Okeania > Okeania sp. SIO1H4. Next base: position 21,404 of record NZ_JAAHGB010000089.1, read on the forward strand.
AGTCTGATGAACGCCCGTTGGACTGTGAGTAATAGTACCGATGGATGGTGTGTTTTGGCCAAATCTTGGATTGATTGAAGAAGGAGTCAGGAGACAGCAATTCTGGAGACAGAATCAATATTCGTGGGGATAGTCTCCGACACGCCACTTCGTGTCTACAAAACCCCAACCAATTGTGGATACCACGGGTTATGGGTCGCGCAACCCCGCCTTTTAAGGCGAAATATTTTTGGAGCGAAGCTCAAATCCCCTACTTCCCCTCCTGGCTCCCCTCCTGGGAGGCAGGGCTAATTCATTGTCGCCAGAGAAAAATATTGAGGAGTACAATGATTGGTGTCAAGTATTGAGTGAAGCCAAATATTCTCTATTTAGGGCTTAGATAGAAATGAACTTGTTACAAATTTTGGCCCAGTTACCAGATTTTCGAGCTGCCAGAGGCAGACGTTATCCATTATGGTTAGTATTACTGTTAGTAATTATGGGTACAATGAGCGGTTGTTTCTCCTATTGTGCCCTAGAAGATTTTGCTC
>NZ_JAAHGB010000009.1:0-174716 GCF_010672695.1 Okeania sp. SIO1H4
AAGACTACCCGTTGATAGGTGTTCGGTGGAAATGCAGTAATGTATGCAGCCTAGACACACTAACAGACCGAGGACTTGACCTCATTTCTCTTTTCACTTCTGACTATGCAGCCTTCTTTGTTTCTTTTTTTTAAAAAGAAAGCTTGTTTCTATTCGTTGAATTTAGAAGCAGGCTTTCTTTTTTACGTTACCTTGCGTTACCTACAAACAGCACGATTGTTAGCATTTAGAACTATTGTGCCTTCTTCTCCATTAATAATAACTGGGTTGCCTGTGCTAACTCTCAATAATCGTGGTTTTTTATTCAAACATTCTGTAACCTCTTCTCCCCAAGCTTCTATAGAAGCAGTGTACTCCGCTCTGTAACGCAAAAGCTCATCTAGAGTAATTCCAGTGGGTATAGGAGGTAAGTTGTTAACAAAAGCATCAGTTATTGGAGAATCTGTACTGATGCTGTCATCAACATCAACTTCAGTAATAATTGGAAAATCAAATCTTCTGGGTAAGGTTCTGTACGGAATAGACAAATCTGGTAATGGATAATATTCTTCCTTACCAGATTTGTAATCGAAATCAGATGGTATTGCCAAAGCTGGTAGAGGTAAATTTGCAACGACTAAAGCACAAACACTTCCTAATAATGTAGAAAATTTTTTCATTTTTTTTCCTAGTTCTAGATCGATTTAATTAGATATCAACTAACAAGTTAGTTTGCCAAACCTTGAAAGTTTCTAAACTTTCTGCCCCTAATGTTTTTGCTCGCCTAAGTAAATCAACTTCTTTTTTAGATAAAGAGAAGTCAAAAGTAACTGGCAAAAAACTTAAACAAGGCAAAATTATCATACTCTACAAAATACTGTAAAATTCAACAGTATATCTTAATAAAGTAAGAAAAGATAAGATGTCTGTTATAGCAGCAGAAGGCAGAATAAAAAAGGGGTTGGTGATTAGGTAATGCCATTAAATATTTATGAACGGTACAATTATAGTTTTTTCATAGATATTTGAGACAAAAGCATTACGCATTCACCAATGCCATAAAAAATCTGGCTTTGTGTGAGTTTTCAGCTTTTGAGATGTTTTCACCTTTCCTTCGACTGCTATAATTATTCAGCTTTGTACTACTACATGAATTAAATTCATGTAAGCACTGAAGTTAATATTTTACTGATGATGAGTCACTTCAGAATAATATACTTTAATCCTTGTATTTTAATAATATTCTGATAACCACAAGAAAAATGTATAGTATCTATCAGTTAATATCAAAAAAATTTTACTTAATAAGTTGTTATTTTTGAAATATATAAAATAAAAAAAATACAAAAATGGAATTGTCCACAAGTATGATAATTCCCGTAGCACCTGCGGGATATAAATCTGGATTTGTTGGTATAATAGGACGGCCTAATGTTGGCAAATCTACTTTAATGAATCAACTGGTAGGGCAAAAAATTGCTATTACTTCCCCAGTTGCTCAAACTACTCGTAATCGTCTCCGTGGTATTTTGACTACAGAAGCAGCGCAGATGATTTTTGTTGATACTCCTGGTATTCATAAACCTCATCACCAATTGGGCAAGGTATTAGTTCAAAATGCTAAAATAGCAATCCAATCTGTGGATGTAGTATTGCTGGTAGTGGATGGATCAGTAATAGCTGGTGGGGGCGATCGATATATTATAGATTTACTCAACAAAACACACACTCCTGTGATATTAGGTTTGAATAAGTTAGATTTACAACCTCAAGATAATGGGGAGATAGAAGCTAGTTATCATCAATTGATCGCTCCTCACCCCTGGCAAATAGTGAAATTTTCTGCTCTTACAGGAGAAGGAGTAGAAGGACTACAAGATTTGTTGATTGAACATCTTGAAACTGGACCTTATTATTATCCTCCTGACTTAGTAACAGACCAACCAGAACGTTTTATTATGGGGGAATTGATCCGAGAGCAAATCTTACTGTTGACTCGTGAAGAAGTACCTCATTCAGTAGCGATCGCTATTGATAGAGTAGAAGAGGAAAAAACTATTACTCGTATTCTTGCTACTATTCATGTTGAACGCTCATCTCAGAAAGGAATTATTATAGGTAAAAGCGGGAATATGTTAAAAGCTATTGGTAGTGCAGCACGTCAACAAATTCAAAAGTTAATTGCTGGAAAAGTTTATTTGGAATTATTTGTAAAAGTGCAATCTAAATGGCGACAGTCTCGGATTCAATTAGCAGAGTTGGGTTATCAAGTTGATGAATAAAAGAAATTATATCATGTCTGGTTAAACAGTTATAAATAAATGACGAAGGAGTCAGAAATCAGGAGTCAGGAGGGAAAAAAGAAGAAGAAAGAGAAAGTTTTTCTATCACTAATTATCAAGATATGATATTACACTTTCAAATAAAAATATATTAGTTTAGACTCTTAAAGATATAAAGAATTGGCATTGCTCAATTAGACTATGAATTTGTTAAGGTGAAATAGAATAAATAATATTAGGCGTTCGCTTTCACCTGAATTATTACCAAAATGTAAATCGGAAAATATCCGTAAAAATGGTAAGAATAGGTATTAATTAATGATGGATTTCATTACTTATATCATGTTCGGATAATCACTAATTACAAAAACCTTATCCCTTTGAACCTTTCCTTCCCTTCTGCCTTCAGCATAACTGCCTTCTGCCTTCTTCAATGCATTGTTCCTGACTGCAAACGAAGCATATAATTTTTTAGATCGGATGCAACTTCACCTGACATTAAATAACAACCAATTAAATTAGGAAAAGCCATAGCTAAAAGCATCATATCTGTAAAATCTAATGCAGCACCAACACTAACATTAGCACCAATTATTACACCGAAAATATAGATAATTTTAGGAATAATAGCTGTCTTAATTCCAAACAAATAGTTCCAAGAAATTATTCCTTGATAAGCAGTACCAATCATAGTTGAAAAAGCAAATAAGAAAACTGCAAAAGCCAACATATAAGGAAACCAGCTAAAAACTGAAGCAAAAGCATCAGCAGTCATTTTTACTCCATCAATTCCTTCTCGAGAATCTTGATAAACTCCTGTAATTACAATTACTAAAGCTGTCATATTACAGATAATAACTGTATCAATAAATGGTTCTAATAAAGCCACTATTCCTTCTCGAATTGGTTCATTAGTTTTAGCCGAAGCATGGGGAATAGATGCAGTACCTAATCCTGCTTCATTAGAATAAGCTGACCGTCTTAACCCTATAGAAAATGTTGTGACAAAACCACCAGCAACGACTGCTGAAGGAGAAAAAGCTTCAGTGAAAATTTTACCAAAAGCTGGCAGAATTTCTGTAAAATTAATACCTAAAATCCACAGACAAGCAACAATATAAATAACTGCCATTGTTGGTACTAAACTACCCGCAACTGTACCAATACGTTTCATCCCACCCAGAATGACGACCGCTACTAATATTGCCACGATCGCACCATAAACCCAACTTGATAACCCAGGTATAACATTAGAAACGGCGATGTAAGACTGATTGGTTTGGAAAATGCTAGCACCAACTAGGGTAGATAGTCCGCAGAAGAATGCAAATAAAGTGGCCATTCCTTGTCCCACTGCACGGAATCCCATATTAGCTAGACCTTTGGATAAATAATACATTGGGCCTCCAGCTATAGAACCATCTGAGTTGATTCTTCGGTATTTCAGACCGAGAGTACATTCTGTAAATTTGCTGGTCATACCAAATAACCCACCAATAGTCATCCAAAATACTGCACCAGGCCCGCCTAATTGGATGGCGATCGCGACACCTGCCACATTTCCTATACCCACTGTGCCAGAAATAGCTGTGGCAAGAGCTTGGAAGTGAGTAACTTCTCCTTCATTTTCTGGGGAATCATATTTTCCTCTCACGATATCAATAGCGTGTTTAAAACCTCGGATATTAATAAACCCCATACGAAATGTTAGTAAAATTGCTCCTAAAATTAGCCACAATACAATTAGTGGAAAACCAGCAATATCAAAAAAGATAATTTTTTCTAGGATGACTACTAACTTTTGAAAAATCCCATCAATAGCACTAAAAATATTAGTATTTTCGACCTTTGTGACAGCTAAGACAGTCATTTCAGTTATTAGTTATCAGTTATCAGTTATCAGTTATCAGTTCCTCTGCAATAAGGAGGCAAGAAAATACGGAATTCTCTTTTCTCTTGGTCGATTAGATATGGCGCAGGTTTCCTCCCCATCTATCGACCGCTTTTTATCCCCTTAAAAGGGGAGGCGCATACCCACAATTTATCGGTAAAATTTACTGTAGTAATAAATATTATAGACAACAGCATATTTTTCACTAAATTTTGAGGAAATTTTGACATTTAATTATGTCTGATGGGCAAAAAATAATAATATATATTAATGATATATATTCATGGATTTATTATTTTTCAATATGTAAGCATTTCCTGCGGAATGCTGCGCAAACAGCTATTAGCAGTCAGCTCTCAGCAATAAAAATGAATTAAGCAAGTACTCGTTTAACTTCTACTACATTTTCAACTCTATGGAGGGAAATATAGATGTGGCTAGCGCTTAGTGCTAAGGTTAAGTAATGGGCAATTCTATTACTAATACTTTTAATTCTGTAAAGCTGATAGCTGATAGCTGACCGCTGAATGCTTACTTCAATATACAATTAGGAACATTGATGAAAAATATATTTTTAACAAATTATTACACAATTTTTAATGAATGCTAGTTTAAACTAAATACTATAGTTAAGGTTATACAAAGATTTGTAAATTACCTATACAGATTTTAAGTTATAAAAGGAATTCTATTTGTATTCTAGGTTCATTATTAACTATTACTTGTACTTACACAGGAAATTTATTCATTAAAAAACCATGACTGCAGAAAATACACAATCAAAAATTCAAAATAGTAAAATAGCAATTCTCCTACACAATGGCATCCAGGGTACATCAGGTAAAACTGGCTTATCACTATTGCGCTACAGTCAAGCAGAAATTGTTGCCGTCATCGATCGCCAATGTGCCGGAAAATCATTGCCCGAACTCACTAAAATTCCCCGCGACATACCAATAGTTGCTTCTGTTGCCGAAGCGATCGCTTTTGACCCAGAAGTATTAGTCATAGGTATTGCTCCTTCCGGCGGTGCTTTACCTGATGAATGGTTTGGAGAAATCAAACAAGCAGTTACTTCTGGGTTATCAGTAGTCAACGGTTTACATAGCTCTCTGGCAAATCATCCAGAAATTCAACCACTATTGCGACCTACGCAATGGATATGGGATGTGCGTCAAGAACCTCAAGGATTAACTATTGCCACTGGGAAAGCTAGAACACTTTCTTGTCGCCGAGTCTTAACAGTGGGTACTGATATGGCGATCGGTAAAATGTCTACCAGTTTAGAACTAAATGCCACAGCTCAACGTCGAGGTTTCAACTCTAAATTCCTCGCTACAGGTCAAGCAGGTTTAATGATTGCTGGCAATGGTATTGCTTTAGATGCAGTGCGAGTTGACTTTGCTGCCGGAGCAGTAGAACAAATGATTATGCAGTTTGGTAAGACCCACGACTTACTGATTATTGAAGGCCAAGGTTCTCTATTGCATCCAGGTTCTACTGCTACCCTCCCACTATTGCGCGGTACTCAACCCACGGATTTAATCTTGGTGCATCGTGCTAATCAAACTCATATTCGCAATCATCCCAGTGTTTTGATTCCACCGTTACCTAAAGTAATTGAGTTCTATGAGATGGTAGTCGCTGCTGGTGGCGCTATGGAAGCAGTGCGAGTTATTGGTATTGCTATGAATACTTTTCATTTAGATGAAGTGACGGCTAAAGAAGCGATCGCTCAAATAGAAACAGAAACTGGTTTGCCTTGCACTGACCCTGTGCGTTTTGGTGCGGATCTATTATTGGATGCAGTTATAGTAGGCAACAGGCAACAGGCAACAGGCAAAAGTGGGAAAAACATTGCCTAGTATTGCTACGCGGAAGTTAAAAGTCAAAAGTATTTGACTCTTATCTTTAATATTGAATAACAAGGATACTACCGGATTTGATATAGCAATAGGTATTAAGATTAGGACAGCTAAGAAACTTCAAAACATGACAGTTAAAAGTTTTGACTCTAGCTGATAGCTGTTTGCGTAGCATTCCGTAGGAAATGCTTATAGCTATCAGGATTTACGCACGGATACTAAATCGAGTGAGGGCGCCATTCGGAGCTTTGCGGAGCGCAAATGCCATCCGCCCCTACACATGGCGTTTTCAAGGTTAATTTGCGTAAGTCCTTGCTATATTATACCAATTTGAAAAAAGAATGCTACAAAAAAAAGCTGAGAATTATGCCTAAAAAGAACTTATCCAATCCTATAAGCTACTTATTTCGATTGTTTATCCTTTTTTTATAATTTGTTTATTACTTTTCCTTCTTAGCAAAAAAGACGGTCTAAAGCCTCCCCTTTTAAGGGGATAAAAAAAGAGTATTCCGTATTTCAAGCCTATGGCTTCAGAAGTAGGTACTGATAACTGATAACTGATAACTGAAATTACCACTTCCCCATACCTCCCCAAGCTGCCCCAGAGAAACAGCCAGCAATTGCACCCAAACCAGCCCCAAAAATCGTTGAAAGTATAATAGTAAAATCTTCATCAACTCGCATAATTCTAACTAAATCTATCGACCAAAATTGCGGTAAAATACCACCCAAAATTACCCCAATAATTACTCCTAAAAAACACCCCCAAATTCCACCTAAAAAAGCACCTCTAATCCCTGATAATTTATTTGATAAAGGTAAAGTTGGCGCTCCTAAAATTGGTCCTAAAACAGCACCACCGATAATACCACCCATTGCACCTACACCTATTGCAGGAATCATACTACTTATGAATATTGATACTAACTCCAGCCAAGAATTACTATTCTCTTTCATACTTTCCTGAAACACAAAAACACCAGCTAAAATTGCCCCAATAACTGTTCCTAAAAAAGCACCCCAAATAGCACCTAAAAATAAACCACGTCTTCCCCAAACTCGTCCAGGCACAGGCAATGTTAAAGGTGGTTTAAAAGCACTCCAAAAACTACCCCAAATAGTACCTAGAAATCCTCCAAATAAAACTGCTTGCCCAAATAACTCCAGACGATTACTAATTCCATATATACTACCACTAATAGCAACTGCAATAAACCCTCCCCAAAATGCTCCAGTTAAACCTAAACTGCTACCAGACGATCCCAAAGGAATAATATATTGCCAAGCTAATGCGAAAAACCCCCCCCACAACATTCCCACGATCGTACCACCAAAAACTGCAAGGCTACCTTTTATTGTTCCTAATATTAAACCTGCTACTGCTGCTGCACACAATACTCCCCAAAGGCTACCCCACATAGCATCTTTAGCAATACCAGCAATACCATTTCCACCACCTGGTAGAGGAATTATTGGTAATGATGGCGGTTTAGTTTTAGTCAGAATAGGTGTTAATAAAGGTTGATATTGACCCATTTTTCTGTTTATAATAATAGGTTTTGGCGGTGCTGGTTTTCGGGGAGTAGTAGTAGTTTTTGGCGGCCCCAACGACAATAATTTTCGTTGCTTAGGTTGAGCTGGTTGCAGATGTTTCTGATTTCGCACTGCTTCCCTTGATGGAAAAGGGTCGCGCCCTTTTAATTTTTTGGTACGATCGCACCACGGACAAGATTTTAAATGATTACCATATAAATGTTGATGATTTTTTTGACAAATTATCAAATTATCTTCTGCTTCTCGTAGAACTTGCAACCAAATTTTAGTATCTGGGCGCTCCGTAGGATGTTTATGTCCTTTTTCAAAACAATCAATAAACAATTGTTGTATGGTGGGATGCAAAATCTTAAAATCTGGCGCAAGTGGGGTTGGGCGATAGGGAACTCGCTTTTTACTGTAGGGAAAATGACCTGCTTGAATTCGAGCTTCAAGACTTGGTGGTTCACCTCTACCTTGATAAACTCCAGCAAAGGGGTGAGTTCCCTCCATCAACACCTGAAATATTAACACCGCCACCCCAAATAAATCATGTTCTGGTAGGCGATCGACTTCCCGGAAACTCTGACCTTGTAATTCTGGGGGAGTAAATTCTGGTTTTCCCACTGGGCAACGATAAACTTCTAGAGTGTAGGGGTCGCGCACTTGAAATGAGTCTGTATCAACTAGGGTTACTAAAGCAGTATCTGTCACCAGCATATTTGACTCATTGATATCGCCGACTGCATATCCACTTTTGTGTAAAGCATTAACTGCTGCGACTAAATTACGAGCTGTGCGGTGAAGATAACGATAGTTGAAGAGGGGTTTTTGTTCCCTACGGTTTCTAGGATTATAGAATATGTGTATCGGTTCTGCTCTAAAAACACGAGGCATGAGAAAACCGATGATTTGCTGTTTACTGTTGAGGGTGTGTAGTAGGTCTACAGGCCATGCGATCGCTGAATGTCCGGCTGCTATTGGTGCGTCTGGTGGGTGAGAGAACATCACTGTTAGTTTATCGGCATCTTCATCTGTGGGTTTGTGGTAAATTTTGGCCACTAAGGATGGGTCTTGTAGCACAGGATAGATACGACCTTCTCCACCCCCACCAATCAAGTTTTGGGTGTCTAAAGTGACGATTTGTCCACTAAACTGACGTTGCAACTGCATGGGTACTGTTGTTTACCCTAAGATTGTTTTTTCGTTTACAGTATAGCTTGAAATTTTTAATTAGGGAATAGGGAACAGGGAACAGGGGGAATAAAAAACTGATTATATAGGGCTTGCTGAAAAAGTCTTTTTTAAGGAGTAGGGGAGCGGGGGAGTAGGGGAAGTAGGGGAGAATTTTTTTGCCCAACTATGCGCTAAAAATGCTAACTTTTTGAGCATCAAGAGCTGAAAACCATGTACTTTTTCAATACCTTAAAAGGCTAAAACCTTTATCTGGTAATTATTTAAAATTTAATCAGCCAACCCTAATATAAGCTTTTAGCTATTGGAAAGTTCTTGTAATTTGTACATAAGCCAGCGCACATTGCTATATATGAAGTAGGACTTACGCAAATTCACCTTGAAAATGCTATCTGTAAGGGCGAATGCCATTCGCACTCACTGAATTTAGTGTCTGTGCGTAAGTCCTGTGAAGTACAAATATTAATGTTTAATGTTCTGTATTCTGGGCATCCTAGTAGTGTACCTGATTGAGATGAAGTATGGCAGAATGCGACAACGGGAGCAAGATGCTCCCACTGCCTAACTATTGAATTTTGACAAACTGCCTCATATTCTTAACTCTCCTCACTTACAACTAAATACCACAGCACATCAATACCTCTGCCGACATATTCTGAATCTTGATGTTGTTGAATCCATTGAATAATTGTCGGGAGGATATTGTTGGATTTTTTGCCTAAATTACCTAAAGCTTCGGCAGCATCACTACGCACAAAAGAATCCTTATCTTGGAGTCTTTCTATTAGGGCATTAACTACAGTTTCTGAGGTGTTATTCAATATACCTAAAGCTTTGGCTGCTTGCCTACGCACATCATAGTTTTTATCTTGAAGCAGTGCTACTATGGCATCAATTACATTTTCTGAACTGTTACCTAATCTCCCCAAGGCTATAACTGCAGTCTTACGAACACCATTATTCTCATCCTGAAATTGTGCTAGTAGAGTGCTAACTACAGTTTCTGAATTGTCATGTAAATGACTCAAGGCTATAGCTGCCCACCCTCTCACACCAGGATTCTCATTTTGAAGTTGTGCTAGTAGGGTGCTGACTATAGTTTCTGAGTTTTTGTCAAAATAACCTAAGACTATGGCTGCCCATGCTCCCATATCAAAATCGTTATCCTGAAGTTTTGCTAGTACAGTATTAACTACAGTTTCTGAACTTTCACCTAATGTCTTTAAGGCTAAGGTTGCCCATCCTCGCACAGTATAATGTCTATCCTGAAGTCGTGCTAGTAGAGCATTAATTATAGTTTCTGATGTGTTACCTAGTCTGGCCAAAGTTGAGCTTGCCCATCCTCGTACACTTGTATCTTCATCCTCAAGTAGTTTTAGCAGGACGTCAACCAAAGCTTCTGAGTTTTTGCCTAAATAGTTTTTACCGAAACTGCTCAAGGCTGAGGCTGCCAGCGAACACACATAAGAATCTTCATCTCTAAGCCGTGCTAGTAGGGCACTGACTAAAGCTTCTGAGCTTTTACCTATTTTGAAGGCATCAATAACTGCTCTTCTACGGACATTATAGCTCTTATTTTGAAGCCGTGTCAGCAATGTTTCTATTACCTTATCTTCTAACTCATATTCTGCCCCCAACTCTGCTTGATATTTCCACCACCGCCACTCATCAATTAAATTTCTCTGCTCTTTTAACACCTCCAAAGCTTGCACCTGAAAATCAGTTTCATAAAGACTACAAAGAATTTCATAGACCTGCTCACGAACTTTCTCACCAACCTGCTCTACATTACTCACTTCCAACTCAACCAACCTCTCCAAAATCTCCTGTACCAACTCACCATCAACACTCCGCAAACCCTTCGGATCTTCTGCTAAACAATTTCCAGCAAAAAACAAATCCCGATGTAACCACTGCTCATACTCATATCATGTCCGGTAGCATCGGTCTTGTATAGCAAAGGTAAGGAAGAAGGAAGAAGGAAGAAGGAAGAAGAAAGAGGGAAGAGGGAAGAAGGCTACCCTCGCAAGAAAAAACCATCATTTCCTGTAGATATTCACCCTTAGGTTTACACAAACGATATAAACGGACATGATATCACTACCATGATTCAAAATTGCCCGCATCGCCTTTGCCACCTTTTTCGGCTTCTGTTGTGCTATTAGCAATAATAAAACTTCCCGCCAGTGAGACTCATGCAAATGTTCTCGAATACTATTCAAAACAATTTCAAAATCACCCTCATTATCCGCCTGATAATCAATCTCCTCAGCACACAAATATTCTTGAAAAGTCTTATGCACGAACCCATAAAAATCTTACCCCTGCTCATTCAACAACCCCGTGCGTTCCCGAATTAATTCCACAAATCTTTCCGCCTCTTCCTTTGCCTGATATAACTGCACCTGCTTCAACCTCTTAATCTCTCGACTCAACTGCTCTATCAACTCATCTCTATCTATCAACGTGCCACCCTCATTATCCCCAACATTTCCCTGAGTATGTACCCAAAAAGCCAACAATTCCATCAACCTGCGTAGATCGTCTAAATCTAAATATTGAAACACCCCATGATTACTGATTTCTTTATTAGCATCCCAGGAAGTTAACAGCGTCTTCACGGCAGCATCATAAAGCTCAAACCGTTTTTTGGGCAAAACTGCCTGATACCGATGAATCAAAGCAATAATTGTCAATAACAAGGGATTTCGGGCTAACAACTTAATCCGGTCATTATCATCCAACGCCTTTCGTAAACTCTCTTTCCGTCTTTCTGCCTCCGCTCGATCTTTAAACCGACTGTCATACCAATTATTGATAAATGCCGAAATTTTCTCATCGTCAAACGGCTGCATTTGATAGTGGGGAAATTCCTCTGTGCGGAAAAAGTCGCGTCTATAACCCGCAGGGCGAGATGTAATAATTGCCCGGTTTCTGTCAAACTGTCCTAAAAAATTCTCAATGCGTCTGACCACATCATAACGTTTGCCTTCTTCGGCCACTTCGTCCAAACCATCGAGCAATATTAATGCTCTGCCATCTTCTAACCAATGTTCAAAAAATCCTGTTGGTAAAGTTTTGACTGCCATAGTTTTCTCGGCAAATATACGAGCATATTCGAGAATGCTTTTGTCGGGATGTCGCGCTAAGTCTCGTATTCTAATTAAAATTGGGAGCCAGTCGGTGTTGGGGTCTAAACCCAAAATTTGAGGTTGTGTTTGTGCCAACATCACGGCAAAATAACTCATCAATGTTGTTTTTCCTGAACCAGGCGCACCTAATATGACAAATTTCCGTGACTGACTTTGAGTCAATAATTCTGAGGCTAAAAATTTTCTGCCAGTAGTATTTATCAATAATTCCCTTTCCAGTTTTTCCCCACTTCCTGCTAATAATAAATCCCTTTCAAAACCCCCTGCTGTTGAGATATCTTCTACCACATCTGGCATGACAAAAATATAGGCTAATTTTTCTGATTTTTCTACTTCTTGTCCAGGTACAGAAATACCAGCAAATTTCACATCATCAAACCAATTTGTTAACTGCTCAAAATAATTTTGTTTAGCTACTTGGTATTTAATATAAGTATCAGTTTGTTGAAAATAAGCATTCACAAAGGTTTCTATCCAAGGTTGTAGAGATTGTTGATTTAATTGAATATTTTTTGTCTGTGCTTCTTGTTGAAAAATTATGATTAAAATATCAATATCTGGTTTGCCTTGACTAATTAATGGTTTTTGTAATTCCGTCAAAACAGCAGAATGTTGAAAATATTGGCTGAGAAATTTATTAACTCCATTCCAACCATCTTGTTTAGCTGAATAAAATAAAAGCTGTTGAGGCGAGAGTTTATTTTCCCATTCCTTCACAGCTTTTTCTCCAGATTTAATTGCCTTTTCTATTTTTTTGGCGATGCAAGAGGAAAATCTTTGCCGTTTTTTTGGTGCTTCACAGAATGCAGATTAATCATCCCTGTATCCGTGGCTCAATCCTTGTCTGGCAACAACGATTTTTTTGAGGATGCAAGGGGAAAATCCTTGTGGTTTTTTTGAGCTTCACAGGATGATAATTTTCTTTGGTTTGTGAATATAGCGATCGCAGAGCAAGTGCGGTAGCTACATCCCTTCTACATGAGTAAATATATAGATGTGTTGATGGGGTGAAAATTTTTCCTGTCGCTATTTCTTGATCTGAGTGCTTCTCCGAATGATTATTTTCTCTGCTTTGATGGTTTGAGTATCCCTTCTATATATATTCAGTGGCGAAATGGTATTTTTGGGTTGAATAAAAAGTCATAATAAATGGCAAACTACACCCAATGATTACATACTATCACGATTTTTTTGAGGATGCAAGGGGAAAATCCTTGCCGTTTTTTTGGTGCTTCACAGGATGATAATTTTCTGGATTTGTGAATATAGCGTTAGTGGAGCAAGTGTGGTAGCTACATTACTTCTACATGAGTAAATATATGGATGTGTTGATGGGGCGGGCAAATTTTGCGATCGCTACTTCTTTCCTGAGTGCTTCGCAGGATGATTATTTTCTCTGCTTTGATGGTGTAAGTTTCCCTTCCATAAGTATTCAGTGGCGAAATTGTGTTTTTCGGTTGAATAAAAAGTCATGTATAGGGGAGAATTAGCAGGGCAAACGCATCTTATTTTGCCGTTCCCTATATGTAGTGTTTATTTGATTTTATAGACACTATATGTTGAAAGTCTATTGTCAACAAGCGCAATAAAACCCGGTTTATTGATAATTACCCCTAGTTTATTGACGAGATGCGTTTGCCCTGGGAGAATTAGACACAATGGTTAAATTGTATCACGATTTTTTTGAGGATGCAAGAGGAAAATCCTTGCCGTTTTTTTTAGAGCTTCACAGAATGCAGATTAATCATCCGTGTATCTGTGGCCAAGTCCTTGTCTAGCAGTTGCTCAAATGTAATAGTAAGTAGTTGAAGGTAATTTCAGTTATCAGTTAGTCTCTTCTCGAGGAGCTACGCTAACAGTACCTCTGCAATCAGAAGGCTTTAAATCTGGAATATTATCTTTTCTGTTGGTCGATGGTCGGTCAGGGAGGAGACCCGTTCTTGCAGACCCGCTCCCCTGTTAGCGTTTGCGGTAGCATTCCGGAACGGAAAGCTTTGCGGTAGCAAACGCCATTCCATCCTACGGGAAGATCCGAAGATCGACCGCTTTTTATCCCCTTAAAAGGGGAGGCCTCAGACCACAATTTTTCGGTAAAATTGAACAACTTATGTTTTACCCTGATATGATACTTAATCTAAAAATCATTACCACTAAGCAACGCCAGAATTGAACTTCTGACTTCTGACTTCTGACTTCAGTAAAGTGCTAGACATCAAAACTACAGGATTCATTTGCAACTTTGCATAAATCAAGCAATACTGTTAGCCCAATTTTTAGCCCATTCCAAAGTCTGCTTAACCTGCTGCATATCCGCACCTTCACAATAAAGCCGCAAAACAGGTTCAGTACCACTAAACCGAATCAATAACCAACGACCATCAGCTAACCGCAACTTATACCCATCTATAGTCAAACAATCAACCACTTTTTGTCCGGCAACCTCCGTCAAAGGATAACTTTGTAACTGCTCCAACAAACGCGATCGCACCTCCATATTAGGCAAAGGTAAATCTATCCTGTCATAAACAGAACTAAAACCTGTTTTTTCTTGAAGTTTGCCGTAAATTGCACTTAAATCTTCACCAGACATTACCACTGCTTCTAACAAATAGAGTGCTGATAATAAAGCATCCCTTTCCGGAATATGAGTACCATAACCAATACCCCCAGACTCTTCTCCACCCACAAGCACCTGAGTTGACAACATCCGGTCGGCAATATATTTATAACCAATGGGAGTTTCAAAAATTGGCATATTATATAATTGTGCCACCTTGGGAAATAGATCCGAACCACTAATAGTCTTTACAACTTCCCCACTAAACCCATGCCTAGTTGTCAGATGTTCTATCAGAATAGGAATTAAAATTTGGGAGCTGAGAAAATTACCCTCACCATCCACAGCAGCAATGCGATCGCTATCTCCATCAAACACTAATCCAATGGATAAACTTCCCTGATTTGCTGCTCGATAACTTTTCATTTCCTTAAAAAGTTTACTCAAATAGCGAGGCAAAGGTTCAGGGGCACCACCATCAAATAAAGGGTCGCGATTACCATTAACCTCTTGAATTTCCACTCCCAGTATCTTTTGCAACCCTCCAGCAGCAGCACCGTGCATTACATCTGCAAAAACTTTTAATTTTCCCTCATTAATAGCAGACTTAATGTTGTTAATATCTACCATTTTTTGTAGAGTTTCACAATAACTAGGCCAAGGATTAAAACTTTCTATTTTGCTCCCCTGAAGCCTATCTTTTTCTACTTCAACTGTTAATAATTCTTCTATTTGTTGTGTAATTTCTGGAGGAACTGACCCACCAAAAGCACCCTTTACTTTTAACCCTAAATATTTTCCTGGATTATGACTAGCAGTCATTACGATTGCCCCAAGAGCTTGTTTTTCAAATGCTGCCCAACTAAAAGCTGGAGTAGGAGCATAAGTATCTGTTAATAGCACATCAAACCCTACATTTTGAATAGCTTCAGCAGCAACTTGGGCAAATTCTTCGGCCATAAACCTACGATCATAACCAACAATTACTGTTTTACTATTATTCGTAGAATCAGCATAATTTTTCTCTAAAATTCGCGCTGCGATTGGAGCTACTAAAGAAACCCGTTCAAAAGTAAAATCATCAGCTATAACACCGCGCCAGCCATCTGTTCCAAATTTTATTGGTTTAGCCATACCATAAATCTCTTTAATATATAGATTTGTTTGTTTAATTATAGCAATCAGGAATCAGATGTGAGAATTGAGGTATTCCTTTAAAGCATAGAATATAGTAGTTATCTTATTCTTATGTATTCGTTTCTTCCCTCCATACCTATTTCCTATTCTCTCCATACCTAAAACAAAAGTATCCAATATCTCACAACTAAAATCATATTGCTATATTTGCTTTAACTCTTAGCTTTTTCCCCTACTTTTCTATACATAATTATTGTTGAAAAGAAGAGGGAAATAAGAAAAGTTGCTTCCTTATTCCCAGGGTATTCAGTTAGTAGTGCAGGATGGCAGAAATAACTAACCAGTTACAAAATCCTAAAAGCCTTACCAATCAATACTCTTGACTTTTGACTTTTGACTTTTGACTTCCGCTGACTTTTAAATTCCGCGTAGCGACACTAGCTAGTTAAAAGAATGCAGGTTGATGGCGAATTAAGCTCAGGTATTCCTCTCTAACTTTCTGATCTTCTTCAAATAAACCAAGCATAGCACTGGTAACAGTCCAAGACCCAGGTTTTTGTACTCCTCGCATTACCATAGAGGTATGAGTAGCTTCTATGACAACTGCAACACCTTTTGGTTCTAAAACTTGTTGAATTGCCTCAGCAATTTGACGGTTGAGTCGCTCCTGAACTTGCAATCTACGGGAATACATTTCCACAATCCGAGCTAGCTTACTAAGACCTACTACTTTTTGATTGGGAATATAAGCTACATGAGCTTTTCCCATAAATGGTAACATATGATGTTCACAAAGACTAAAAAGATTGATATCTCTAACTAGAACCATTTCGTTATGACCTTCGTCAAAAATGGCATTATTGACAATTTCTTCAAGGGATTGATTATAGCCTTGAGTGAGGAATCGCATTGCTTCTGCAACCCGCTTAGGAGTTTTGAGTAAGCCTTCTCGTTCAGGGTTTTCTCCTACTGATAGTAACATTGTTCGTACTGCCTCCATCATTGCTTCATTGGTCTCTGTAGCAGGAGGTTGTTGTTTAATCGGTTGACCATTAGATGAGGAGCTGCGGTCAGGTCGGTGAGAAATACCATTTGTAGAAGTTTTAACACCATTGGTGCTAATTGTGTTATTGGAAGCGTTGGAAAAAGTTTGAGTCATAATAGATCCGGATCAGATTAAAAAAAAAGCAAGTTGTATCTTGACCTAACTTTTGCTAGGCCATTTAGCTTAGATCACAGCTCTCTGTTCATTGGTGGTAATCAGTTTTAGTTATTAATTAGCAATGAACTATGAGAATGGGAAATTTTCAATTTCTCTGCTGTAAGTGTGACACCGAGCAAGAATCTATTTTCACAAGTTATTACTTATCATAGAAGTAAGTAAATTACAGTCTAAGTTGGTATCAGGAAAGTATTAAGAATTCTCCGCAACTATTTCTATTTTAGGATGTTATCATGGTGAAATAGTTAAGCTCAATTCCAATAAGTTTCTTGACCCTAGATAGGGGTATCGATCAACCCAGGGAGAATTGGCTGTAATACTAACTAAGTAGTTATTTCTTTTCTTGTTATTATTTCATAAGGAGCTATGAAGCAAAATTGACTGGACACAGTAGATCCCCTTTTTGTGAAAATACTTGGTCATTAACGAAACCATACTCACTACTTTAATAATTATGCCAGAAAGTCAGTCGTGCATGGTTAATTAAGATTGCTTGAATAAATTTAAAAACAATGAAAGAAAAAAAATATCTAGATTCTATTGAATTTTATTAATTTTGCCAGATCAAATGTTTGAGAGTTATGAGAGCAATATTTCCCTAGCTAGAGTATAGATTAAAAACTACTGAGGTTATTTTAATAACCGTTTACTTTATCTTAATTAGGGTTGACACTATAACTTAATTTCTAGTATAACCTAAAATCAATTTATTAAAAGCATACTAATTTCTCATTACTTCATTAAATTACATTTTATTGTGTAGATCATCTGTTGAATATTCCTAGAGTAGAAATAATAAGTCACTAATAAATCGTCTTTCTTATCCATCTTTTGGATTTAATCAAAAAAATTAACTGGATATAGAGACAAGAGATTCATCCATAGAAAAATAAAGCTTTTATTCATGCCAATTGATTTGATTAATGGGATAATAATTTGTGACTTTTGACTTCCACGAAGCGGTTTACTAGAAGACAAAATCAATTTCAGTTATTAAGTTTCCAAAAATACTCCTATGGAACGGAACTTTTGATAACGTTGTTTTCGGCGTTCCTGACTGCTGATCTTAGTTAATTCTTCTATATTGCTAACTATGGCCTTTTTGAGGTTTTCTGCTGCCTGTAATGGGTTAGCATGAGCCCCACCATTTGGTTCTGGAATGACATGATCGATAATCCCTATATTTTTTAAATCCCAAGAGGTTATTTTTAAAGCATCTGCTGCTTGAGAAGCTTTACCGGCATCTTTCCAGAGAATTGCTGCACAAGCTTCAGGACTAGCAACTGTATATACAGAATGTTCTAACATTAGTAGGCGATCGCCCACTCCAATCCCTAACGCTCCACCTGAACCACCTTCTCCAATCACCGTACAAATTATTGGTACATCCAGATGAAACATTGCTCGTAAATTGTATGCTATCGCTTCTCCTTGTCCCATTTTTTCAGCTTCTATACCTGGCCATGCACCAGGAGTATCGATAAATGTCAAGATTGGCATTCCAAAGCTATTGCCATGTTCCATTAACCTCATTGCTTTGCGGTACCCTCCTGCTGAGGCCATACCGAAATTACGGGCTACATTATCTTTCGTATCTCGTCCTTTTTGATGACCAATAATTATAATTGGCCTTCCATCTATCCTGGCCAAGCCTCCTACTATTGCTGGATCGTCACTACCACCACGATCGCCATGTAACTCGATCCACTCATCACAAATAGCTTGGATATAATCCAGAGTGCTTGGTCGCCTTGGGTGGCGGGCCAACTGTAGTTTCTGTACAGGGGAAAGACCATTAAAGATTTCTTGACGTAGTTGAGTTGCTTTTGCTTCTAGTTGGCTAATTTGCTCAGAGACATCTACACTACTACAGTCTTTAGCTAGTTCGCGAATCTGATTTATACGGTTTTCTAATTCTGCTAGAGGCTTTTCAAAATCTAGGAGAATTTTACGTTCTGATTTGGGCACACCGAGTTTTTATTTTAGGTTCTATATTAACATTGTTAAGTTTACCACAGTTCATCAGTTTTTTTTGACTACTCCCCACTCCCCACTCCATTACTCAACAAAATGTAGAAAAGTTTTTGAGAAATGGTATAATTCCAGCTTAGGTGCGATAATGAGCTAATAACTCATAGCTGATAGCTGATAGCTGACCGCTGAATGCTTACATTTTATTCTGGTCCAACAATTGAAATATAGGGTTCAATGAAATACTTACTAGCAACTTCTTGTGCCTCAGCAGTAGTTACCATTGTCAGATTTTCTTGAAATTTAGCGTCAAATTCTATACCCAAACCTAAAATTTCATACCATCCTAAAATTTGAGCAATTTGTGAGTTTGTTTGTTTACCTAAAGCATATTGACCTAATAATTTGTTTTTGGAGACTTGTAATTCTTCTGAGCTAAGTTGGTTATTCACTAAGCGCTCCACTTCTTCTCTTAATCCTGCTTTAGCGATCGCTGTATTTTCTGCAGCGGTTCCTATATAAACTGTAAAGTTGGAGATATCTAGACGGGTAGGATAAAAAGCAGATATATCATAAGCTAAACCTCGTTTTTCTCTCAGTTCAACAAATAAGCGACTTGATAAACCATTACCCAAATAAGTATTAATTAATTTGAGAGGAGCATAGTCAGAACTGTTAACATTTGCGGCTAAATAACCAAGCATAATAATTGATTGTTGAGTTTCTTGGTATGTTGTTGCTTTTGATGGTTGGGGAGTTATACTTGGTAAGTTTAAAGTTATCGGGGGTGTTTCTGGTTGTTGCCAATCTCCTAATGTTTGTTCAACTAAATTAATTGCTTTGGCATTTGTAATATTACCTACTATAGATATGATTATATTATCTGGACGGAAGTGAGTTTGATGAAATTCTTGAAGATCGGTGCGGGTAATTTGAGAAACTGTTTTTTCTGTACCTAAAGTTGATAAAGCATAAGGATGATTTTGATACATCATTTCTCGTAATTGAGAGAATGCTACAGTAAAGGGTTGTTCTAATTGAGAGCGAATACTTTGAATAGTAATTCGTTTTTCTAGTTCAATTTCTGTTTCTGGAAATGATGGATATCTGATTATTTCTCCTGATAATTGAAATATATCTGCAAAATCTGTAGATACTGTTTTTATGCTCAGTAAGAAATAATCTGTGGTTGTATCTGTACCTAGTCTTGCTCCTACTGATTCAACTTTATGGGCTATATCTAGAGAGGATAATTTTTCTGTCCCTTTGGTTAATACTGCTGCTAATAAGTGAGAGATTCCTGCCTGTTCTCTGGGTTCATAACGACTACCTATTCGTAAGAATATTTTGGCTGAAATAATATCCGCTGTCTTATTTTCTGTTGTGATGAAGACTATGCCATTATTCAGGACTTTTCGCTCTATATTTTTTTTAATCATTAATTTTTTAATTTTAAATATTTATAAATCTTATTTGAGTTGTGAGATATTGTAGATTTTTAGGGAATAGGGCACAGGGAACAGGGAATAGGGAATAGGGAACACAGAAGCAATAAAATTCTTACATCTGATTCGGTGATTGCTATTAGTTATTAGTCAAGAGTTAGGTAAGAGGCGAAAACCCCATTAATTTTTTTTGTGTTTTTACTATTAGACATCTCCAATAATAGAAAATAAAATTAATTATCGCACATAAATGATCGATTCTTTCCTCCTACTCCCTACTCCTTCTTTTCTGGAGATGTTTATTGAGTTACACTTTGATTTGTCTGTAGCTTTTTGGGTACTCCTTGTCTATTCAAAATACACTGTTTATTTTACAAAAATACTTATTTTTTGAAACTGGTATATTTAAAAATAACTTACATAAATTTTTTGGCATTGTTAATTTTAAGTATCATAGCTAATTTCACAAATAGTTAGTAACTAATGAAGTTAAATTACTTTAGAGTAGGTAAGCATTTCCTGCGGAATGCTGCGCAAACAGCAATCAGCTATCAGCTTTATTACATTTAAAGGAAAAAAAAGCAATTTTATCAAAGCTTCAGAGTACGAATCTCTAGTTAATAATGTAGTAGAAATTAAACGAATGCTTGCTTCATTCATTAAAAAGCTTATAGCTGACCGCTAATAGCTGAATGCTTACTAGAGTAGAGGCTTTAAGTACTGAAAATATCACTTTTGGCTTTTAATTTTTGACTATGGAATTATTAATGCTTTTATTAATTATGTTCGCCCGGAAGTTAAGGATTTTCGCGAGGCTATTACTACTTTTCAGGCAGACTTACCTACTATTTTAAAAAGTTTACGAGATTTAATTGCTAAACAGTCGGAGAATAATCAAAAGTTTTGTTTGGCTAGGGATAAGTTTTTGACTATTTGTCGAGAGTCGATTAATCCTGAAGTTAGTTTGTTTGATGTGCAGGAAATGATTATTCAACACATCTTGACTTCAGAAATAAAAATTTGATTCAATTTATTCAACCAAATTTCCCTGCTAAAAGGCGATCGCTCATCTTTAGGAATTTTCTTAGAAGCAGTGCCAGAAATATTGTCATCTTGTGGAGCTTTCAGCAAATACTTATTTTTCCCTCCATCACCCCTCAGTGCAAAGCCACCCACATTTTCATTTTGTGGAGATCCAAAAAACGCGTCTCAAAGTATTTTCCGTTGCATCCCCACAATTTTTGTGATATTATAACAACTATAAGGGGTTTATTGCCAATACGTATGACTTTTTATTCAACACAATTTTCTGCTAAAAGGCGATCGCTCATCTTCAGGAATTTTCCTAGAAACAGTGTCAGAAGTATTGTCATCTTGTGGAGCTTTAAAAAAAATACTTGTTTTTCCCTCCATCATTCCTCAGTACAAAGTCAACCACATTTTCATTGTGTGAAACTCCTGAAACGCGCCTCAATTTTCAGTTACATCCCCAGAATTTTTGTGATATCATAATAACTATAAGGGGCTGCTCGCCCATACGCATGACTTTTTATTCAACACAATTTTCCTACTAAAAGGCGATCGCTCATCTTCAGGAATTTTCCGAGAAGGAGTACCAGTTATTACCTCAATTTTTAACCTTTAACTTTTAACTTTTAACTTTTAATTTCCCTTCCCCATCAATTTCTAAAATTGTCTTCGGAAAATCTTTTTTTGTAAGCTGCTGAATTAACTTAATACTCCGACCATACTTATCAGGATAAGGAATACCCTTACTATTCAAATGAACAGGCAAAATTTTACCAGAAACAAAATCCCCTCTAGGATTAATATCTACTTCTAATACCAAAGAATATCCCAACTGAGCTTTGCTAGACAAAGTGCGATATCCCATAAAATTACCAAGAGAATAAGCAATTAACTTCCCTTGATAAACCTCCATTGCTCTAGGCACATGAGGACCATGAGCCAAAATTAAATCTGCACCTTCATCTATTAACGTATGGGAAAATAATATTTTATTACCTCGATTTTCACCAAAAAAATATTCAGTCTTATTCTTAATTCTCAACGCCCTAGTTCCCTCTGCACCAGCATGAACAGAAATAACAATAATATCTGCATTTTCATCTGCTTCTCGAACAAGTTTTTTTGCAGACTCTAAGTCAAGCATAGAATTATGATAACTATAATTACTAAAAGCAATAAACGCTATATTAATCCCTTTCACTTGACGATAAACAATTTCTCCCTTTTTCCCAACAGCTTGCATACCAGCATTTTGAATATTGGTAATTGTATCTTCAAACCCTTGCTTTAAAAAATCGAAAGAATGATTATTTGCCACACTCAAAACATCGAAACCAGCATCTTTCAATAAATATCTATAATTCGGTGGTGTTCTAAAAGCAAATACCCTACCACTCCCCATTTTTTTGCCACTTCTTGGATAACTTGTTAAGGTACTTTCAAAATTTCCAAAAACAATATCTGCATCTTGTAGCAAAGGTTTAACTGATGCAAATAACTTTTGTTTTTTAGGGTGTAATTTATTCTTAGGATAATTAGTCCCGGGGATAATATCTCCCACTGCTTTAATAGTAATTCTAGTATCAGGATTAATTGGAGATTTAATAGATGATAAAACAAACTCAGAAACCTGTGATAAATTAAGTTGATTTTGAATTTGTACAATTTGAGGAGTAGCTACAGTTGATATTTCTGACTTACTAACTTCTACTATTGAAGAACTTGACTGAGATTTTTGTTGCGGTCGAGAAATATTTGAAATAATTTCAGGTAGCTTGTAATTATTAGAGTTGAAAACTAAATTTGATACAGGAATTAATGCTATGCCAACAGTGCTTAATAATAGCCAAAAAGCTTGATTTTTCTGAGGTAAAAATTGCCAAGAACTATCATCAGAAGAAAATACTTTTTTTGCCCTAGAGCGATTATTTCTTTTTCTCACAGGTCGGTTGAGATTAACTGGAGAAAAATCTACATTTTTATCTTCACTTTGACCAAACTCTGGATTAGTCTTAACTATTTCTGGAGTATTTAATTCCACCTGTTGAGATAGGGAAGGTAGGGTAGTTTCAAGAGATTCTTGGGAAGAATTTGTATTTTCTGATTGCCACCAAATTGTCCCTACTCCCGCTGGATGGTATATACTAGGTCTGTGTAATTCAATAACTTCTGTCCACTCAGGGATAGTGTTACCTAATCTTCGCCCATAAATATTGACAAAATCAATCGACGATGCGTTTAGACGTTGCATTCCTTGATGAATGACTCTAATACAAACTTGGCGATCTGGAAGTTGAGAGCTTTCCAGTAGAAGATGCAGATTATTTTTCTGAATACTAACCCTAGCTTTAACTCCAATAGTTGTTAATGCTTGATTGACCAGAAAAGCGATCGCTTTAGGGTCTCCTTGTTTTGCTCGTGTTAAAATTTCTTGTTGACTCACAATTATTTTCCTTACACCAAAAAATATAAGCTAAACTCAATCATATTACTACTTATCAGAATAAATTTTTACTGATAATCCCTTATAGTTAAGTTGTTTTGCATTTAAACCATATATCCGATTTTTATCAAAGGGAACACTGGATCGGGGAATATAGAATCTAAATGATTCTTAGCTTACTAAAATTTATGGCGTTGCACAGCGACGAATGATTTGAGATTTTTGATTGAATTGGATTGTGGATTAATCAATTGCCAGAATGATTAATTAATGGTTATTTTTAGTCAAAGTCTAAACTAATTTTTGGCAATATCATTCCATAATGTGCAACCCAAAATTTATCGTCGATAGAGATTAGCCAAATGATTATTTCTGAGAATGATAAATTTATCTTTATTCATATTCCCAAAAATGGAGGAACTAGCGTAGCACTATCTCTAGAAGAACATCTGAAGTATAACGACATTGTTATAGGTGGAACTAAATATGGTGAGAAATTACTACAGATTTATCAAAAACAATTTGGCGTAAGTAAACATTCCTTAGGGATAGAAATCCAAGATTTAGTCGGAAAGGAAAAGTGGGAGCAATTTTTCACATTTGGTGTTGTCAGAAATCCCTATCGCAGAATTGTTTCTATCTATACCTATAGCGAAAAAAAATTATCTAGTTTTTTTGGCACAGGAATTTTACACCATTCAAACAAAGAAACATTAGCTCATATTCCCCAGCGCATTAAATCTCAAATTAAATATTTGGGTGCTAAAGTTAATAGTCAATACTTTAAAAATACTCTCTGGCTACTGAAATGGCCTGATATCAAAGCTTATTTAGATACTGCCAACTTTTCTGAGTTTATTCGCCATCCTTTTCTTATGAAGGATAATTCCTTTCGCACTCAATGGACATGGCTATCAGACCGCGATCACCAGAACCTTATAGTCGATCGGGTCATTAAGTTAGAAGAAATTGAGTCTGAATGGCCGAAATTATGCCAAGATTTAGGAATAAGTTGTAAACTAAAATTTGAAAATAAATCGGCTTCTAGAAGTGTTGAGTTGACCCCTGAAGACCGTAGCTATATATATTCGCAATTTAAAATAGACTTCGACAAGTTTGGATACCTGCCTTAGGTCACTACATTCGAGTTCTTCTTCCATACATAGCTCGACAAAATGTTAAATTAATCTAGCATAGATACTTAATTGGAATTAGAAGCTCTCAGGAGATGATAATTATGGAAAGTAGATTATTGGTGACCGGGGGTGCTGGATTTATAGGTTCTAATTTTGTCCATTATTGGTGTGAAACCTATCCTAATCATCGAGTAGTTGTATTGGATGCTCTGACTTACGCTGGTAATAAGGAGACTTTAGCTGATTTACTAGAGTTACCAAATTTCCGTTTTGTCCAGGGAGATATTTGCGATCGCTCGTTAGTAGATAGCTTACTCCAGGAAGAGGATATAGATACAGTAGCCCACTTTGCCGCAGAATCTCATGTGGATCGGTCTATTCTTGGCCCGGCAGCTTTTGTTCAAACTAATGTTGTGGGTACTTTTACTTTGTTAGAGGCATTCAGAAGTCATTATTCCACTGTTGCCCAAAATCCAGATCGTAGGTGTATATTTCTCCATGTTTCGACTGATGAAGTCTACGGTAGTTTAAGCTCAGAAGATTCTGCCTTTACAGAAACCACACCTTATGCGCCAAATAGTCCCTATTCTGCATCGAAAGCAGGAAGTGACCATCTGGCTAGAGCTTATTATCATACTTACGGTATCCCGACAGTTATTACTAATTGTTCTAATAACTACGGACCCTATCATTTTCCAGAGAAGTTAATTCCCCTGATGTGCATCAATATTTTACTAGGAAAACAATTGCCAGTTTATGGTGATGGGCAAAATATTAGAGATTGGTTGTATGTGATAGATCATTGTCGGGCATTAGATACGGTAATTCACAAAGGTAAACCTGGAGAAACTTATAATATTGGTGGAAATAATGAGGTTAAAAATCTTGATTTGGTGCGAATGTTGTGTCAAATTATGGATGAATTAGGAACTGATTTACCAGTGCAACCTTGTGAAAAGTTAATTACTTTTGTTAAGGATAGACCAGGCCATGACCGACGTTATGCTATTGATGCAACAAAGATTAAAGCTGAGTTAGGTTGGCAACCTTCAGTAACTGTTGAAGAGGGGTTGCGTCAGACAGTAGAATGGTTTTTGAATAACCGAAATTGGTGGGAGCCATTATTATCTGAAGAATATCAAGCTTATTATCAGAAAGTTTATGCAAGCTCTTAAATTGGCTATTGGTAATTAGTAATATTTTTTGATTATTAGCTACTAGCTCTTCTATTTTCTGCAAGTAGTCTTTTCTAGCTACTATCCTAATTCTCAATTAGTTAATCTAGTCGTAGAGTTTTCAAGGTTACTACTTTTATAGCAGAAGGTAGAAGGAAAAATCTGGCGTGGTCTGAATTTTCAGCTTTTGATATATCCTCATCTTTACTTCGACTGCTATATAGAAATTTTATTTGAGTTAATAGGTAAAATTTCTGGGAATCAGGGACTAGATAAGCAGGAAAATAAATAAGACTTTCAAATTTTCGATCTGATGAAATCTCTTGGTAAAGATTTTCCTTGCTTCAATAAAAATTGAGAACATTTGTCTTTCCGGCAATGCAGAAAAATTGTTTAGATAGATATTTGATGGAGGGTTTAAGATTACTAAGTACTGAGACAAAATTAATTACATATTCTGCCGTTCCCTTTTTGCCAATTTCAACTATAAAGTTTATTTTGCACAGCTATATATCAGGGTCATTTCATTCTAGAAAATGACAATGAATTTATTGATTTTCAGACAGCGAAAGATAAATTTTCTAAAGCTGTAAATAACGTGGTTTCGTCAATACATAAAATGGCACAGTTTAGAATGAAATAGCCCTGGCTATATATTGATTATATCCAGCAGTTTTCGAGTCTTGCAGGTACAAAGTTTTAATAATTTAGAGAATACTCGAGATGGTGACAGAGATACAGCAGATTCGGTGGTATATGAAGTACAGAGGTTAACAATTAAATATTTGTAGTGCGGGCATCTTGCCCGCGACGGGTGTACCTCACTAAAATGGAATCTGCTGTTATTATTTAAACCGTACTAGCGCGTCAAGCTTGAAATAGTGTTTTAGGAAAATTCTCCAAACCTTAGTCAAAGCAAGAATTATACTCAAAAATTTAATACACCATTTTCAGCTTGACACGAAAGTACCTTACAATACTGAAAATTGCTGTTAAGACTACCTCACAAATAACCGAAGCAAAAATTTTGGAGTATTAAGTATTAGATTTTTTGTAAATTACAACAAGAGGAAAAATGAAAAAATTTGCTCTAATCACAACATTATTAATAACTTCAAGCTTAATAATTTATCCCAAAGAAGTTTTATCTCAAAATGCTCCTACTTATGTACCTGGATATTGGCAACCAGAAGCTCAAGCAGCAGATTCAAAACAACCAATTATACTAAAGATTTTAAATCAGACTGGAAAAGCTCTCAACTATAACTTAATTCCAGAAGTAGAAAGAATTTTGCCCGCAGGAAGAAGTAAAAATATCAGAGTTGACTTGCAAAGTATACCTGACGGTTATGGCACAGTAAATATATATAATCACAGTTTACTTACTTATGAATATAGTGCAGAGGGTAATACAGTTACGGTGAGAGTTAAACCAGGTTCAGAAGCAACTGACCATAAATCAGTTTATATTTCTCCCACTGGCAGAGTTTATTCTTTTTAACCACTAACTGTTAATGGTCGGCCAAGTGGAAACAAGAAAAACTATCACAGTGGCGATCGCTAAAATTCCTTGAATTATATTTCCCACAACTGTCCCGACCACTATACCTATTCCAGCTTTTACAGATAATTTAGCCCTCTGAATAAACTCTAAATCTTGACGATATAAAAATTCTCCAACAACTGCTCCGAAAAAAGGTCCAATCAACATCCCTAATAAAGGTCCGCCAAATGGTAAAGCTGGTAATAGACCAAAAAAACCTAGTGCCAGACCAACGAAACAACCTATTTGTCCCCATTTGCTAGCACCTGACTGTTTTGCTCCCCAATAAGTAGCTAGAAAATCTATCAAAGTACTCAAAACCAGAACGGCGATCGCCATTCCTAATGCCCAACCCACTCCAGTAAAATTTTGAATAAAGCTCCAAACTAAAATCGCTGCTAAAATCAAACTAGAACCTGGCAAACCTGGAATTACAGCACCAGCAACACCGACCAACATAACTATTATAAGAAGCCAATAAATAATTACCATTAACATATTAATTAAAATCAAATTAATTAAAATCAAAAAAATTAACCTGTATTATTGATTCTAGTTAATTTCTCTCAATAAAGTATCTGTCAATTTCTCTGCTATTCCTGAAATCCAATTTTCATCTTGTTTCGTATAACTGCGAGGGGAATTTGCACCTAAGATAATTACACCATTCTTACCAATAGGTTGACAAATGACACCTTGAGTATTTTCTGGTAAATAATTAAATTCAATACGACCCGGATAAACTTTTAAATCTACTAAATAAATAGGTTTTTGTTTATTCAAAACTTGCTTGAAAATAGCTCCCGGTTCTACTTGTGAGTGAGATGGTAACATTCCTCTTTTTAATAAGACTTTGTTTTGATACCAAATAATAATAGTTTTAGTAACTGTATTAGTTAATAATAAACTAGAAGCCCAGGCAAGTTCATTTTTTGCTATGTCAGATAATTCTGGCAATAGTTCAAATCCTGATTCACCAATTAATTCAACAGTATCAGGAGAACGTGGTTGTATCTGTTGCCAAAGTAAACCAGTTAAAATTAAAAAAGCGCTTAAAATTACTCCTACAACATCAGAACGAGCTTGGGAAGCTAAAAGATTAGGGGTGAAAAATCGATTAACCATGAGTAAAGTTCCACCTAATCCTCCTACTATTATAGGTAACATTCGTAGGACTTGATTTTGGTCTGATTTAGCCATATTTTAAAGAATAAATTATTAAAGAAAGAGGGTTTAAATATAGTGTTTATATTTAAGAAATATGAATATATAGTAATATAATATAATTTAAGTTGTGAGATATTGGCAAATTTTAGGAAACAGGGAACAGGGAAGAAGAAAAAAAATCTATCATCTGAATATGATAACTGCTATACTTTATACTTTTAAGGAACAACTCAACTCTCACAACTTATTCCTGATTGCTATATAGTCTCTACATAAATTTTGAAAGCTATGATTTAACTCATTAAATTTATTGAAGAAGGAAAAAGTTGATTGAGGTAGTCTTTGACAAGCCACTTCGTGTCTGATAACTTCAAGCAATTGTAGACACAGCAGTTGAAGTGTGGAATCTTATACCCAAATATCACGCATTTTTGCTACATCTTCTTGAAAGCAGAGAGTAGAAAGTAGTTCAACAATTAATTATTAATTATTAATTATTATCTCTCCTTGAAAAGAAGAGGATTGATATCAAATCCGCCTAATTGCACATATATCCAATAACCTTATAATCAGAATTGTAAGCTATTGATTGTGAGGTTATTTAACCGGATTTGATATGACACGGAGCATGATTTTTTTTCTTTTTTATCCTTTAAAGGAGAGGCTTTTAACCTTAATTATTCGGTAAATTACGAATAAGATATCTTGACTTTATACAAATAATTGCTAAAAAAATTAATGAACAATTATCATTACTTAATAACTGAAGTATTCAATAAAAATAGCATTATTTTTAGGAATTGGTATTAAACCAGTAAAGAAAAATATAAATTTAGATACCGATAAGGTAATTTTTAAAGTTACTGAATAACTAGCATTTTTTAGTAGTACTAAACAAGTAATGATTTTTATAGTCTACCTTCTTATAATTAAAGGAATGTAGCAACTAATATCCTTAAATCTTTAGGACTACCCATTTTTTAGCCTTTGATTTGACTGTAACTATATTTCAACCAACCTCACCAGGCTCAATAATACGTTGAAATAAATAACCAGTACCCCGCGCAGTTAAAATCAATTCTGGATTACTTGGATCTTCTTCTAACTTAGCCCTCAGTCGAGAAATATGAACATCCACTACCCGCGTATCTACATGGCGCTCCGGAGTATAACCCCAAACTTCCTGCAAAATCTCAGACCGAGAAAAAGGTTCTCCAGAACGACTTACCAACAACTCCAACAAACTAAACTCCATACCAGTAAGTCTAATTCGTTCATCTCCTTTGTAAACTTGACGCTTATTCGTATCAATTCTAATAGTGCTGACCTGAATAACACCAGAACTAGGAATGCCAGAAGCACCATTTTTATCAACTCGACGTAATACAGAACGAATTCTTGCTTCTAATTCTTTTGGAGAAAAAGGCTTAACAACATAGTCATCAGCACCTAACTCTAAACCTGTAATTCGATCTGCAACATCTCCCAAAGCAGTTAGCATAATTATGGGAATATCAGATTCTTTTCGCAACTCCTGACATACACCATAACCATCTAATTTTGGCATCATCACATCTAATACTACCAGATCGGGTTCCGCATTGTGAAAAGTTACTAAAGCTTCCTCTCCATCAGCAGCGGTGACAACATCATAACCAATCATTGACAGCCGAGTTTCTAAAATACGACGGATACTTGCCTCATCATCAACAACCAATATTTTTTCTTTATGATTTTCCACTTTTCCTAACACTCCTTCATTTAGATTTATAATTATATTAATTTTTTTAACTCTATCATCAAAATAACAATAGAAATTACCATTATGTATTACTCCTTAGCTTAGGATGAGTGAAACTTTAGGCTTTTTTATATTTGCGAGTGAATATTAAATTATTTTAAGAAATGCCAAAACAGAAAATAAAGTATGTTTGTGGAGAATGTGGATATGAGTCTACCCAATTTTTGGGCAAATGTCCTAGCTGTAATACTTGGAATTCTTTTACAGAAGAGATAGAAAAATCAACTACTGCTGCTCTACAAAGATTGGGACTGACTGATATTGGGGGCAGTCAAGCATCTGAATCAGATAAGTCTTCTGGTCAACCAAGGGCATCTTTTCTATTATCCCAGATTTCTGACCAAAGTTTGTCCAGAATGCCTTCTGGGTTTGAAGAGTTAGACCGAGTGCTTGGTGGTGGAATTGTTCCTGGTTCCTTGGTTTTGATTGGTGGAGAACCTGGTATTGGTAAATCTACCCTTTTGTTACAGGTGGCGAATCAGTTGTCTAGTAGATGTCGGGTTTTGTATGTATCAGCGGAAGAGTCTGGACAACAGGTTAAATTACGTTCGCAACGTTTAATTGTTAATCTCAATGAAGTAGAGCAAGAGGATAAGGATAATGTTTCAAATGTTGAGATGGATGAAGATTTATCCTCAAATGAAAATCAAGAAAGTAATAGCAATTCTGAAACTATAAAAGATTCCACTACAGATTCTCACGAAAATTTATTTTTATTGCCAGAAACAGATTTAGAAGTAATTTTGAGAGAGTTGGAATCTCTCAAACCATATTTAGCAGTAATTGACAGTATTCAGACAATTTATTTTGCTTCGCTGACCTCCGCTCCTGGTTCAGTTGCTCAGGTGAGGGAATGTACTTCCGCATTAATGCAAGTAGCAAAGCGGGAAAATATTACTTTATTAATAGTCGGTCATGTCACTAAAGATGGTGCTTTAGCAGGTCCCCGTGTTTTAGAACATTTAGTAGATACGGTTTTGTATTTTGAGGGCGATCGCTTTGCCTCCCACCGTCTGTTGCGCTCTATGAAAAATCGTTTCGGCGCTACTCACGAAATTGGAGTATTTGAAATGGTGGCGAATGGTTTAAAAGAGATATTGAATCCCTCAGAGTTATTTTTAGGAAGTAGGGATGAGTATTCTTCAGGAACTTCTACAGTTGTATCGATGGAAGGTACTCGCCCAATAGTTGTAGAGATTCAAGCTTTAGTAAGTCCAGCGAGTCATGGTGCGCCTCGACGTTCTACTACTGGAATTGATAGTGGTAGGTTGCAACAGATTTTGGCAGTGTTGGAAAAACGGGTAGGTATTCCTTTATCAAAGTTGGATACCTATGTGGCGACAGTGGGTGGGTTGAGTGTAGAAGAACCTGCCGCAGACCTGGGAGTTGCTATTGCAGTAGTGGCTAGTTTTCGCGATCGGGTAGTTGACCCCAGGATTATTTTGCTGGGAGAGGTTGGTTTAGGTGGCCAAGTACGACCTGTATCTCAGTTGGAATTAAGGTTAAGAGAAGCTGCAAAATTAGGTTTTAAGAGGGCAATTATTCCGAAAGGTCAACAAACGCCGGATTTAGGTATGCATATTTTACCTATTGCTAAGGTGATTGATGCGATTATTGCTGCGATTCCAGCGCAACCTCTAACTATGGAGAATTGAGGATTTTGTTGTTAAAAGGAAGAAGGAAGAAGAAAGAAGGAGTAAATAGGGTTTGCTGATTAACTATCAAAGTATTGACTGATAAAGGTTTTAGGCTTATGAGATTCCCAAAAAGTGCCCTTGTTTTAGTCTAAAACGTTCAAAAAGTTAGCATTTTGGGCAAATCAAGGACAGAAAAATTGAGGGACAATTCTTACTTTTACCTCCTCTAAATTCCCCGTTTCTTCTGACTCGGTCCTCGGTCCTTTTCCTCTAACCAGGTAGCAGCTACTCCTTACAGCTCTTTAACCAATCAGGATCGAAGAAAAATCGTTGAAGCTAGCTATCAATTCAGAGATGCACTACTTGAGGCTCGTGCTGCTCTTAACCTTTCTTAAATGTATGGTTGTAGGGAGGATTTAAATGAAAAAATGGGTTTAAAACCTCCCCCTATAAGGAGAACTATATCTACAATCTTTTTTTGAGATAATTATTTTATTAGACATTTCCAGAAAATAAACTTACCCTTTATTTACTATAAACTAGGGTTGTAAAAGTTACTCACAAAATAATTTTCCGTGTTTTTTTCCTCAAAAAATCTTCCCTTTTCCCTACTTTTACAAAAAGTCTATATATTTTTCGGAGGTGTCTATTCTGTAGAGATCTGCGATGAAATATTAGCTTTGAGATATGGCATAAATTTATTTCCAAAAAAGGGATTAAGTAAATTAGCTACTTTACTTAATCTTATAATTCCAAGTTTTTAGAGCTAAATCAATATACCAACCTAAATGTATAGGAGTTTTTGTTTTATATGACTCCCACCAAATTCTATCTTCATCAGTAATAGTTTTTGGTGTCACACCTTTTAAAACATACATTAGTAACCAGAATGTCGGATTATTTTGATATGAATTAACAATTTGATTTAATACTTTAGAACTAGATGTTTTAGCTACTCTTTTCCATTCATCTAATTTAACAGGGTCTTGGGTATAACGAAAAGTCACGTTACCTAAATATAAATTCGCTCTACTCCACTTTAATGTACCATCTCTACCATAAGCAGCTACTTCTGAATTAATATCGGGTGTATTTTTATTATTCAAAGTTTCTTTAGTTGATACTAACCACTCAACAACAGAATCATTAGATAAAGAATTACTAGAATTTTTTAAAACAAATCCACATCTTGCTACTGGTTTCTCTGACTTTGTATCTACAGATGTCGGTAACCACAGAAATAAACATAAATCTTTTCCAGGAGTATTAGTAATTTCTGCTAACTTTTTATGATTTTTTCCCTCACCTGTTCCATACAATACTTTTCTATAGCTCGTGCTAACCATTTCTTTAATTTTTGGTTGAACAATTAATTGATTTCGTAACCCTTGAAAATCTTTCTTGTATTTTTGGTCTAGTCTAAAATAAAATTCCCAAGCAAAAGTCGGTAAACTTTTACTATAAGATTCAGAGTTTAAAATTTTTCCTGGGAAGCCAAATATAGGATAAGGAATATCATAAGTTTTTCCTGAAAGATTAAATTGAGCAATATCTTTACCCTGCTCAATATCAATACTAAACTCCCACAGACAAAAATCATTCTCGAATTTAGAAGCTTCTTGATCTGTATAATTATCCTCGTGAAAAGTTGGAGCGATCGCTATTAATTTCACAGGTAATGAATAATCTATTTGTTCTGGAAAAGGCTTTTCTATCAGTAAAGCTTTCCTATACCGAGTAAGCTGAGAGATTAAATTCCTATCCTCTTCATTTTTTAACTCAATTATCACAGGTTGCTTAACTGATTTAATAGAGCATAGTAAATCACATCTTTGCGTATTAATAGTATGCTGACGCTTAATCAAAACTAAGCCTGGTAAAATTTGGTTAAAATTTTCCTCTATATAATTTTCTAAATCTTCTTCTGACTGAAATTTAATTTTGTCATTGATCAAGACTAAATTACGAGTAGACTTTGCTACCTTCTCATCCCGCTTTTTCTCAGCTTCAGTTAAATGCTTGGCTTTTAAATATGGCATAAACTTCTTTATAAGAATCAGAATGTGTAAATTATACTTGTCATGTTACTTACTGTTAAAGAAAAAGATCATAAGATAAGTAAAATGGGAGTTATCAGGACTTACGCATGATTTTTTATTCAATGTAAAGAACAGGCAAAATATAGGGTACGCCACGCACACCCTACTTAACAAACTCAGTCACTAACTAAACAACTTTCCCAGAACTAATTTCTTGTTCTAAATTAAACAAAAGTTGTAAAGTCTGCATCGCATGACGCCTTGCTTCAATATCCTGTTGTGCCCGTAACTGCACCATTGGGTCATGCAAAATCTTATTCACAATACCCCTAGTCAAAGCCTCAATTACCTCTTGATGTTTTTCCGCAAATTCTGAACCTAAACGAGATAAAGCTTTTTCTAATTCCTGCTCCCGAATAGTCTCTATTTTTTGTCGTAAAGAATTAATAGTAGGAACCGTCTCTAAACTTCTCCACCAAACATCAAAAGCTTCTACCTCTTCCTCCAATAAAACCTCAGCCTCCATCGCCATCTGCCGACGACTTTCTTGATTTTGAGCAACAACAGCTTTCAAATCATCCACATTAAAACAACGAACATTTGCCAATTCACTCACATCAGTAGCAATATTACGAGGCACGGAAATATCCACCAACATTAAAGATTGATTAGGAGCTAAAATTCCTTCTAATTTAGCCTTATCTAAAATTGGTTCAGTTGCCCCAGTGCTAGTAAATACCAAATCAGAATTACTAATAACCTGACTCATTTCTGACATAGAATCAACATTTATATTTGCATCTTTAAAACTATTTGCTAAATCCTGAGCGCGTCCGATAGAACGATTAATAATTGATATATTGCTTGCACCTTTAGCTAATAAATGTTGCACCAATAATTTTGACATTTTACCAGCACCAACAATAGCCACTCGGTAATTAGATAAATCCTCTAATTTCATTTGAGCTAATTCCACCGCTGCAGAACTAATAGAAACAGCACCAGTACCAATACTTGTTTCTGTCCGAACCCTTTTTCCAGCAGTTACAGCTTGCTTAAATAAACGATTAAGAATACGCCCAATACCTTTATATTGTTGTCCGAGTTTATGAGTTTGTTTCACCTGAGCTAAAATTTGTCCTTCACCTAATACCAGACTATCTAATCCAGCAGCAACTCGCATTAAGTGCATAATAGAATCTTCATGGAGCAACATAAATAGGTGTGGACGAAGTAAATTTAAAGGTATTTTACTAGAGTCAGAAAGAAACTGAGTTACTTCTCGAATACCAGGCTGCATTTCATTAGTAACTACATAAATTTCTAAACGATTACAGGTACTAAGAATGCCAACTTCTTGAGTATAAGTTCCACCACATAATTGAGTAATGGCATTTTCTATTTGTGTTTCTGGAATACTTAATTTTTCTCGAACTTCAACCGGTGCTGTTTTGTGGCTAAGTCCTACAACTGCGATATTCATGTAATTTTTCTTTTGTTAATTTGTTGTGATTTTTAATTAAATTAAAAAATGAGGTCTAATACCATTTATTCATAAACTTGCACTTAATATTCAGTGTAATAAGGTCTGAAAAACAATTATTAAGCGCATTTTTACAGATAAATGGCCTAAAAAATTTATATTGTTTCAGAAGATCATTAGAATTGTGAAAAAACTGAGGGAGGTTTAATATATGGTTAGTTCTTTTCCGCCTAAATATTTAATTTAAAACCTACCCCCAAAACTTTAATAATTCCCTGGTTATCCTGATTGATATGAGCCATGAATTTTGACTGTTTAGCAGTAATTTTTCAAAGGTCATTTTTCAACAGAGATATTTTGTAATGCCCCATTTACCTAATACTATTTATCTAAGCATTCAGCCATCAGACATTAGCCATAAACTGTACGATAAAATACATCAACTAGCTTGATTAATTAAAAAGCTGAATGTTAACTACTAATAGCTGAATGCTTATCAATTTCTATCTCAGTTCCAGTGTTTTTGATTCTCCAAACATATGCACAGTATCTACGAACCGAGCAGTTTTTGACTGAGAAGAAATAACTAAACTTTGGGTACGAGCACCATTATGGAAGAAACGTACTCCTTCCATCAGAGTGCCAGGAGTAATACCACAAGCTGCAAATAACACTGTTTCTCCAGAAGCTAACTCTTCAGCGTTGTAAACTTTGTCTGGATCTTCAACACCCATATCCTTGAGTCGCTTCATGTTATCTTCTTTGCTTTCTCCAATCAAACCAGTTTTGACAATAGCTGGGTCATAAATCAGTTGTCCTTGGAAATGGCCTCCTAAAGCACGCATAGCTGCTGCAGAAATTACTCCCTCTGGCGCTGCACCAATACCCATTAAAGCATGGATATTTGTTCCAGAAAATGCACAGGAAATTGCTGCAGAAACGTCACCATCACTAATTAGACGAACTCTGGCACCTGCTTGACGAATTTCATTAATTAGGTCTTTATGACGGGGGCGATCCATGACTACAACGACCAATTCGTCAACAGCACGTTCCATGCAGTCTGAAATAATCTTGAGGTTTTCAGTAGCAGATTTGTTTATATCTACATGATTTTTAGCTACTGCTGGTGCTGCTAATTTTTTCATATAAACATCTGGTGCTGCTAATAGACCACCTTTTTCAGAAATAGCTAATACTGCCATAGAACCATTTTGACCATAGGCAACTAGGTTTGTTCCTTCGCAAGGGTCAACTGCTATGTCAATCTCGACTAGCTGTTCTATGTCACAGACCTCACTGGCATTAGGTTGAGTACAAATTCCTACTTGTTCCCCAATGTAGAGCATGGGCGCTTCATCTCGCTCCCCTTCTCCAATCACGATGCGGCCCCGCATATGAATTTGGTTCATGCGTTTCCGCATAGCTTCTACAGCTACTTGGTCTGCAGTATTTTTCTCACCTTTTCCCATCCAACGAGCAGAGGCGATCGCTGCTTGCTCTACTACTTCGATAATTTCTAAACCAATTACGTTATCCACGAATTTTTATCCTCCCAACTGCTGAGGAAAACTTTTTTATTTAGCTCTCCCAGTGTTAAAGTCTATCAGAGCCAGGGTTCAGGTTAGGACTTTGTGCGGAATCTAGGATGTAAAGTTTTATTGCAGATAGTAAACAGTCATTAGTCAAAGAAACAAAGACATAAGTTAAAAATAAGGATTGATATAGGGAAAGCGATGGTTTGGGAAATTTACTAGCTTCAGTTATCTTAAATATTTAGTTTGACCTACTCAAATTCTGATAAAATAAATAGCCACAACATTTGTGAGAAAATGTCAGCAAATTATGGAACGGAAAAAACGTGAGTAGTAACGTTATTGTCATTAATGATTCTCAGTTTGAAACTGAAATCCTCAAGTCAGAAAAGCTTGTATTAGCTTATTTTTGGGCTACTTGGTGTGGCCCATGTAGGCTAATGTCCCCTTTAATGGAAAAAGTGGCCACTGAATATAGCGATCGCCTCAAAGTAGTGAAAATGGAAGTCGATCCTAAGTCTAAAATTGTGAAGCAATATCAGGTGGAAGGAGTCCCTGCCTTTAGACTATTTCGGAATCAAGAATTATTACTCTCCGATGAAGGAGCTATGACAAAACAACAGTTAATAGATAAGTTAGAACCTTATTTAAATTGAATTAGGTCTTTGTTATCTTTAGTAGTTCACAGATTAAACAATTATTTGAAGGAGTGTTTTATGAAAATCAAAACCTTGGTCAGTTCAATTATTAGTATTATATCTGTCCTTGGTTTTGCTATGCCTAATGCTTCAGATGCTGATTCTCGGCAAATCTAAGTCTCCTTTGAAAACATCCCTCCCAATGGAGAAATTGCCTGAAGTTATATCTGGCAAGCTTTCCATCATGGTACTTATGATACCGATGATTTGGGAAATACTACTTCTGCTTTAATTTAGCAAATTGCTGAAGATGAGATTGTTGTACCAGGAAGCTATCAGTGTAAGAAGCTATCAGTGTAAATAGTATAGCAGTCAATTAGTCATAGCAGATAGATTTTATCCTAGGGCGTGTCATCAATTAAAAAATTGACAAGTAGGGGTCTTGTATGTTCTAGGTCGATGGCGATCGCTACGCCAATAAAATGACTGAGGCTGCCTGTAGGAATTCCTCCTAGAAAGTTAACTGAACGTTGATCGTATCTAGTAGCGATATAGCTGCCGCACTTGCTCCGCCAACACTCCATACTGTTTGAGTTTGGCCAAAAAATTTTCTATTCATAGACGTGCTTTGTACAATATTTCATCGTAATTACGGAGTTCACGGGCGGTTTTTTTTGGGAGGAATCACTACTTCTATTCCTCTGTTAGTCAAAGGCGATTGGCACCCGCTCCTGAGCATCATCAGCTTTGTCCCCGCGCTCCCGCTTCCACTTCTACCATTGGTAATAGAACATCTGCCCCATCCAAGTCAGACCCTTGAGCTGGAGTTAAAAAAAATTAGTGGGATTTACCCAGAGCATCTACTACTCCATGTATTTTCGTGCTTAATCCCCCCTGACTACGGCCAATAGAGTTGTTGGGAATTAAGCACAAAAAATGGCTAAAACCCTTATCAGTCAAAGTTTATAGCTATTTTCAAGTGTAAAATCATGAAAGCCTTATACAGTAAGCTTTTGAGCATTTGAAATTTTTATTTCCCAACAACTCTAATATCTTCCTGTTGTGGACTACTGTTTTTTGCTCCGGCACTACGAGTATGAGCACGAACAATAGTGGCATCGATCATGGCATATTCGTGATCTGCATCCTCAGCCTTAGCTTGAAATACTATGCACCCATACCCCTGAACAGCTCCAACGACTAAAACGAGTATGGACAACGCGAAAATCCCCAAATCTTTCTGGCAAGTCTGTCCAAGGAATTCCGGTTCTATACCTATATAAGACAGCTTCCACAAACAGACGGTTGTCTGTTGCTGTCCTCCCTACAGTCCCTTCACGCCCTGGTAATAAATTTTGAATGCGTTCCCATTGATCGTCTCGCAAGCCATAACGTCTAGTCATTTAGAGCAGTCCTATGCATGTTATTCCTGTAGTTATTCTTCACCAGCATACTATATAGCGCTGTGCGCAGGCAACAGCTCATCTGGCAACAGCTCATCTGGGGGAATAAAAGACCGATAATACAAGACTTTTAGCTATTGGACAGTTCTTGTAATTTGTAAATATGCCAGCGCACATTGCTATACCTTTTATGTCAACCTCTTTATAAGTTCCAGCCATCCAGTTGCTGTGAACATTAATTTGTCATCAAAATTACTCTTGTGATTACGATCA
Source organism: Okeania sp. SIO1H4 (assembly GCF_010672695.1). Taxonomy (NCBI): domain Bacteria; kingdom Bacillati; phylum Cyanobacteriota; class Cyanophyceae; order Oscillatoriales; family Microcoleaceae; genus Okeania; species Okeania sp. SIO1H4. The sequence goes on from NZ_JAAHGB010000009.1 coordinate 39,531, forward strand.
ATCTGGCTAACTGCACCATAACGTTTAACACCGGCGAAAGCGTTTTCACATATTACCCTTGATTGACTCAAATTTCTGTTTTCTAACTTTTGCTGTTCAGTTAGTTCTCCTGCTTTTGGTTTTTTATGGGGGATGCGGATATTTTCATACTGGCGAGTGCAGACCTTGAAAACCACTATCTACTTCAATTGGAATTTCTAAAGGTATATTACCAATAACCTTTTGCTGGTCATGGAACTTTTGATCATGTAACTTCCCTTCTCGAGCCTGAGTTAATATTAGCACTCGCTTGTTTTGGTCTACTGCTGCTAGATGTTTGCGAGTGTGACGTTTTTTTTTCCCGAATAATTCAGTTTTTGTTTTTCTGGGTGAGTTGGTCGCTGCACTGGTCGTTTTGTGCCATCCATAATTACTCGTTCTACTCCAGGGAAACGCTCTATAAATACTTGGACACAATTAATTTGACGCTCTGGTAGTACTTTTTTTTCTCCCAGGGTGGCTTCTAAAATAGGTTGTAAACGATGAACCCAATGATGTGCCTGGCTGCGATCAATATCAAACAAGATGCTGGCCACATCAAAGGTTGGATAACATTTAAAGTAGAAGAGAATGTAGAATAATTTGTCTTGAGTGGTGCGTAAACGAGCCTTACGACCTCCTCCAACAGAGCGTTGACCAGGTTTCAAGAGCAATGTTTGCTCATACATTTGATTAAAGGACTTCAACAAAGTGTAATCTGCTTTACAGTTTAATCCTGTTAATGCTCTGAGTAACCTGTCTTGTTTTAAGGCTCGTTCAATATTTAGCATTTTTATGGGCCAATTTCTGCTTGAATCATTTTACCTTATTTCCCAACAACTCTAATAATCATCATGATCATCGGAAACCAAAACAATGGAAGGCTCAAAGAAAATAATGTTAAAAATCTTTGTATATGTTTTCGACGACTTTCATATGTGATCGCTAAAGGAAAACAACCAGAAATACCTTTCTATTTTGACAGTTTTCTGTACCGTTAATCACCAAACTAAAATTTTTAAAGCTTGGACTTGAGTATCACTCCAGGATTGTTTAAAATATAACTCATACAATGATAAAAATTGCATTTGGTTGGTCTATTTATGTAAGTGGATCGACTTTTTCTACCATAAAATGTGAGTGATGGCTACCATCAACAATTGAGATAAAAATCAACTTGAATTGGGGGAGAAGGGATTGGTAGGCTCCACGTGCCAACCCCTTCTCTAAAAATGATGATCATTATTATTGAGGAAAAATTCAGATTTTATACAGAGGTATAATCATTGAAACTATTGCCCCACAATAGTTTTGAGGTGCTTGTCACCCCCTGAGATCAAAAGGTGAGTTACTGGTGTGGGTACAGGGCGTATAAACTGCGCGGGAGACCCAGTCCCTCATGAGTCGAGATTAGGCTTAATCACATTATGGGCAAGAAAACTGACATCTAGAGGAGTCCAACCTGTAGCAATAGAGCAATGGTGCTTCGATTATCTCTGGTTATATGGCTTAGTCGAGCCTGAAACTGGAGAAAGCTTTTTTGCAGAATTTTCTCATGTAGATGGGGTTTGCTTTCAGCAGTACCTGAAGTGGTTTGCTCAAAACTATCCAGCCGAACTACATATAATTCAACTAGATAATGGACGGTTACATACTTGGTCAAAATTAGAAATTCCTGAGAATGTTATCCTTTTATTTAAACCTCCCTACAGTCCACGAGTTAATCCGATTGAAAAATTATGCAAAAAAATTAAAAAGCAATTGAAGTGGGAACTGTTTGAGAACCTTGACAGTTTAAGGAACCTAATATCTCAAGTCTTACAGTAGTTAACTCCACAAACCATTAAATCCGTGACGGGATGGGACTTTATTTTAGAAGCTTTATCTGTAGCATAATTTTTCGTATTTCATATTACAATCAATTAAGGTATACTTATAATTTGTCAAACTACTCATAAAGTGATGACACAATCCTCTTTATTTGAGAAACTAAAACACCCTAACCCTCACTTGCGTGATCGAGCAATGTGGGAAATAGTCGAAACTTGTGATGAAACTACCATTCCTAACTTGATGGAAGTTTTGGCAGAAGAAGATACCGTCTATCGACGGGCAGCAGTTAAAGCACTCGGAGCGATCGGGACAGATACTGTGCCATTTTTAGTCGATTCGTTGCTCAACAGTGATAATTCAACAATTAGGAGCAGTTGTGCTAAAGCTCTAGCTCAGGTAGCTATTAACTATAAGAATGTTCCTTTCCCATCTGAAGGAATTGAAGGCTTAAAAAAAGGACTCAGCGATACCAATCCCGTTGTTCATATTGCCTCAGCAATGGCTTTAGGAGTCATTGGTGTGCCTGCTTTAGATAGCTTGTTGGAAGTCCTAGATGGAACTGAGAACTTAGGCTTGGCAGTGGCAATTCTCAATGCTGTTAGCTCTATTAATGACGAACGCTCTAAAGCAGTCTTAACCAAATTAGCCAATGATGCCTCTGCTGACACCTATGTACGGGAGACAGCCATCAGTGCTTTATCCCGCTTGGATATGTTGAATTTCAAACCTAACCGAAGTTAAAAAGGCTAAAGCTACTGTGCTTCAGCCAGGTTAAGCTTATTTAATATTTAGCTATTCCCAATCGTTTTCTGATGATTGCCTCTCTAGTTGAGTAATTGCCAATTTAATAATCTGCTTAATATCTGCTTCTGATTCCTGTTCCCATGCTGTTTGTAAGGGAACTAATGCACTATCGGAACGAATTTTCATCAAAGATAGAGCTGCTGCCTTGCGAGTTTCACCGCTAGTAGGATGATTCAGTAACTCTATCAAATAGGGAGCTGCTGGTTTATAAGCCAAATTTCCCAGGACGGCTGCTGCTTCAGTGCGTACTATTTCAGACGAATCTCTTAGGGCAGTCAATAAAATATTCAGAGCCTCTTCCTCCCCTGAATCTTGGGCAATTTTGGCGATCGCCCCTACCACAGCAGCCCTAACTGCGACTTTTTCAGAATGAATCTCCCGATATAGATACTCTTTTGCTTCAGGTCCAATAAATGCCAAAGCCCAAGCTGCATGACCTTTGGTACTTTCTGGATACTCTGTTGACCCTAAAATGTCCAACAATGGAGGTACAGCAGCTTTTCCTATCCTGGCTAGGGCACCAACTGACGATCCTTTAACCACTGTATCTTCATCATTGAGGAGAGCATGGACTAAGGGAGAAACTGTTTCTGGGTCAGCAATCAGGGTGAGGGTTTTGGCACTAGCTCTGCGTACTACAGGATCGGGGTGATTTCCGAGAGCCTCTATCAAGAAAGGAGTAGCTGGTTTGCCAATTTGTCCGAGGGTCTCAGCAAAGCCTAAGCGCACCATTCCCCGTGAATCTCCCAGACACTCTACCATAAGTTTTAGGCGTTGACTGTCGTTGGGGTCAAAGGTTTGTTGGACTACTTCTTTTCTAGCAGAGGCCAGAAAAGCATCTGTTTCTTCTGGAGACATAAAAAAACGGCGTTGATAAATTAGTGTATGATATTAATCTTAATTCTTTAGGAGTCAGGAGTCATATCATGTCCGGTTGAATACTTATTCTTTGGTGGAAGGAAGGCAGAAGGTTTTCTTTCAATAGAGGAGGTAGTCGGATATATTTATCCCTTTATTTTTTTGCCATAGTTACCCCAAAATACTAACTTTTTGGTCGCTCAAGCTTAAAAAGCTGCACTTTTTTTCTTTCTAAAAAGGCACTTACCTTTATCTGTAAATGCTCTTAGATTTAATCAGCAAACCCTAATAAAAATACAGTGACATCTCCCACACGCTCGCTGACGCTATAGTGTGGGCTTCTCGTTTCGTAGCCCCGGTATCCCGTCGGGCTCCACGAGCTTTAAAGACGGAATGCCCTACCGCCCTATTTTTTATATTTATCGCCGCATTTAAGTCGCGGTCTATGACAATGCCGCAATGCGGACAACAATGAGTTCGTATGTTTAATTCTTTCTTGACTTTTTTTCCACAGTTTGAGCAATCTTGGCTAGTATTTTTGGGGTTCACTGCTATAATCTTCTGTCCAGCATTTCCGGCTTTGACAGTCAAAATAGTTAGGAATTTACCCCATCCAGCATCGTTAATTGATTTACTCAAACGAGTTTTTGCTAGCCCTTTAATATTTAAGTTTTTATAAGCGATAACATCCGCTTTTGATAATAATTCATTGGCTGTTTTGAAGTGGAAATCTTTACGTTTATCGGCAATTTTTTTATGTTGTTTAGCTACAGTTTTTACAGCCTTTAACCACCTTTTACTTCCTTTTTTCTTTCGAGATAAACGTTTTTGTAGAGTCTTTAATCGCTGCTGAGATTTTCTATAGTATTGAGGTATAGGAACTGATTCTCCTTCACTTGTGACTAAGAATTCCTTCAATCCCATATCAATTCCCAGAGTGTTTTTTAATGTTGGTTCCACTTTAGTTGTTAAAGCTGGAACTGATTTGTCTTCTAGGGATAAAGTAATATAATAACCATCTGCTTTACGACTAATCGTCACTGTTTTAATTTGAAAACCATCAGGTAAAGGTCGATGTTGAATAAATTTGATATTGCCTATTTTGGGCAAGTTTATTTTGTTTTCTTCTATGCAGTTTTGCTTGATTTGAGGATAAGTAAAACTACGATAACGTCCTTTTCCTTTGAACCTTGGTTTTCCTAATTTATGTCCATTTTTGTCTGTCTTAAACCATCTGTCAAAGGCAAGTTTTACCCGTTTTATACAATCCTGTAAAACCTGAGAATGAATTAGCTTGTATTCCGGAAACTTGTCTTTGGTATTGACCAAATCTTTTTTTTGAGAGTAATAATCTGGATTATCTCTGAGTTGAGGGATTGGCATCACCAAGGGACAAGCGTTAACTGGACAACGGTTTTCTGACCACCATGAGAATCTTTCACCCAGCCTATAATTGTACTGCCGACGCAACAATTCCAACCACATTTCTATGACTGCGGTTTGTTCTTTGTTGGGTCTTAATTTATATTGGTAGGCAGTGCGCATAGTGGAAAATTTTTGAAGCTACATAAGATAATAACACAAGTTTTTTAAGGCGACAACTTGCGGATAATATTTGTAAATTGAATGGGCATTGAACCCATTCAATTTACCGCCGAGAAGCCTCACGCCATAATCTTCGATTTGGCGTGAGGCTTCTCGGCGGTCTAGCTAAAAAAACCCGCGCTGTAATACTTACGCAGTACACAGCCGGGATTAAGTAAAAAAAACGAGAGACATTAAGCGACTTCGCTAATACTGATAATTTTTCCGCCTGTTTTCTGGATATTTTGAAGTATCTTAGACATTTGGCTGTAGTTGACTACGCATTCTTGACGACTGAGCTTGCCCAATCTAGCAGGAGATCGAGAGGTAGAAAATGCTATTGTGAAGCGCTTTTCTGTATTACCATAAGAAGCTCCATTGCCGATTGCCAGTGGCTTTATCGGAGTTGGTAAATTAGCAGCCACAGAAGAAATTAATTGGGCGCGTTTATCGCTATCGTTAGTTGCAGAGCCGCGTAATAGAGAAAACATCCGGTTGAATGCTTCGTTTTTCAGTCCAACAACTGAACGAATACTGCGTGGATAGGGTACAATATTATCGCCAAAATTTTGAATATACTCGTCACTATCAATGTACGAGTTAATCTCAGTTTCGTATCCTTGTTCGTTATAAATCTGAACGTGCTCAGAAATTTCCTCTTGAGCTTGAGGAGGACGACCCAATAAATGCTTAAAATTTAACTCAATAAAGCGGTACTGAGACGAAGAGTGAAAAAAGAGTGATTGATAAAGACTTGATTGAGCCACACTCCTAACAAATTCACGGACTGTAATGTCGCCATTACGCAGTAGAGACTCAGCACTAGAGAGGCGATCGCCTTCCATGAGATACTGGTTTCCTAGTACCTGCTTATAAACTGCCCTGATGAGCTGTTCTAGCTCTCCTTCTGTGGTATTAGGACGGAGTTCTAGTGGGTCAACTTCAAAGGCATCCAAACCTAGAGTCGCTGATGTGCTTAATTTTCCCATTACTTTATTTTCTAAAGACCTGATGTTGATATTCTTAAAATTATGTTCGCTCTTAAGGCAGCGTAGTTAGCCTGCAGTAGGAGTAGTTAGCTCAATGAGTTCAAACCTCTAAACCCATAGCTTCTAACCCTTACAAGCAGACTAACCTTTATATCGCAATACTTTCAATAAAGAGTATTAGGACATGGAATTGATTAAGTAATCAAGATATCCATTGTATTCCCCTAAGGCTTGAGGAGACAGATCGCGAGGAGCGCAACCCCGATTCCGAAGGAAGCTTAACCCAGTAACGTAAGTATCAGTACCAATTCCAAGAGCGCGGTATACTTCCCGTGCTCCAGCAATTCCCCACTCATCAAGAGGACCTGTACCACCAACAATTAGACAGTAATTAATTAAGCGCAAGTAGTGAACGATATCCCGCTTGCACTTATTTTTCTGAGTTTCGGCATCCATATCCCGACCACTGCCACTAGGGAATTTGCTATAAATAGCATCAACCTGAGTCAGCGCTAGTTACGGTTCTGGAAAAAGCGTCAAGCATTGAATTCTCCTTAGTCAAGCTAATTCTAAAATATATGACTTAAATATAGTCACTGATATAAGTATATAAAGCACTAGCAGTTTAAAATCTCATATATGAGAAACAAATTAATAAAACTTTATTTAGAATAATATTATGTCTGCGCTTTATCGTTTGTTTACACCTAACTTGATACAATAAATTGTTTTGTATTTAAACCATATATCCAATTTTTGTCAAAGGGACAGTGCGGCCCCGCAGGGTGTGACAGATTTCATTAATGGATAATTACCCCTGGTTAAAACCGTTCTTGATTGAATATAAGGAAATATAGAATTTAAATAATTTTTAGCCGATCAATAAACTATCAGGACTTAAAAGTTAATTTTTATTACTTTTTTCCTTGATTCCTTGACAAATTTGCAGATTGAAGAAGGAGACAGGAGACAGGAGACAGGAGGAAAATTACATGGGGATTCTCACCCCAAGTAATTTTGAACACCGTGTAGACGGTGGGGTATTAAACCCACAAAGAAAATGATAAAATATGTAACTTCATGAGAAATCTCTATTGCTTTAGGCTATAGAGAGTATCGAAAACTAAAGATGTTAAAAAAACAACTTTCTCAAAATAACTTGGAGAATTTTTATGAACACATAACCTCTGAATAAGAGCTTGATGGAAATTAATCTAAGAGATTATTCAGAATATTAGTTTTGTTAAGTACCTAAGCAAAATTATTTACCTATCCCAATTCTCTGCGATCTTTAGAAGTTCAATAATTCAGATTGTATAGATGTGTAATTAATTTTGCGCGACCACTTAAAAATCAATGTCTAGGCCGACTATTTCTGTCAAAAAACTGAAATTTTAATTTATTTCATAATAAAAAACTATATTTATTTTATGGTAGATTCAATCACAAATAATAACATAATTAGGTAGTTATTTTACATGGCTATATATATGAGATTTAAGAGAAAATATGATTTTATTTAGTCTATAAAAAAACTGAAGTATTTTGATATAATATCTCTACAAAAGCTTTAGAAGTAGTTGAAGTATAGATTAGGTGATGAGAAGAAATTATAGCTGTAGTTTATCTCGTTTTTTTCTATTTACTATTCATTTATTCTCTCCTAATTTTTGCTTCATTTGCGATAAAAAAAAATAATGAAGTCATTTATTTCAACTGTAATTACTGCTGCTGACATAGCAGAGCGTTTTCCTAACTACTCCGATCTAGAGTGCATTCGAGGCGGTCTACAACGTACTTATGCTCGTATGGAAGCAGCAGAAAAACTCGCTACTCGTATTGATGCTGTGACAAAAGAAGCTAGTGAATGGGTATTTAGAAAATACCCCGATCTTACCAAACCTGGCGGACCTTGTGATTCTCAAATTAAGATCGAAAAATGTTATCGTGACCTAAGTCATTATCTGAGACTAATTAATTATTGTTTAGTAGTTGGTAGTACTGCTCCTCTGGATGATTGGGGTATTACTGGCCAGCGCGAAGTTTACCGCGCCCTCAATTTGCCTACTGCGCCTTATGTTAGCGCACTTCAATATACACGGAATCGTGCTTGTTCCCCCAGAGATATGTCTCCTCAAGCTTTAGCAGAATTTTGGGTTTATCTAGATTATTTAATTGATTCCTTCTCCTAACCAGTGTCGCTGCATAAATACTGTGGTGACTACAAATGATGATCGGGAGATGGGGAGATAATATAATACCAATTTGATAAATGTTTGCTACAAATGGTTAGGCTATTTCTTAGGAGTCAGGAGTCAGGATCCGTATGGGAATTGCTTCAATACCAGTTTTTAGCTCGGAAATCATCCTTTTTGTCAAAGGGAATATCCTGCATTTGTCTTTTTATTCCTCTTACTATTCGTAACATTCTTTTTTCAAATTGGTATAACTACTAGACATAGGCGTGATAATAAAAAATCAAATCAATTCTCACACATAAATTATCAATTATTTCCCCTCCTGGGAGGGGGAGGGGCTAGGGGTGGGTTCCCTACTGCCTACAGCAAAGCTGCCTACTCCCTCTTTTGGAGGAGATGTCTACTGGGGTTGCATATTATGGAATGATACTGCAAAAAATTGGTTTATACTTTGACTAAAAAAATCTAATATTAATCATTCTTAGCAATTCTTAAATCCAAAATCAAAATCAATCAAAAATATCAAATCACTGGTCACTTTGCAATGCCTAATTATAGCAAATTCGATGATTATAGGGTAGTTATCTAAGTGTCCAAATCTTGATCGAGAAGGGTTTTTATTTTTGTTAATATCTCCTTATTACAGCGGATTTGATATTACTTGTATCGAACTCGAAGCAAAGGGCACGGACATATCAAAAGCATAAAACTCAGACAACGCCAGATTTTTTCCTTCTTCCTTGTGCTATTTTTCATATAAAATTGCTATTTTACTCTCTCGTTCAACTTTAAGCTTTTGTAAAATAAATGTGGCATTATTTTTTGTTTTTAACATGAACTTATTCCAGTAATAATATTTTTGTTAAAAACACTAAATATTTTGATGTTTAAAAAAATAATAATTAAGCTTTTTAAACACATTTAACCTCAATAAATAACCCTGTCAAAAATAATGGAAGAGGTTCATAAAACCATGTCCGAATGATTAAGTATAATGTAAGGATTCAGGTATGCAAAATAGGAATAAGAGAAAGAGTTGATGAGGGATCGCCTACAACGCTGTCCACTAGAGACTGTTCAAAGAATTCAATCACAGAACGCCCCTGGCGACGACAGGTTTGTACCACAGTTAATAAATTAGCTGTGTGTTGAAATCTTTCCATNTACATATAATTCCACTCCATCAAAACCCATCTCTGAAATAATATTGGCAGTTTTTTCTAATTTATTATGACCAAATATCCAGGTAGTAACGCCGATTTTTCTCTGTATACTTATACTCATTTTATTGCTAAATATATGAAAAAATACTCAAAGTATTTGCTTAACTTCTACTACATTTTTGAACATTGAAGCACAAGAACAACGAGCTTAAATTGTCCACTAAAGGTAATAAAGCTGATAGCTGAATGCCGACCGCTGAATGCTTATTCAATAGTCACAAAAAGTTTACTAATTAACCCCAAACTCAAAACAGAAAAACCAGCCGCAGCATAAAAAACTCCAGCCATTCCCCAAATTCCAAAAGCAACTCCAGCTAACAACGGACCTAATGCTTGTCCTGTAGATAAAACCGTAGCATTAACAGCCATAAAACCAGCGCGATAATCTGGAGGAGCGAGTTTTCCTAACAATGCCTGAGTAGCAGGATAACACATTCCATGAGCAGCTCCAAACAAAATACTAGGGATTAATAATAACCACATACTTTGTAGGAATGGAGTAACTATTACTGCCAAAGTATAAAGTACAAATGAAATTTTAATTAGGGTAAACTCTGATATAGATTGGGAAAATAATGCTACCTGAGAAGACACAAATGCTAAAGATAGCGCCATAGTTGCTAAAATAATTCCAATTGCCACATTAGAACCTGCAAAAATATCTGCAGCTAAAATCGGAATATAAGTAAAATAAGCACCAAATAGTAATATAAATAAAGCAACTACTGCAAACAACAATCCTAATACCTGCCTATTATTAACACTATGCCAAATATTTCTTAAATATACTCTCAAACGGAATTTTGGTGTTTTTTTAAAGGAGGGTAATTCTAGGAAAAAAATAACAGCAAGTACAACTGGAACTGCGAGCAATGGCAGTAAAAAAGGATAGCGCCATCCCCATGTTGCTAACCATCCAGTTATTAGAGGATACACTGTCAAACTTATACCAATCATACTAGCGTTGAATGCCATTGCTGATGTTAAACTTTTGCCTGCATACAAATCGCTGATTAATGTAAGTGCGAGGAATTCTAAACTAGCAGCTCCTACACCCTGGAGAAACCGCAATTCTAGCAATGTGCGAAAATTGGGAGCAAAACTGCAAGCAACTCCGGCGATGGCAAATAATAATAATGAGGGAATGAGTATTTGTTTTCTCCCAAAGCGATCTGCTAATACTCCTAAGATGGGAGTTCCAATGGCGATGGGTACAACAAATGCTGTAATCACTAATCCTATTTTTTCTGGAGGAATTTGCAGTGCTGATGCCATTGTTGGCAATACTGGTCCAATACTACCTGCTGAACCTAAGACTGCTATCAATGTTATCCCAATGATGATTTGCAGGTTTCTGTCTAAGTAAATTTTTGTACTGTGACTCAGAAATTTACTGTTTTCCATTGCTCGACCTTTTTTACAGTTGTCAGTGCATTAATGTAGTGGACTGACACAGCTAAAATGTTGCAATAAGTGTAGGTTAGGTTGAGGTGCTCACACCAATTATGCCACGGATATAGGGATTAATAGCTATAACGTAGCAAGATCCCGTCAGAGTAACCCAACAACAATTTTGCTCCCCATCTCTCCATATCCCCTAGGGACGTTCCATGGAACGTCCCTACCATAATGCACTATTTTAGCTGAAACAGTCCATTTGAATTTCGTTAGTATCAAAGTTTTGAGTCTACAAAGTCTTAATGCATGAATTTTAAATTTTGACTTTTGACTTCTGTTGAGGAGAAGTAGAGTTAGATTCCTCCATAATTGCAGTTGAGACTGCAACTTTCCTGGTAGAGTTAGATTCCTTTGTCGGAAAAAAAATCAAATCTGGCACAGGAGCTGCTGTAGACAATTTTCCAGCGGGTATTTTAGGCTTGTTGTAGGTGACCATAGTGCAGAAACATTTATGGTATGATGGCAGACTATTTTCTGGTGGCAATGTTACTTTTGGGTGAGGGATGGTAATCCAGTTTATACTAAATTTATTCCGGCAGGAGATCAGATTGTGAGCAAGACTTACATGACTGGTGTAGAGGGAGAAAATACACGCGCTACGTCATTACTGAGCTATGTTAGATGGCAAAACCTTGTGCTATTCCAAGTCTGTTGAAATGTTAAAGCACTCAATTCGACTACTGATTTATTACCTTAAGTTTAAAGAGGTCCCTGTTCCCACCCTGTCCCTATAATTCATCTTTTAATCTGACAACGCCTGAAATGCCGATCGCTAGTTAAGCAGACTCAGGTTTTGGCAACGATGATGGATGCACTAATAACTCTGCAGTCGATCGCTTCTCTACCATTTCCTTAGTAATAGTACACCGAGTCACATCCTTGCGCGAAGGTAATTCATACATCACATCCAACATCAACTCCTCCACAATACCCCGCAACGCTCGTGCTCCGGTCTTTCTCCTAAATGCTTCCTTCGCGATCGCTCGAATTGCCTCTTCCTCAAACTCCAACTGTACATTATCCATCTGCAACAACTTTTGATATTGCTTCACCAAAGCATTCTGAGGTTTTGTCAAAATTGCCATCAGAGTCTCCTCATCCAGAGGTTCAACTACCGCCACCATTGGTATTCGCCCAATTAACTCTGGAATTAAACCAAACTTCACCAAGTCATTCGGTTCCATTTGCTTCATTAAATCTACAACTTTTCGATCCTTGGACTCCTTTTCTCCTACTTGCTGAACAAAGCCCATTGACTTTTTGCCGTTTCTCTGTTCTACTATTTTATCTAAACCAACAAAAGCCCCACCACATATAAATAAAATATTGCTCGTGTCAATCTGAATACAATCTTGATAGGGATGTTTCCGACCACCTTGAGGCGGGACATTAGCAACAGTCCCCTCCAACATTTTTAATAAAGCCTGCTGTACCCCCTCTCCAGAAACATCTCTTGTTATCGAAGGGTTCTCACTCTTGCGAGCTATCTTATCTATCTCATCTATATATATAATACCCCGTTGTGCTTCCTCTACCTCTAAATCTGCCACTTGCAGAAGTCGCAGCAAAATATTCTCCACATCTTCCCCAACATATCCAGCTTCTGTTAATGTTGTCGCATCTGCCACAGCAAATGGTACATCCAATAATTCTGCCAAAGTTTGAGCCAACAATGTCTTACCACAACCAGTCGGCCCAATCAATAAAATATTAGATTTTTGTAATTCCACCTCATCTGGAGAAGACTTGCCACTTTTTTTGGCTTCTACAAAGGTCAGACGTTTATAGTGGTTATAAACTGCCACTGACAAAACCTTCTTACCTTCCTCCTGACCAATAACATGAGTATCCAGATAATTCTTAATTTCTCTAGGTTTAGGAAGTTGGGCAACTGACACTCTTTTGGCAGTACTACTTCGCTTTTGAGTAGGGGTTGTTGGTCTTGGCGTTGGAGATTGTGGCCCTGTTGTGTTAGAGTCAAAAAGCTCCTCATCTAAAATCTCATTGCACAACTCTACACATTCATCACAAATATAAACTCCAGGACCTGCTATTAACTTACGGACCTGTTCCTGAGACTTGCCACAAAATGAACATTTTAGATGGGAGTCGTATTTAGACATAACTTCCTCTTATTACATTGCGGGAACAGACTCTCCTGGTACAGGAAGATTCTGTTTAGTAATCACTTGATCGACCAAGCCATAATTTTTGGCCTCTTCTGCGGACATAAAGAAGTCGCGGTCTGTATCAACTTCTATTTTTTCTAGAGGTTGACCTGTATGAGCTGATAAAAGTTCATTCAGCTTACGTTTATGATATAAGATTTCTTTAGCCTGGATCTCAATATCTACTGCTTGACCTTGAGCCCCACCTAGAGGCTGGTGAATCATTATTCTAGAACTAGGAAGGGACATTCTTTTACCTTTTGTCCCACCAGAAAGAAGAAAAGCTCCCATACTTGCAGCTAAACCATAACAAATTGTTACTACATCAGGCCGTACCTGCTGCATGGTGTCGTATATAGCCATTCCAGCAGTAACAGACCCTCCAGGGGAGTTGATATAGAGTTGAATATCTTTTTCTGGGTCTTCAGCATCCAGGAATAGCATCTGAGCAGTAATGGTATTAGCTACATTATCGTCTACTGGGGTCCCCAAAAAAATTATTCTTTCTCTAAGGAGCCGTGAGTAGAGGTCAAAAGCTCTTTCTCCCATCCCTGATTGTTCAACTACCATAGGAACAATGTTACTAGGACCGGAGTAAACTTGTAACTTATTATAGATATTAACTAAATCATCAGAATATTGAGATATAACCATAGTCCATCAGTTTATATATAAACAAATTTTGTTTTGACTTGCTCATTTTTGATTCGTATCAATCCAAGCTGAATATTATTATGACTTAGCTTTACTAATATTGGTAGTTGGGATTACCCAACCATTCATTAATTTGAGTTTAGTTAATCTTGTTCATTATTGAGGATTTTCCACAGTAGCTACAGGTTCCGCCTCAACTTCTACAATAGTTTCTGACTCTGACTCAGTTTCTACAGGAGTTTCTGTAGCTTCATCTATTTCTGAATCTTTAGTTAGAGTTCCTTGAGGTACTAACTCTACTGTGCCATTTTCTTCCAACCATTTGATTGTTTTTTCCTTCAGTAAGTCTTCTGTCACTACTTCTCTTAATCTATCTGGATCGACATCCTTTCCTTGGAGTTGTCCCATGACTTTAGCTGACTCTGCTACAATCTCTTCTTCATTTACCTCGATTGACTCTTCCTTGGCCACTGTTTTAATAGCCCAATCTCTTTTTAATCGCTCAATTGCTTCTGGCCGCGATCGCTCTTGCATTTCTGGCAATTTATCGCTACTGAACAATTCTTTAACATCTATTCCATACTGGCTCAACTCCATGGCACTTTGGGCTAACATCTGCTGAACTTCATTTTTAATTAAAGTTTCTGGTAATTCTACTTCCAGATGGTTCACCAGCTCATTTACAATGGCAATTTCCTTATTCTGTTTTGTTTGTTCCTCTTTTTCTTTGGTAAATTTTTTCTCCATGAACTCTTGTAATTGGGCTAATGTTTCAAACTCACTAATTTCTTGAGCAAAATCATCATCCAACTCTGGTAATTCTTTTTCTTTTAATTCTTTAAGAGTAATTGTAAATACTGCTGGTTTACCTGCTAACTCTGGTTGACCATATTCTTCAGGAAATTGAACGGAAATTTCTTTTGTTTCCTCTAGGTTCATACCTACTATTCCATCAATGAACCCAGGGATAAATTGTCCTTCTTTCAACTCCATTTGATAATCTTGAGCCTTGCCTCCTGGAACTTCTTTCGGCTCTTCTCCCTCTGTATCAGATGGGATTATACCTTCAAAATCTACTATTGCCACATCTCCTAACTGAGCAGCTCTTCCTTCTACGGGAATTAGTGTGGCCTTTTCAGAGCGACGTTCTTCTAGAAATTCATCTAATTGAGCATGGTCATATTTAGCTTCTTCAGCCTTGACCACCAATCCTTTATAATCATTAACTTTAGCCTCTGGCTCTACATCCACTTTAGCAGAGAAGGCCATTTCTTTTCCTGGTTCAAAATCTTTTACTAACTCTTCAAATTCTGTAACCAGGTCAAATTGACCTATTGCATTGATTTGTTCTTGTTCTCTTGCTTTTTCTAAGCAATCATTAATGAGGTTATCTAAGGCCATAGCTTTAACATAATTTCTACCCAGCCTCTGTATCAATATTTGTCGAGGCACCTTGCCTTTTCTGAACCCAGGAATATTGGCGGTACGGATATATTTCTGAATCACCTGTTCGTAGGCATTCTTGGACATTTCTGGTGTAATCTCGATTTCCAGGCCTATTTGGCTAGCTGGAAGTTTTTCCTGGGTAACTTTCATCGGCGTTTTGTTTAAGTTAGTTAGAACTAAGTTTAAGATTATAGGCTATGATTCTATCATAAATGTTGAAAGAGGACTCCTGTTATATCCCTACTTGAATCGGGAATGGGGAATAGGGAACAGGAAATAGCAAACTGTAAAAGGGTTTTAGCATTGAAAAATGTCCTCACTAATTCTTGTAGTGCTATATCATCGCTCTTAATTTAACGATGAGGTGAATTTCAACCAGAAAAGTGATTGAGCAATACGCGTGCGCATTTTTGGCGTTATAATTGCATCAATAGCCGTGGAGTACACGGTTGAATCAAAACGCACCGCCTGGGCTGAGGTAAATTCAGGGTAAAGACGGAGCAAGACAGCTTGTTGAGATAGTAGTAGCGGGGGTGCAATTCAGTTTATTTGATTTGTTATCTAGCCCGAGAATCTGTGAGACAAGAATCTCCCGTTATGATCAAGGGATTTAACCATGAGAGTGTCAATAAGCTATATAATTATTTATTTATAGGAATCTTAAGATTCTGACTTTTTCTTGCACTATACTTTTTGGCTTACTATTACTATAAGTATTTCTCTACCTTCGCCAACAATGCTTTAATTTTAGGAATTTTTTAACTTTATTTTTTTCTCGCTATTGGCAAAGTAAGTTGATATTTTTTCTTTTAAAAAGCTACCATATTATGGTATTATTAAAGGTTTACTTAAAGATGACATGACTCTAGTGCCGCTACGCGGAAGTTATTATATCATGTTCGGTAGAACAGTTATAATTAGGTTCGTAGTTTTGCTCTAGCAATAATAGTAAGTATTTCAGAGGCTCAAGCCCAACTACAAACAAAAATGTAATTATAAGTAATTATCCGTTAGCGTAGCTCCCCCTCCGGGGGAACATGATATTAAAGGTTAAAAGTATTGATTTGTAATTGTTTTAGGATTTTGTAACTGGTCAGTTATTTTCGGCATCCTGCACTAGGTTCTTATTTTAAGATTCTCAAGTTGTTACACTACAATTATAATTAATACTGATTAAATTTCGGCCAAAAATTTCATATAAATCTTTCTCGATTTTCCTCTATTTTGTCTGAAAATTAATATGTTAATACTTTTACTTATATAAATAGCCGAAGTAATATAATCATTTAAAACTACTCTATCAAAAAGACATCTCCGATCATAAAAAATCAAATCAACTATTGTACATAAATTATCAATTATTTATCCCTACTACCTATTTTCTGGAGATGTCTAAAGAATTAAACCGAAATATCTAAGAATAGTTTGATTTGATTTGACTATAGTCAGTCAGTAGGTATAGAATTAATTTAGTAGTATGAAAATATTGGTTTTATTAAATATTTTTTGGTTTTCTGCTATTTACGATCGAATAATCTAATTGAATATCTGTTGTAAGCATTTAGCAGTCAGCTATTAGCTATCAGCTATTGATGATAGGAGGAGGTAAAAGCAATTTATAAATTTGGATAAATTAAAAAACTTATTGTCAAATTACGCTGATTTAGACTTATAAGGAATTTTCATTATTTGCTGATAGCTGACTGCTAAAAGCTGAATGCTTAGTATATGTTATATATGAAATATCAAGCTAATTTTTAATCCTTAGTTTATGAAAATTATCTATATTAACCAAGTCGTAAGGGAGTGCAGATTAGATAATCTAGATGAGAATCAAATTTAATAAAAATAAAAAATCTATTTTAGTCAGAAAATCAAAAAATTAGCTCAAACTATTAAACTTAATAAAAAACATTATCAAAAAATAAAATGATGAAAAAATGAAGGAGGACAAGAATTTGTCAGAGTTTTACAAAGTAGCAATATTAGGAGCAACAGGGGCTGTAGGAACAGAGTTGTTAGAATTACTGCAAACTAGAAACTTTCCAGTAGCAGAATTAAAACTACTGGCATCACCCCGTTCCGCAGGTAGCACTCTAAAATTTAAAGGACAAAACTTACAAGTAGAAGCTGTAACAGATGATTCATTTAAAGATGTAGATTTAGTGCTAGCATCAGCAGGTGCATCTACATCAAAAGAATGGGCAAAGAAAGCAGTAGAAGCTGGTGCTATAGTAATTGATAACTCCAGTGCCTTTCGTATGGACCCTAAAGTGCCTCTTGTAGTTCCAGAAGTTAACCCAAAAGCTGCGGCTCTACATCAAGGTATAATCGCTAATCCTAACTGCACAACAATATTAATGTGTGTAGCAATATGGCCTTTGCATCAAGTCCAGCAAATTAAAAGATTGGTAGTGGCCACTTACCAGTCAGCAAGTGGGGCAGGGGCAAGGGCAATGGAAGAAATGAAAACTCAAACGAAAGAAATTTTAGAAGGAAAAACTCCTGGAACAGAGATTTTTCCCTATCCATTAGCATTTAATTTGTTCCCACACAATTCCCCACTGAATGAGCAGGGATATTGTCAAGAAGAAATAAAAATGGTTAATGAGACTCGTAAGATATTGGGGACTAACGATATCGGGATTACAGCAACTTGTATTAGGGTACCAGTATTACGCGCTCATTCAGAAGCTATTAATTTAGAATTTGCTCAAACATTTAGTGTAGACAAAGCTAGGGAAATATTAAGTCAAGCACCTGGAGTAACACTGGTAGAAAATTGGCAAAAAAATTATTTTCCCATGCCAATAGAAGCAAGTGGTAAAGATGATGTATTAGTAGGTAGAATTCGTCAAGATATTTCTCATCCTTGTGGATTAGAATTATGGTTAAGTGGAGACCAGATCCGAAAAGGAGCTGCCTTGAATGCGGTACAAATAGCTGAGTTATTGGTGGAAAAATATTGCTTGAGGGTAGAAGCAGCAACAGTTTAGACTCAGGGTGCAAAAAACAAAAGAAAAAAAAAGAGTATTCAACAATTAATAATTAACAATTATCTATCCTTGAAAAGAAGAGGATTGACTCAAAGGAAAATTTTTTCTTGTTTCTCCTTTAAAGCAGAGGCTTTAAACCTTAATTATTCGGTAAAGTTAGTTCCTATTTCTACAATGTAATGAAATGGGTTATTAACAATAGTTCAGTCATACAAAAATAAAAAAATTTTGCAGAGAGACTGTAAAGCGAAAGCGATGTTAATCTGAAAAAAAATTAGGTCTAGTAAGATAGCCCAAAAAAAAGAATAAGACCTAACAAAGCTATAAAAAAACCATAAGGAGTGCAAAGAGTGTGGTAGATTTCGGTAAAGTTATAACTGCAATGATTACGCCGTTTAATTCAGACGGTAGTGTTAACTATGAAGAAGTAGAAAAACTATCTATATGGTTGACAGAAAATGGGACAGATTCATTAGTAATATGTGGAACAACAGGAGAATCTCCAAGTTTAACATGGGAAGAAGAATATAAACTATTTCAAGTAGTTCAAAAAGCAGTAGCAGGAAAAGCTAAAGTAATAGCTGGTACTGGGTCAAACTCCACAATAGAAGCGATCGCAGCTACCGAAAAAGCTGCTAAATTAGGCTTAGATGGTTCATTACAGGTGGTACCATATTATAATAAGCCACCACAGTCAGGACTTTATGAACATTTTAAGGCGATCGCTCAAGCCACCCCAGAATTGCCAATAATGGTATACAATATACCAGGGCGTACTGGTCAAAATCTGATTCCTGAAACTGTAGCCAAACTGGCCGAAATTCCTAATATTGTTGCGATTAAAGAAGCCAGTGGTAACATAGATCAAGTAAGTCAGATTAGGCACTTGACTGCACCAGAGTTTAAGATTTATTCTGGGGATGATTCCCTCACACTACCACTTATGGCTATTGGTGGAAGTGGCGTTGTCAGTGTAGCTAGTCATTTAGTAGGAAAACAGCTACAAGAGATGATAGTAGCGTTTGAAACAGGTAAGGTACAAGTTGCTACAGAAATTCACCTAAAACTATTCAGCTTATTCAAAGCTTTATTTGCAACAACTAACCCCATTCCGGTAAAAGCAGCTCTGAATCTGCTAGAGTGGAAAGTAGGCTCTACTCGCCCTCCACTATGCGACCCTCCAACTGAAGTAACTGAAAAATTATCAGCAGAAATGGGTCAACTAGGTTTATTATGAGTCAATTTCACTGGTAATAAAATTTGTCAGAAAATTAAATATCATCAATCTGAATAATGATTTAGTTACCCCCTCACTAAATCGCTAAAATCTTGAATTTTTAAGAGATTAGTTTTTCTACTTTTAACTAATGGGTATTAAAAATCAGTAATGCCAATTTTAAAAAAGAATGTTTAGAATAATTCAGGGTAATAAAAATAATTTACAGGAGATGTCTCTTTGACTAAAAAAATGAATTACAACCTAAAAAATGGTATAAAAGCTATTCATTATCACTCCTGACTCGCTCATCCAGACACCTAAGAAATAGCTAGGCTATTTATAGCAAATATTTATCAAATTGGTATATAGCAAGGAAGAAGTTGATGTTTGACTTATATTAATGATGAATTTGAGACAGAGAAAAGCTTTTCCCACTGTTCCCTGTTCCCTGCTATAACAATCATTCAAAATCTTTCACAGTTAACAACAAGAAAAATAGGATAATTATGACAAGAAAGAAATCATCATCTGCCCTAAAAATTATTCCTCTGGGTGGACTACATGAAATTGGTAAAAACACCTGCGTATTTGAATATGATGACGAAATTATTCTGCTTGATGCAGGATTAGCTTTTCCTACTGATGGAATGCATGGTGTAAATATCGTCTTACCAGATGTAACTTATCTGACTGAAAATCGTCATAAAATCAAAGGTATGATTGTCACCCATGGTCACGAAGATCATATTGGTGGTATTCCTTTCCATTTGAAAAATGTAGAAATTCCTGTCATTTATGGACCTAGATTGGCAATGGCTTTACTATACCCAAAACTAGAGGAAGCAGGAGTCCAAAATCGCACAGAATTAAGAACTGTTCGTCCACGTGATATTGTCCGGTTAGGCAGACATTTCAGTGTTGAATATATTCGTAATACTCACTCAATGGCGGATAGCTTTACAGTCGCCATCACAACACCAGTGGGAGTAGTTATCCATACAGGTGACTTCAAAATTGACCATACTCCTGTAGATGGAGAAAATTTTGACTTTCAAAGGTTAGCAGAGTATGGAGAAAAGGGAGTTCACTGCTTATTAAGTGATTCCACAAATTCAGAAGTACCCGGTTTCACGCCTTCAGAAAGGTCAGTTTATCCAAATTTAGACCGAGTATTCGCCAACGCTCCTGGACGTTTAATGGTTACAACCTTTGCATCTAGCGTACATAGATTACAAATAGTTCTAGAGCTAGCAAAAAAACATGGTAGGTTGGTGGCAACAGTAGGGCGATCGATGCTGAATGTGATTGCTCATGCTCGCAATCTTGGTTATGTTAAGTGTGAAGATAGTTTGTTTGTACCTCTACATAGCGTCCGAAGTGTACCTGATGAGAAACTATTGATTCTGACTACAGGTTCTCAAGGGGAACCAATGTCAGCACTAACTCGTATTGCTAAGGGTGAACATAGGCAAATAAAAATTCGTAAAGGAGATACAGTTGTATTCTCTGCCAACCCTATTCCTGGTAATACGATCGCTGTTGTTAACACCATTGACAAACTAATGATGTTAGGAGCAAATGTGATCTATGGTAAAGATAAGGGTATCCATGTTTCTGGTCATGGTTGTCAGGAAGACCAAAAATTAATGTTGGCACTTACTCGTCCTAAGTTCTTTGTACCGTTTCATGGTGAGCATCGGATGTTAGTTAAACACAGTCAAACTGCTCAAAGTATGGGGGTTTCTCCAGAAAATATGGTAGTGGTACAAAATGGTGATGTGGTGGAATTAACTAAAGATTCTATCGGTGTTGCAGACCGAGTAGCTTCTGGTATTGAACTGGTAGACTCTTCTCGTTCTGGTATGGTTGAAGACAAGATTCTTAAGGAAAGGCAACAATTGGCAGAGGATGGTGTTGTGACTGTAGCGTTGGCGGTGAATGCGGATGGTAAATTGATTGATAGACCTCAGTTACATTTGCGTGGTGTGGTAAGTGCTATGGAAATATCACAAATGCGCGAACTGGTGATCAACACATTAAAACAAAGTTTGAGCAATAACTGGTTTGAGTATGCTAAGTCAAATAATACTCAAGTTAATTGGTCTGGATTGAAAAAGGATCTTGAATGTGCTGTTCAGCAAATGTTGAGACGAAAGCTTCAAGGTCAACCTTTGCTAGTTTTCTTAATGCAAACTCCAGAAGCAGGAGATATACAAGATAGAAGTGTAGAAGAGAAAGTAGAGCAGAAAAAAGAACTGCCTATACCCAAAACACCACTGGGAAGACGGAAACGTCGGTCTACTGCAGCAAAAGTAGCATCTTAATGAACTCAGAAGGCAGAAGGGTTAGAGAGTAATTTTAAAAACGGACTTTTGATAACCGGATCTGGTATAAGGTGCGTTGCAACGCACCCTAAAGTTAGTTACTCCTGACTCCTCCCTTATTAACTACTGGTACTAGATGTACTAGGTGTCTTCTGTGACTCTGGTCTTTCTTCGGCCAAAATTGCCCCTTCTACAGGACAAACACTTAGGCAAATTCCGCAGTCAATACAGGTATCAAAATCTATCCAATACCAATCAGTTCCCTTAGTATTTTTACCAGGTCCTTCATGGATACAAGCGACAGGACAAGCTCCAACACAGTCAGCAACACCTTCGCAAATATCAGTAACAATTGTATGTGGCATTTTTATTATTTTATCAAGTCAAAACTAAAAATTTCTAAGGGATATTTCTCTGTTGTAATATAGAATCCAGTTATATAGTATATTTTGATAATTCTATAATTACTTCAAGCCTTAAATCTCCCCTACTTCCACACTCCCAACTATATAATTAACTATTCAACCGAACATGATATAAGAGGAGAGTTAAGTCGATATTTTTTTCTAGAAAATATCAACTTTCTCCACCAATAATATCATGTCCGGATAATTAGGGTTTGCTGAAAAAGTATGAGTGGTAAGAGTAGGAGTCAGGAGCCAGAATCCAGAATCGAGGAGGAATGGGAATTATAGAAGAGGTAGTTGGAAGAATCGTCCCTTAATTTTTCTGCCATAATTTACCCAAAGTATGCTCATTTTTGAACCGGAACTACCTAAAAGCTAGAACTTTTTCATACCTGAAAATCTTCAAACCTTTATGTGTAAAGACGTTGAGATTTAATCAGCAAGCCCTAATTAGCAATAGAACTCAATTCCACTGACACGTTAACGTTTGCGATAGCATTCCGTAAGGAAAGTTGTGCGCCAGCAAACAAAAAACTTTCTCCTTTTCCTCCTCTTTATTCTTCTTTCTTCCCTCCTGAGTCCTTACTTCCCCTCCTGGGAGGGGGAGGGGCGAGGGGTGGGTTTACTCCTGACTCCTCCGTCGTTTATTTATAAGTATTCAACCGAACATGATATAATAGCCTAATTTAACTTTTTCAAAAATGCTTCATAAGTTTGAGATTTGGAGCCAAAAACATAATTAGGAGAAGAAACTGTAATATCTGTACCACCTACTTTTCTGAGATGATTAATTGCTGGTAACAACATTTCTTGTTTCACTACAATTGTGGCAGCATACCAATCATTTTTCTTCCCAGAATATACTTTAGCAATAGTCGGTCCTTGTAAACCAGTAATGCCACTTAATCCACTTTTATTCATTAACAAATCACCTATTTCATCTGCCGACTTTCCATGCACATTTGCAGTTATCGACACATATTTTTTTGACTCCATCTGAGCTTCAATTAACTCTAAAAAGACCTTAGTTGTTTCCAACTTAGCTTCACTTTCTTGTAACAAACGTTTATTACCAATTAAACAAGCTTGAGACTTAAGAAGTGTGCCTCCTTCAATTCGCTTTAAACGATTTTCTCTCAGAGTTGTGCCAGTGCTAGTTACATCAGCAATCATATCAGCATATCCCATACTTGGTGCTGCTTCCATTGCACCTTGGACTGCTACTAAGGAAAAATGTACAATTAACTTTTCATACAACCATTTTCGAGTCAGGTTATTATACTTTGTAGCAATTCTTAGATTTTTACCTTTCTCTTTAAATAATAGAGTTAATTCTGCTAAATCTTCTATGGAAGAAACATCTACCCAACTTTCAGGAACGGCTAAAACAACTTCACATTTACCATAACCTAATTTATCCCAAATAACTATTACATCATCATCGGATTGACTTTCTTCAGAAACTACGTCATAACCTGTAATTCCTAAGTCAACACTTCCTTCTTCTACTTTTGTAAAGATATCTGCTGCTCTTTGAAATAATACTTTTACTTGTGGCAAGGCAGGAATAGAGCCGAAATATTGTCTTTCACTGGGTCTAGATACAGTTAAACCACAAGCTGACAATAAGTTCATGGCTCCTTTTTCTAATGCACCTTTACTGGGTAAAGCTATTTTTAAAATTTGCTCGGTGGTCATTTTAGTTATCAGTTATCAGTTATCAGTTATCAGTACCTCTGCAATAAGGAGGCTGGAAATAGGGTATTAATTTTTCAGTAATTCAACTATTTCTAACTTTTTTTACTACTTCATTTAATTCCAAATTTTGCTTTTCCCCAGATTCCAGGTTTTGCAAAAGCACTTTACTATCTTGTTGTTCTACAGAATTTAAAATAATTAAAAATGGAATATTATGCTGAATTGCATACTCAATATTATTTTCAATATTTCTCCCGATAATGTCAGTTTCTATCCGCAAACCTAGCCTTCTTAATTTTTCCGCAATTTCGACAGTATAAACATAATCATGTGAACTAATACCAACTACCAAAATTTCGACAAATTGATAATTATTAATATTCAAATGAGATTTTTCAGCTAATACTTCTCTGAGTTCTTCCATTACATAAGAAAAACCAGTGGCAGGAGTTTCTTGTTGACCTCCTAAACTAACAATTAAATCATCATATCTACCACCACCACATAATTTTCTTTCTCCTAAGTTACTGTCAGAAATTTCAAAAACCATACCTGTATAATATTGGAGACCCCGACTAATTCCGAGGTCAATATTAATACGATTTTTGTCTACATTAAAGGCATCTAAACTTTTAAGAATATCTTGTAATTGTGTTAAGCAATAATCATCAATATTGTAAGCTAAAAGTAGTTTTTCTGTTTCTTTTAAAATAGCATTCGGCTCACCTTTTAGTTTACTCAACTCTGTCATAAAATCTAATGCTTTATTGAGCTGTTTAGTTTGGTTTTGATGTTTAATCTTCACTAACAAACGGTCAACTATTTCTTCAGGTTCGCGAGTGCTTGAAAGTTCGATATTCATACTTTCGAGAAACTCAAAAATAGCTACCCTAGCCTCCTCTTCTTCTAAATTTTGTAGGAGGTCTGTAATTTTTTTTGTCGTAATATTTTTACCTGGTTGTTGTTGAGCAGAAGTATTTTTTTGAAACGCTGGATAAATTTCAGAAAGTAAATTTTCTACTGTTTGTTTACCTTCTTTTCTCAGAGTTTCCATCTGAGTAAGTAGAAAACTACGAAGACGAGTATCTAACTCAAGATGGTCCAGGAATTTGTTGATAACTCCAACATGACCAATAAACATTTGATATTCAGTTAAACCTAAACGGTCTAAACCTTGACAGGCCATAGAAATAACTTCCGCATCAGCGATCGCCCCTTTTGCCCCAATTAACTCTATTCCCATTTGGGTAAATTGACGATATCTCTCTTTCTGGGGCTTTTCATAGCGAAATACTGGCCCTGTATAATAAAGTCTTACTGGCAGGGGTATTTCTTGGAAGTTGTCCAAATAAGCGCGGACCACTGAAGCCGTAAATTCTGGCCTGAGACAGAGGCGACGGTTACGATAAATAAAGTCGTAGAGGCGAGAAACTATGTCCTCACCAGATTTTTTCAGATAGAGTTCAGTATATTCTATTAGTGGTACATCTATAGGTCGGTAGCCATAAGATTCAAAACTACCACTGAGTGCATTTTTAATTTGTTTATCAATGTGATAGGTGTTTGGCAGAATGTCCCTGACACCTCTGACTCGTTCTACTTTTGTGGTTTGCATAGACAAAATATAAAAGATTGTAGTTTTCTCATCGCAATTTTGACAAGAGAGCTTCTACTAGATGATTTTATTTCTCTTTTGTCAAGAAAAATTGATATTTTTTAATGTTTCTAGTTGGCAAGCGATCGCTACCCTTATACACTGATAGCTGATTTTTGTCTATATTCAAAAAAAATAATTATGTATTCAAACCTCCCTAATAGCTGGTTTCGTGTTGCCAGAAGTGAAGATTTATCTACCAAAGGAGTAATACCACTTCATTACTTCGGAAAAGACTTTGTACTATTTCGTACAGAAGATGGCAAACCTCATATTTTTGATGCTCACTGTCCTCACTTAGGCGCTCATCTTGCTCATGGAGGTAGAATACAAGGCCAAACTCTGAGATGTCCTTACCACGGTTGGCTCTGGGATACAAATGGACAATGTGCTGCTATTCCTTATCCAGATAAACCCAAACCCAAAGCAAAAATACAGAGCTGGCCTGTACTTGAGCTTAATGGTCTCATAATGATGTACCATCACCATCAAGGAAAACTGCCAGACTGGGAAATACCTCAAATACCAGAACTAAATTCGGTCGAATGGACTCCCCTACGTTTAGTCCGTCAGTGGAAAGTCCGCACTACCCTTCAAGATTATATGGATAACAGTGTAGATGTCTCTCACTTATATAATTTGCACAGCCGTACTTTTAAAAGCGCTCATAGTCATGGGGTAGAAATTGACGGACCAATTTTAACTCATAGAATGTCTCAGAAATATAATTTATCTTCTTTAGCAGCAGGAAAATTAGTATTAGAAGATGGCTCAGTTACTACTATTTATTACGGACCTGCTTATGATGTGAGTTTTTACTGGACAGAAGGAAAATTAAAGCTAGGTTTGTTAACTATTTTTACAGGAACACCAATAGATAATGAGTATCTTGATATTGCAATATTTTACAGTGTGAAGAAAGTTCTACCTTTTCCTTTAAGCTTGATTTTAAATAAGATGTTAAAACAGGATGTCTTAGAAACTTTTGAACAAGATGTGAGTATTTTAGAGAATAAAAAAGATATTCATAATCCACCTTTATATCAAGATGATGGTCCTGTGCGTCAATCTCGAAGTTGGGCGGGTCAATTCTACTCATAAAATTCTTGGATATCAGATACTTCAGTTTAAAAATAAAAAACTATATTTTACAATTTTTGATAGATTAATTCGCACCAATTCTTGGTAACAATTTCCTGAATCAATAATATAAAATACTTTAAATTTTTGATAAAAAGTTAGAATTTAATTAGGGCTTGGTGATTAATCCTCAAAGAATTGACATATAAAAGCTTTAGCCTTTTTAGGTCGAAAAAAGTGCCAGTTTTTTGGTCTATAGAGCTGCAAAAAGTTAGCATTTTCATTGGGCGAGGACGAAAAAATCAAGGAAAAATTCTTTCGGCTAACTCCTCTATGATTCCCATTTCTCCTGACTCCTGTACGGGTAATTCATGTTTGCGGAGCATTCCGTAGGAAATTACCCCTACTCCTGCCGTTATACATAAGACTTTTTCAGAAAACCCTAATTATTTATCACTAGGAATATTTTGCTCCCATGCTTGAATTCCGTATGACAATTTGAAGAATCTATAAAAATTTGCTTAAGTAATTACTGGAATGATACTATGTCAGTTTAGTAATATTTCTAGTTAATTATGCTTAGTTAGTTAGCTCTAAATCTTTTACCTAAGCAATAAAAATTATCTCACCTTAATCGGTAAAAATTCAATAAATCCCCAATCAAAACAATGGAATTAATCATCTCATTGCTCGTTACTTTGGTGGCATTCCTTATAGCTTTGACAAATCCTAATATTGCCGGGGAAAAAGAAAGAAAAAAAGTACGCGCCCTCGCTCTATTAATTGGTTCTTTGGCTGCGATAATTTCTATTTATCAAACAATCAGTAAGTTTTTGGTAATTATGCCAGCAGGTAAAGTAGGTGTGGTAGAAATACTTGGTAATGTTTCTGAATCTACGCTTACCCCTGGTCTTCACTTAGTTAACCCCCTTGCTAAAGTAATAAAATTTTCTACTCGACTCAAAGATTTAAAAGAAACTGTTACTGCTACATCCAAAGAAGGATTAAACTTTCAAATAGATGTCAGTCTTCAATATAAAATTGACCCTGAACAAGCAGGACAAGTATATGAAAATATTGGTTTAGAGGAAAAAGAAATTATTATTTCTCGATTCCGTTCCCTAATTCGGGAAATTACTTCCAACTATGAATCTAGAGATATTTATAGTGAGAAAAGACAGGAAATAGCCAACAGTTTACTTGAAAAACTTACTCAAGAGTTAAATCCTTTGGGTTTTATAGTTGAGTCAGCTTTGTTCAGAGATATTTAATTACCTAGAAATATTCAACAAGCAATTCAAGAAAAATTAAAGGCAGAACAAGAAAGCCAGCGAATGCAATTTGAATTAGAAAAAGCACGTCAAGAGGCAGAACGAAAAAAAATAGAAGCTCAAGGTATGGCAAATGCTCAAAAATTACTTTCTCAAGGATTAACTGAACAAGTCTTGAAGTTAAAAGCTATTGAAGCTACTGAAAAGTGAGCAGCTTCTCCTAATACAAAAGTGGTTATTATTGGTGGGGGCGAAGATAGATTACCTATTATTTTACAACAAAGATAAAAGATAAAAACTGCTGTCTCAAGTTTTTTCCAAATTCATGTACTATATTTTGTCGTGCGGAATTTTAATTTTAATCAAGACCGCTATAATTTTCAGATAAAACAGCCCATATCAATGATACAGGCTGTAAAAAAAATATCAACATTCTCTAAGTTTATAGAGAAATTTGTCTAATGTTATAGTGAATATTATTCACTAAATATTTTCCCAAAGATAACTATTTAACTGTCACCTTAGCTCCTGCATCTTCTAATTGCTTCTTAATATCTTCAGCAGCTTCTTTAGCAATACCTTCTTTAATTGGCTTAGGTGCAGACTCTACCAAATCTTTTGCTTCTTTCAGACCCAAACCTGTAATGGCACGAACCACTTTAAGAATAGCAATTTTCTTATCTGAAGGAAACTCTTCAAGAATTGCATCAAACTCAGTTTGTTCTTCAGCTTCTTCCGCAGGAGCAGCAGCACCTCCAGGACCAGGCATACCCATAGGCATCATCATGCCACCAGCAGGAGCAGCAGCACTAACACCAAAAGCTTCTTCTATTTGTGAAACTAATTCAGATGCTTCGAGCAAAGAAAGAGACTTAAGTTGTTCTAGAATTTCGTCGGTTTTTGCAGACATTAGTAATCTCCTATTTTTTGTTAGTTTGTAGTTATTTTTTCGCTAGAATTTAGACTTTTTTATTACCTTTAATATAGTTAAATTACTGGAATTATTCTCATAATAAAACTGATAGGATATTAGTCAAAAATTCATGTTGTTTGTGTTAGGCACCATCGCCTTGTTGTTCTTTTTCTGAAATTGCTTTAATAGCTCTATTTACAGAAGCTGGAACCTCATTAATACCAGTGGCAAGTTGAGTAGGTACAGCATTTAGACCAACAGCCAACTTAGTAGCTATACTGTTGAGAGCACCAGCCACTTTAGCAAGTAACTCTTCCTTAGATGGTAGATCGGCGATCGCTTTAACCTGATCTTGAGTCAGGAGTCGCCCTTCCATCACACCACCCTTAAATTCTGTTTTTTTGGTGGTTTTTTGGAATTCTTGGTACGCCTTGATAGCACCGCCGATATCATCTTTTAGGAATAGGAAAGCATTAGATCCTGCCAACAACTGTTCCATAGGTTGCCAGTTGGCATCTTCTTTAACTGCTATTCCCATCAGAGAATTTTTAGCTACAGAGCAACAGCTACCAGTAGGCAGTAGTCGTCTACGCAGGTCTGTAATTTCTGCCACGGATAGTCCGTGATAATCAACTACAAGTGCTAGCTGACTTTCACTCAAGTTTTGCTTGATGTCTGCCAACATCTCTTGTTTTTGTTCCTTCGTTTTGCCCATATTTATCACCTCCTTGACAAACCAAAAACCCTGGCGGATTATACTATCTGCCAGGGCAAAGAATTATGAATCCAAAACAAGTAACTTATTAAAGATTTCGACAAAAATCCCTTATACCTGTTTTTGAATTGTTAATCCTTGAACCTCGGCAGGAAATTAAGCTATTAGCACCTGCTGTCTTAAGCTCTTTGATTTTAATTATTTTAGCTTGAGAAATCTTATTTAACTAGCTATCAGCGATTAGCCATTAGCCATCAGCTTTTATTGCTTTGGGTAAAAATACCCGGTTTCCAACCTGCCGGATAGCCCTTGGACAAGTTAAAATATCCTTTCCGTTCCGGAATGCTCCGCAAACGAAGGCATCTCAAAAAAAATCTGCTGAAAGCTGACCACTTATTTAATATAGATTAAGCTTCTGCTGTTAATTTTAGATCCCGCAGGGCACTAACTTCAATTTCAATTGATGGTCCCATTGTTGCTGATACATATATACTACGCCAATAGCGACCTTTTGCACCAGAAGGACGGTTACGGTCAATACAATCTTGTAAAGCCTTTAAGTTGATCAGCAAATCTTCTACAGAAAAAGAAGCTTTACCAAACATAACGTGAACTATACCTGTGCGGTCGGCTCTAAATTCTAACTTACCTGCCTTAAACTCGTCAATAGCTTGTGCCAGATCGAAAGTTACAGTACCGCCTTTAGGAGATGGCATTAAACCTCTCGGTCCTAATAAACGCCCTAGTTTAGCTACTTTAGGCATCACATCAGGTGTAGCGATCAAGGTATCAAAATCCATCATCCCTTTGCTAATTTCTTCAATTAGCTCCTCCGATCCAGCTAAGTCAGCTCCTGCGGCCAGAGCCTCGTTAACTTTTTCACCTTTGGCAATGACTGCAATTCGGACGGTTTGACCAGTTCCTTTGGGTAAGGCCACTGTAGTTCGTAGCTGTTGATCTGTATACTTAGGATCAATCCCTAAGCGAATATGAGCTTCTGCTGCTTCTGAAAATTTTGCTGTAGCTGTTTCTTTTAAAACTTGAAGCGCCTCTTCAGGTTCATAAGGTCGCTCTTCTACTTTTTTTCTCAGTTCTTCTAATCTACGAGAGACTTTTTTTGGCATTTTATTCTCCTGGGGTACTTAACGAAGCTCTGCTTCTCCCCCTAATATCAATTTACTTTTGTTTCTATTTCTACTTTAGAATACAGATATTTGGGAATTGGATTAATTAATCAAATCAATCCGCAATAGTAATACCCATATTTCTAGCTGTGCCTCCTACAATTTTCATTGCAGCTTCAATGTCATTAGCATTGAGGTCTGGCATTTTTGTTTGGGCTATTTCTTGCAATTGAGCTTTTGTAATTGAGCCTACTTTTGTACGATTTGGTTCACTTGAACCACGTTCTACACCTGCTGCTTTTTTAATTAAGACTGCTGCAGGAGGGGTTTTCAGAACAAAAGTAAAACTACGGTCTTCATAAACCGAGATTTCTACTGGAACTACTGTACCAGCTTGGTCTACAGTTTTGGCGTTATACTCTTTACAAAACGCCATAATATTCACACCATGCTGACCTAAAGCAGGACCTATAGGCGGAGAAGGGTTAGCCTTTCCCGCCGTAATAGCCAACTTGATCAGCGCCACGACTTTTTTTGCCATTATTTATGCTTTTCTACCTGATTAAATTCTAATTCTACTGGCGTATCTCGTCCAAAAATGGATAATAGCGCTTTCAATTTACCTCTTTCTGGACTTACTTCAATTACATCACCTTCAAACTCTTTGAATGGCCCTGAGAGAACTGTAATATGATCTCCTTCTGCCACTGTCACCTTGAGCATTGGGTCTTGCTCTTGAGCTCGTTTAAAGACTCTTTCTACTTCTGAAGGACTCAGTGGTAACGGCTTAACATGACCACGACCCCTTCCATAGCGACGCTTTTGTTCAGCCCCTACAAAGTTAATCACATGTGGGGTACTTTTGACAACCTGCCATGCTTCGTCATCAATTGTCCATTTTTTTTGTTCCTCTATCCAATTTAGCCTCATTTGTACTAATACATAGCCAGGAAAAACTTTTTCTTCACTATGTTGGCGACTGCCATCTTTACGAAGCCTAACTGCGGGTGTATGAGGTATTTCTATTTTAAATATTTTATCTGCAACATCAAGAGTTTGAATACGCTGGGTTAAATTAGCCTTAACTCGTTTTTCGCAACCAGAGGCAACTTGTACTGCATACCATCGTAATTCTCCTTTGAGAAACTCTCTGGGCTTTTCTTCCCCCTGGTTTGATTGCGTTGTGTCTTGTGTTTCTTCAGGATATAATTTCATCCAAACACCACCCCAGCTGCCCAACTAAAGAACTCATCTACTAGATAAATGATTGTTGCCGAGAGAATAACCATTAACAGTACAGCAACAGACTCACTGATGAGCTGCTCTCTGCTTGGCCATACTACTTTATCTAGTTCTTCTTTTGTTTCTTTGAAAAAAGCTAGAAGCTGGAAACTTTCCTTGTTTTCTTGTACTCTAACTTCCTCTTTTTTGGCCACAATAACTTATCTCCCTAAGTTTTGGATTTTCAATTTATTTACTTATACTTAATTGTTGGGATTTTTTACTGTATTTACTGTATAGTCTTCCCAAATACTATTGCTAATGGTTGTTTTATAGATTCAGATTCTTAGTTCATCGGTACGACTTAGAATCTCAAGGAAGATTCTGATAATATTACATTTATACACTGGAGTCTCAGCAATCTACTTACTATAGCACAAATATTGTCCGCAATTAATAACTGCTTTTGATGTCAGCGACAGCAGTAAAATTCGCATAGAAATAATTAGGAAACCTTTGCCTTAGTAAAAATTCTCTATACAAAAATATTATTGGTTAATTTGGGTAGATATAAAAATATCTACGATGAAAGAATATCTTGATTAACTTTAAGTATTAAGCGCGCCCTGGAGGACTCGAACCCCCGACATCAGGTTTTGGAGACCTGCGTTCTACCAACTGAACTAAGAGCGCATAGTTGAGGCCTTAGATTAAATCTTAATGACCTCTACTTGATCTAGTATAACATAACTTTTCATCAAGTTCCAAATAATTTCTTAAACCATCTTGGAGACTATAAAGGACGATCGAATCTTTGCTTGACACGGGTGGCCTTACCAATACGTTCTCTCAAGTAGTAAAGTTTAGCTCTACGCACCTTACCTCGACGGATTAGTTTTATACTAGCAATTCTAGGAGAATGGAGCAGAAATACCCTTTCTACTCCTACACCCTGGAAAACACGACGAACTGTAATAGTTTCATTGATTCCTCCATTCCGCATGGAGATTACAGTACCTTCGTAGGGCTGGACTCTTTCTTTTCCTCCTTCTATAATTTTGACTCCGACTTTTACAGTGTCACCTACATAAATTTGAGGCAATTTCTTTTTCGAGCCTTGTTTGAGGTTTTCTATTTCCTCGGCTTCAATTGAGCGAATGATTTCTTGGGCTGTCATAATACTCTTTAAAACTCACAATCTATTACTATATATCAATTATTATGAGCAATGCAAGCAGCAACAAAATGATGAAAGACTGCCCATTCCCGATCAAATATTAGTTTTGCTAGTTTGATGATTATACCTTGGACATCTTCGTCAATATTTGAGTCAAGGAAAAGTATCTCAGTTAAAAAATAAACTTTCCGCATTAAAGCTTAATCATCATGTAATGTGGAGATATCGTGGAGGTAATATGTCCCCAATTTTATAGCTAAATTCAGTTAAAGAATAGTCAGATAGATAAAAATGGGACATTATTCATTCAAGTATATATATGAAAGAAACTGTAAAAGTTGACATCCTCTCCGGCCTAAAGGCGCTGATCTTCCTACTGAACGATAGATTTCGGTGGGTTGACGTTTTGCTGGGGCAGAACTGCGACTAACATAGGAAACTAATTTAAAGATTATAGCATATTTTCTGCTACAGAAATCTTAGGAAAAGTCCTCCTTTGAGGACGAGGCTTCAGACCCAATTTTCCTGTGAAGTACCCAACAGCAAACTTTGTTTATAGTGGGCTTCCTAATTCAACAGCCAATGCCTAAATACAAGGGAAGCAAATACTCATCTTCCACAGGCTAATTGTTGAGATTCACTTAGTTATCGAGATTAATACTGGAGTTCCAGCATTTATTATATTAAAGCACAATCAATTCCCGCGATTTATTAGGGGCTGTGTGGGGAATTACTGCCACATATTTATTAGTTCTGCCCCAATCCCAACGTACCTTATGGAGTGGGACTTTTCGCGGTATTAGTTAAAAGACCTATAGGGAAAATGAATACTCAACCCCCAAATCAGGGAGCCGAAACTCCCAAATCACCAGAAGAAGTCCTGAAATTAGTGATTCAAGACTTAGATAGTTTTCGCCAAAATCTGACAAATCAGTTAAGCCAAGATGTATACAGACTGAGAGTCGAGAAAGAACAGCTTAATGAGGATATCAGTAAATTACGAAAGCAATATGAACAGTTGCAATCTAAACAACTCGAATCTTTATCTCAGCGACAAATAGCCCAGCAACAATTATGGCTTAAACAATTAGCCCAGGTTTTAGCTAATAACTTACAAAAACAGTTAGGCCAAAAAATTAGAGATTTAACGGAGAGTGTCGATCCGGGACTACAACAAGCTGGTATTCCAGGGGGAGAGTTACCAATGACTAATCCTTCAAATAACTATTATGGGACTACTAATGAATTTGGAGATTCTTTATCTGGTGTTGTGAGTGGGACATTTGAGGCATTAAAACAGGAGTTGGATAGTTACCAAAGTGACCTTTCTGTACAGTTAAATAGTATGCGTAGTATGGAACAGCAGGGTGAGGTCATTCTAGAAGCTTTGGTCAGTCGTCTTCAGGCACAACTGGAAAATAATCATACAGTTTCATCTAGAACTTATGAAGTTTCTCAGTCTGGGTCTAACAACTCAGCAAATACTACTTCTTCAGGAAAATCAATGTTGACGACATCTCCTGTGGAGTCCTCAGAAGTATCCCCTAAGTCCAAAACTGAGTCTACTGCTAAACCTAAAAAATCTGCTTCTCAAGTTCAGGTAGGTTTGATTTTGGCTTTACTTTCAGCAGCACTGTTATCTTTATTTAATGTTTGTATTAAAGTTATCCTTAATACGCCTCCACAACCTAGTACAATTTTCGGCTTATTTCCGGTGGAAGGGTTGATAAATCCTAATGTTGGTAATTCTTTGTTAATTTTATTACTACGACTCATTGTAGTAATGTTGTTGATGCCCATAGTCGCAACATTTCTCTATCCTGCGGTTTGGAGCGATATTGAGCGCCTGATCAAATCCAAAGATTTTTCTTTATGGTGGAAGGTTATTGGTAGTGCTTTCTTTTTGTTCTTATCTCAGGTATTAATATATATTTCTATAGGTAATATACCTACTGCTATTGCTATTACAATTTTCTTTATTTATCCAATTATTACTGTTTTAGTATCTTGGGGATTATTTGGCGATCGCCCTTCTATGATAAGAATTTTTGCTATGGTTCTGATTGTTATAGGAGGGTTTTTAGTTCTTCCTAGTGGAGAGGGTGATTATCAACAAGGAATTTTGGCTGCTGTGGGTGCTGGAATTACTTTTTCTGGGTATGTTATTCTCACACAAATGTCAGCAGGAAAACTTCATCCTATTCCTTTTAGTTTAGTGAATTTTGCCGGAATTTTTGTATTTTCTGCTTTAGGTTTGATGATGCCTTTACCGACAGAATGGTCAGTTAATATTAATATGGACCCTAGTGTTAATGTATGGTCTGGTTTAATTGTTAGTGGTATTATTCTGGGAATTTTAACACTTTCTAGCTATGTATTAAATAGTTTTGCTATTAGATTTGCTGGAGCTGCAAGAGCATCTATAATTGGTACTTCTGGTCCGGCATTGACTGCTTTATTTGCTCTTTTGGTTATTGGAGAAGTTTTATTATTAAAACAACTTTTGGGAATGTTATTGGTGATTATTGGAGTTGCTGCGATGAGCTTTGAAAGAATGTTTGCAGCAAGGCAAAAAACAAGTTAATTTTGTTTCAAAAATCCTGAAAATTACAAGGGTAGGAGTCAGGAGTCAGGAGTCAGGAGTAGAGAGTAGTGAGGAGAAACAAGGAATTAATTAGAAGATAGTCAGATATATTTGTTCCTTGATTTTTCTGCTATTATTCTGCCTTATATCCTAATTTTTTGAGGGTTTTCAACTGAAAACCAGGGATTTTTTTCTACCTAAAAAGGCTAAATTCTTTATCTGTCAGTGCTTTTGGATTTAATCGGTAAGCCCTGTTTAGGTGTTGCTGTAATGGTAATAATATTTATTATTGATGGAATGTACAATTGTGATTTTTTCAGATAAATTCCAGACAAAAAATATTCAACATTCAACAACACCAAAACATCTAAATATTGTCGAACTTTAGATGTTCCGCAAAAACTTTAAAAATAGCATTGGTCTAACCAAAGCCATTAACAGATGGACAATAACAGCCATCTCCAGCAATTTCCGCTATATTCACGACATTATACTTTTCCCAGAGGCTGTGTTCCTTGAAAAACTGGCGATCGCCATCCCATAAATACTGAATTGATGAATTCTTTTCGTTTTTTTGCCCTCTCTTCCCACTCAGCTACAGAATCATTTTGTCCAATGAATTTTTTGAGTTTTAGCAATATAAAGCCTAAAACCTAGACAAAGCAAGATTTTTCCTTCTGCCTTCTGCCCTCTGCCTTCTGCCTTTTGCTATAGGTACGGTTTCCACGAACTAGCACTCTACCTCACCGAGTGCTAAATTTTTATTTGGAAGCAATAGGAGAAAGTATATGGCCAAGATTGTAGAATTTAATGATAAATCCAGACGCGCTCTAGAGCGAGGAATAAATTCCCTAGCTGATGCAGTCCGAATCACTATGGGTCCAAAGGGTAGAAATGTATTATTAGAGAAAAAATTTGGCGCACCACACATAGTGAATGATGGGATTACCGTGGCCAAGGATATCGAGCTAGAAGACCCCCTAGAAAATACAGGTGCTAGACTTATTCAGGAAGTGGCATCCAAAACAAAAGATATTGCTGGAGATGGCACAACTACCGCTACAGTTTTAGCCCAATCTATGATTAGAGAAGGTCTCAAAAACATAACTGCTGGTGCAAACCCAGTAGCAGTGCGTAAAGGGATTGAAAAAACCATTAATCAGCTAGTCAAAGAAATAGAAGCAGTTGCTAAACCAGTAGAAGGAGGAGCGATCGCTCAAGTAGCTACGGTCTCTGCTGGTGGCGATGCAGAAGTAGGACAAATGATTGCTGAGGCAATGGATAAAGTGACTAAAGATGGGGTAATCACTGTTGAAGAATCTAAGTCTCTCTCTACGGATTTAGAAGTTGTTGAAGGGATGCAAATCGACCGTGGTTATCTTTCTCCATACTTTATTACTGACCAAGATCGGTTAGTAGTTGAGTTTGAAAATTCTCGCATTCTCATCACTGATAAGAAAATTTCCTCTATTCAAGATTTAGTACCTGTACTAGAAAAAGTTGCTCGTGCGGGTCAATCTCTTTTAATTATTGCTGAGGATATTGAAGGGGAAGCTTTAGCTACTTTGGTGGTGAATAAAGCACGGGGTGTATTGAATGTTGCTGCTGTGAAAGCTCCTGGTTTTGGCGATCGCCGTAAAGCTATGCTCCAAGATATTGCTATTCTTACAGGTGGTCAACTTATCTCTGAAGAAATAGGTCTGAATCTGGAGATGGCAGATTTAGATATGATGGGAGTTGGTCGGAAAATCACTATTAACAAGGACAACACTACTATTGTTGCTGGTGGGGATACAGCAGAGGAAGTGAAAAAGCGCATTGCTCAAATTCGCGGACAGCTTGCAGAGAGTGATTCTGATTATGACAAGGAGAAGTTGCAGGAGCGTATCGCTAAGTTAGCTGGTGGGGTAGCAGTGATTAAAGTTGGTGCAGCAACAGAAACTGAACTTAAGGACCGCAAGTTAAGAATAGAAGATGCTTTGAATGCTACTAAAGCTGCTGTAGAGGAAGGTATTGTGCCCGGTGGTGGTACTACTTTAATTCATTTGGCGACTAAGATTGATGAATTGAAAGGTAGTTTAAGTGAGGAAGAGCAGATTGGTGCTGATATTGTCAAACGTGCTTTAGAAGGACCTTTACGTCAGATTGCTGATAATTCTGGTGCAGAGGGTTCGGTAGTTGTAGAGAAAGTACGTTCTACTGATTTCAGTGTTGGTTTTAATGCCATAACTGGTGAATATGAAGATATGATTGCTGCTGGTATTCTTGACCCGGCAATGGTAGTACGTTCTGCGTTGCAAAATGCGGGTTCCATTGCTGGTATGGTATTAACTACTGAAGCTGTGGTTGTTGAGAAACCTGAGAAGAAAGCTGCGGTGCCAGATATGGATGGTGGCATGGGCGGCATGGGCGGCATGGGCGGCATGGGTGGCATGGGCGGCATGGGTATGCCTGGCATGGGTCTGATGTAATATTGCCTGTCTATTTAGGGTTTGCGCTCTTTAGTAGGGGTAGGAGACAGGAGACAACCCACCCCTCGCCCCTCCCCCTCCCAGGAGGGGAAGACAGGAGACAGGAGACAACCCACCCCTCGCCCCTCCCCCTCCCAGGAGGGGAGAAATGGATCGGGAGCGAGGAGGTAGGAGTAAGAATTGTCAATTTGGGATTTTTCTGCCAAACTCCTGCCTAAAATACTAACTTTTTGAGCATGGAGAGCTGAAAAGTTTGCACTTTTTTCGACCCCAAAAAGGCACTTGTCTTTATATGTCAATGCTTTTAGATTAGATCGGTAAACCCTATTTAGTATTAGAAGGCAGAAGACTGTATGGTTGATTTTATCTGCCTCGCCACGCTGTACTAAAGCCTTATTTTAATTTTGCCTAAAACGGGATTGATGAATTGAGATTATGTTCAACTTTCCCGTTTCCTTATTTTATATAGTAGTTTAACTTAAAAATGAGGCGTTTTTTCGTCTGAAACTCCCTCATAGCAAGAAAGCTTTGTCTCAATCTAAAGTTAAATGACTATACTTCTTGCAAAAGTCTTTTTCAGATAAAATTTGTAGGTTGGGTTAAGCGACAGCGCAACCCAACAAATCTATAGCAGGGAACAGGGAATAGGGAATAGGGGGGAAAGCATTTCCCTGTCTGAGATTGATCGTTAGCATAAGTCCTAACCGCTTTGGCAGTTGCTATATATATAACTTTTACTTTCTTTGTTGGGTTTATCCTGCGGATAAGCTACGCTAACGTTGCCTCAACCCAACCTACAAATACTGATAAAGCGTATCTCTGTGTTGATAATTTCTTCCTAAACTCCTAATAGCTCCTTGCAAACTTTCGACTTCCATACAAGTACCTCCAACAGCACCTGCCATTGTTGTAATATGCTCTTCCATTAACGTACCGCCAATATCATTACAACCCCACTTCAACGCTTCCTTTGCTCCATCCAAACCAATTTTTACCCAACTTGGTTGATGATTAATTATCCAATTTCCTAAAAATATTCTCGACACTGCCGTTAATAATAAAACATTCAACAAAACAGGTTGGTCGCGTCCCACTCTCCGACGCAAAGGTGCAGGTGCTTCTTGCCCGACAAATGGTAATAAAATAAATTCTGTTATTCTCGCCGGATAATTTTTTTCAATGGCAGTTTGTTGGAGAAAGCGCAACCTCTCCAAATGTAAAATTTGTTGTTGAGGGGTTTCAATATGACCGCACAACATCGTACTTGTGGTTGGCATTCCCAAACGATGTGCTGTGCTGAGTATTTCTAACCAAGTCGCCGTATCAATTTTTTCTGGGCAAATAACTCTTCTCACTGCATCATCCAAAACTTCCGCAGCAGTACCTGGCATCGACCCGACCCCCTCATCCCGCAAAGCAGCAATTACATATTCATAACTCATGCCATCTTCTCTGGCAATAAACTGTACCTCTTGGGGAGAAAAAGCGTGTAAATGTAATTGAGGAAAGTCATCTTTAATACTTTTTACTATTTGCAAATAATAAGGTAAAGATTTACCTGCAATTTTAGCTTGAAGATTTAATCCTCCCTGCATACAAATTTCTGTTGCCCCTCGTTGCACGGCATCATTAGCTTTTTCCAGAATTTGACCGATATCTAACCAAAAAGCACCCGCATTTCCCTCATCCCGGCGAAAAGCACAAAAACTACAATGTTGTTCGCAGATATTGGTGAAATTTATATTCCGGTTGATAACGTAAGTAACAGTATCTCCTACTTGTTGTTGTCGGAGTTGATCTGCTGTTTTCTGGATAGTGGTTATTTCTGTGGGAAGTTGAGTTAAGGCAAGTTTTCCGAAATTTGCTTGAGAAGTTGGGGATAACAATAATAGTGTCTCTGCTGTAGATAGGTCATAACCTTCTAAAGCGCGATTTAAAATTGTCTCTGGGTTTTGGTTTGTCAAGTTGAAAGCGGTCATATTTATTAGGTTAAAAGTAAGAGTGAGAAAGTTTAATCGAGATATTAATCAGAAAATAGTCAACTTTTGGCGCAGAAGTTTACATAGTCAATGGTTACTTTTGCTAGTTTGGATAGCGATCGCTACTTGTTTACGTCTGACTAATTTAGATGGTAAACCACCTTGGACGGATGAATTTTCTACTTTGGTTTTTAGTTTGGGTAATAGTTTCCAGGATGTACCGCTAGATCGAGCGATCGCTCCTGATATTTTACTCCAACCCCTGCAACTTCATCCCAACGCCGAAATTAAGGATGTTGTCGATCACCTATTAACTCATAGTAACCACCCACCTGTCTATTTTATCTTGACTCATTGGTGGATGCAGTTTTTTTCTAAAGAAGGGGAGTTAGTTTCTCTATGGGGTGCGCGGTCTTTGAGTGTTATATTTGGTGTTGCTTCTATTCCTGCTATTTATGGTTTGGCTAAGTTGGCTTTTGATTCTCGGTTAGTGGGACAACTTGCTGCTGCAATAATGGCTGTTTCTCCTTATGGTATTTATCTTGCCCAAGAGGCACGTCATTATACTTTAGCTATTTTATTTGTTATTGCTTCTTTTAGTTGTTTAATTATTAGTATTCGCCATTTTCAGCAAGGTCAATCTTTGCCAATTTTTACGGCATTTATTTGGGTAGTAGTTAATAGTTTAGGTATTGCCATCCACTATTTTTTTATTTTGACTCTCTGTGCCGAAGCAATGGTATTAATTTCTCTATTTTTTGTTGAAGAAGGAAGAAGGAAGAAGGAAGAGGGAAGAGGGAAGAAGCAACAAGGAAGAAGGAAAAAGTTGATGGAGGCTCAAACTTTTACCAAAGAAGGAAGAGGGAATAGGGAAGAAGGAGAAAGGAAGAAATTGATGGATACTCAAACTTTTACCAAAGAAGGAAGAGGGAATAAGGAAGAAGGAGGAAGGAAAAAGTTGATGAGGACTCAAACTTTTACCAAAGAAGGAAGAGGGAATAGGGAAGAAGTAAGAAGGAAAAATTTGATGGGGACTCAAACTTCTACCAATTTTCAACACCCTGTAGACGGCGAGGTATTAAACTCAAAAGAAAAAGATAAATTTTCTAGTTTCAAAGTCAAAAAATCAAGTAAATTTTCTCTCCATACTCTCATCAAATCACTTGCTAGTTTCTACATAGTAATTTTGGGAACTTTAGCAGGTGGTTTAGTTTGGCTGCCTTTTTGGAAAAATGGTTATAGCAGTGAATTAACAAAATGGATTTCGATTAGCGATAGTAACTTAAAAAGTTTGCTCAGTCCGATTTTTCAATACCTGGCTACAGGGATTACTATGTTATTTTTATTGCCGATAGAATCTCCGATTTTTCCTATAGCCATTATTTCTGTCGCGGTGATGATTTTATTTTTCATCTGGCTATTTCCTCTATTTATTAGTGGCACTATTAATTGCTTAAAAAATTCTGATATTAGTATTTATTTCATTACTTTTGCCGGAGTAATATTAGCTAGTAAATTATTATTTTTTGGTTTTACTTATATTTTTGGTATTGACCTAACTAGAGGTGCCCGTTACAGTTTTGTTTATTTTCCAGCAGTAATTATTTTTGTAGCAGCAATTCTCGCGCAAATTTTTGAACGGCAGTTTGTTAAAAGTAAGTTTTTGAATGTCTTAATTTGCACAAATACTGGCAAAAAAGCGGTAATTTTAATTTGGTTAATGGCTTTATTAAGTGGCTTAACTGTTGTTTCAAATTTAGGCTATCAAAAATATTACCGACCAGATTTATTGGTCTCTCTGATAGAAAAAAAATCTGACAAGCCGATAGTTATTGCTACTATTCATAACACTCATGTTGAAACTGGGGAATTGATGGGAATAGCTTGGAATATGAGAAAAATTTTTCAGCAAAAATGTAGAAAAGAGAGTATTTGTCAAGAAAAACATTTAGAGGGTGTAAAATTTATTTTAGTAGAGCAAAAAACCGATAGAGAAAATACTGTCAATTCACTTCAGGAAATTATCAATAGACTGGAATATCCTTTTGATTTATGGTTAGTAAATTTTGCGAGTAATTTTAATATTGCAGTAGAAAACTGTCAGGTTGATAAAGGTGGATTTCTATTAATAGATGGTTATAAATATCAGCTTTATCATTGCCATTTTTCGGGTGGATAAATATGGATTATTACTCTGCCAATCCACCACTAATTAATAAAGTAGATGGAGCAAAGTTACGCGCAAATTATTGCCTTATGTTGTTGTTATACCATTTTGAAAAAAGAATGTTACGAATAGTAAGAGGGATAAAAATAATTTTCAGGAGACATCCCTTTGACAAAAAAGATGATTTCCAACCTAAAAAGTGGTATTGAAGCCATTCCCATACGACTCCTGACTCCTGACTTCCCCTCCCAGGAGGGGAGGGGTTAGGGGTGGGTTGGGAGGGGGAGGGGCGAGGGGTGGGTTGACTCCTAAAAAATCCCCTAGTTATTTGTAGCAAACATTTATCAAAATGGTATTACCCACCAGAGGACAGAGCAGATTAGACAATCAGATGATTAACTTCAGAGCTTCAACAACGGCAAATTGCCACTGAAATTTCCTGCTCAAATGATAATAGATTTTAAACTATACATATATTAAGGAAAGAATTATCCAAAAATATCTACTTTCGGATTTCATCATTCCTGACTGTGCGACGCCGTCAATTCAATAGCGATCGCTTGTTTCCTGTTACCAATTGACAGCGATCGCCTGTTTGTGATTTTCCATTTTTAGTCAAAGCTGTTATCTTTAAAATAGCAACTTTTTCCTGACTATTCTATTGCACTATTTTAGATGAAACAATCCACTACTAATAGCGTTTATGTGTAAGTCTTAACTATGCAGAACTACCTATTCTTTTCTCACTTTTTCCGGAATTGCTACAGGAGATAAACCAGCGATCGCTCTTAAATTTTGACACCTAACTAACTCGGTAAAATTCAGATTATTACGCCCTTCAATTTTGGCTACATTTTCAATTCCTTGTAATAAATAATTTGCTGCTTCAGCTTTTTGATAACCTCGTCTGGTTGCCACTCTAATTGCCATTTCATCTGCTGCTAATTCTGTTTGTGTACTATGATTATTTTGCCAAATTTTGATTAAACCAATTGTACTTAAACCACCAGCAACTAATATTCCAACTACATCTGCTTCGCTTAATTGGGAAATTACTCCTATTAAACCAACTGCAAAAATACCTTGATTCAGATTAGGCTTAAACCATTGAATTTCACATAACCAATTGACAGTTCGTAACATGATT
The DNA here is from genome assembly GCF_010672695.1 of Okeania sp. SIO1H4. NCBI lineage: Bacteria > Bacillati > Cyanobacteriota > Cyanophyceae > Oscillatoriales > Microcoleaceae > Okeania > Okeania sp. SIO1H4. Next base: position 82,911 of record NZ_JAAHGB010000009.1, read on the forward strand.
AAATCCCGTTGTCCTTTGGGTAAATTCATCCATAAGTCAAAATTCAAATAGATTACCCGGTCATTTTTCCAAGGTAAAGGAAAGGTTGTTTCAATAATGGTAGGTTGTTGATTTTTACCAACTATTTTTGTCATCATTCGCCCAGAAGCAGGCATGATATCTAATAAGCGGGTAGTTTCGGAAAGTTCTGGATTCATAATTTTTAAATTCGAGGAAGAGGGAAGAAGGAAGAAGGAAGAAGGAAAAATATTACATTGTCTGAGTTTTAAGCTGTTCATCTCTCCTAACCTTTCCTTTAATTGCTATAAGCATTATTTTTTTGATTGAAATTAAACTGCTTTGTAAGCATTTCCTGCGGAATACTGCGCAAACAGCTATTAGCAGTCAGCAACAAAACTCTGTTCTTAAGAATAATGTTTAAATTAACAACTGAATTTAAGGGCAAGGGAGCAAACTTTTGTAGTAAGACAATTAATAAAGCTTTTCCTAAACTAAAAGCAATAGCTGATAGCTGATAGCTGAAGGCTGAATGCTTAAACTGCTTTTAAACTCTTGGATAAAACTTGTAAAATTTGGGTTATTTTTTCTGTTTTTGCGTCTGTGGCACTAATTAACAATAAAAATACATTTCTATCAATCTGACGAGCTAAAATTATTCCACTTATCGGTTGTGTATTATTATTTATTGTTAAACTACCGCTCCAAGGTAAAGCAATTTCTCCTGGTTTAATTATTTGAAATTCTTGTGGTTTAAAATCTTCGCCTCTAGCAAATTCATTTATGGCAATTATCGCTAAAGTTTGATTATCTAATTGTTGTAAATTAACTTGAGGTTTGACTACTACAGTATAAGCTAAATTTCCTTCTGGGGATTCAAATACTGGTACGCCAGCAATAATTTTTTGTTGATAATCTTCTATAATTCCAATCTCAAATTTACTGTCTTTATATAAGCGAGAACTCAGAGTGATTAATGAATTAGTAACATCTTCAGCTTTGGCAGGTTTAAGTAAGGATATTTGATGCCAATTTCCGACAATATAATTGAAAATAAATAAAGTTAGAGCTGTGAATAATCCTATGCTAATTAAGCGCAATTTTTTCATATATATAGCCATCTTATTTCAGTTATCAGTTATCAGTTGTAAAAGTTTCAGAGTTTTTATATATCCTGATATTTTTGACAAATCATTTAGAATTACTATAGCAGGCAACAGGGAAAAGTGGCAAAAGCTTTTCTATGTTTCAGATTCATCATCAATCTATTTCTTAAGCAACTCTTTGCTTCCTATATATTAAACTTCCAAATTAATTTTTTTCTGTAAATTATCGTCACTATAGTCAGAATAATTTAGGTATACAGTATCTGAAAAAAAGTTGTATGGCAGAAGGAAAGAGAAAGGTTAATATAGCAATTTCCACCCTGATGAGATACAAAATTCATTTGTTTTAGGGAGTAGGGAATAGAAAATCAAAAAATCACTGTACCTCAGTAACTTGAGAAATCCTATATTACATACAGCATATTTCGGACAAATGATGTACAAATTTGAATGGTAAAATTCTTGTAGTGCGGGCATCTTGCCCGCTAGATGTGTACCTCACGGGCAGCGGGAATTACTTTCAACAATTAATAATTAATAATTAACAATTACCTCTCCTTGAAAAGAAGAGGATTGACGCGGTAGGAAAAATTTTTTCTTTTCTCTTGGTCGATGGTCTGCCAGCTCCAAGACCCGTTCTTGCAGACCCGCTCCGCTAACGCCATCCCACCCTACGGGAAACTCCGAATATCTACCGCTTTTATCCTTTAAATGAGAGGCTTTAAACCTTAATTATTTGGTAAGTCAAGAGTACTAATAGACATCTCAAAAAATCCAAAATAAAATCAATTTTTATCTATAAAATCATCAATTATTTCTCCCTATTTCCTATTCCTTCTTTTCTGGAAATATCTAATGGCAATGGCTATAAATTATCAGTTAAATTCCTCAGAATATTTAACTACTAACCTACCACCTACCATCTACTATCAAAGACCTAAAATAGTAGGGTCGCCAAAATCAAATAATCCGGCGACACAACCTGTCATTAAAGTAGCAAGAGTACCAACCCATAGAGCTTTCCAACCAAGAGCAGAAAGTTCTGATCGCCTCGATGGTATGAGATTTGATATTCCACCGACAAAAATTCCATAGGATGCTATATGGGTAAAACCACAAAGAACATAACTAACTATTAGTAAGCCACGATCGCTAATTTCTCCGGTCGCTTTTAATTGTGCCAAAGTAAAATAAGGAGGGATACTTGTTTCAAATAATCTACGTCCAATTAATATTGAAACTTGCCAAAGTTCGTTCCATTCTAGAGATACTCCAGTGAGAAAAGTTAGAGGTAAAAATATCGCTCCTAAGATATTTTGTACAGTAATTATTTGAAATAAATTTCCTATAGGACTTGGTAGATTTGCTAAACCATTAAATATGGCATTAACTAATGCAAGTAATCCTAAAATTACAATAATTACTGCCACAATTCCTACTGCCATTTTTACTCCATCTATCCCTCCATTCATTAAACTATCCATTGGGTTTGGTAATTGGTCATTTTCTTTTTTTTTCTCAGATGGAATATGACCTAAAGTTTTCGGTTTCTCGGTTTCTGGTATCAACAGTTTCGATAGTACAAAACAAGCAGGAATAGTCATTATTGATGCTGATACTAAATGCCCAGTAATACCAGGAAAGGTTGGTCTGAGAATAACTGCATATATGCCTAATATTGAAGAGGCGATCGAACCGAAACAACAAGATAAAATAGTACAAAGTTCGCTGCGGGTCATATCCTTTAGATATGGTTTGACGGCAATTGCTGATTCTATTCCTACGAATATATTCGCAGCCCCAGATAAAGATTCTGCTCCACTAATGTTCATTGTTTTTTGGAAAATTTTAGCAAACAATTGAACAATGGGCTGAATAATATTTAGTCGATATAATAGACTAATTAACCCAGAAAAAAAGATGATTTGTGGGAGAGAACGAAAAGCAAAAATAAAGCCTAAATTCAGATTATCCGAGGTGAGGCGATCGCCTGGAATTTCTACATAAGGAGTACCTACGGTTCTAACTATCCATCTAGCTGCTGGGCCTGGTCCCACAATACGATTAGGGTCTGGGACAATTGCTGAATTAGAGCCGCCAAATAAAAATCTGGCCCCTGCTTCTGAAGCATCTAGTACTGTATTTAAGAGATTATTGATTTGTGCAATGAGGTCGCGGGTTGGCAATACAAATATGAGTAAACCAATAAATAGTTGTAACCCTATTCCCCAAAATATAACTTTCCAAGGAATAATTAGGCGATTTTCTGAACCTAACCATGCGATAAAACACAGAATTACAATTCCAATTAAAGATATAAAGTTTAATAACAGATTCATTTGATTAGGGTTGAATAAAGAAACAAGAAGGAAGAAGGAAGAGGTAAGAAGGAAGAAGTAAGAAGGAAGTAGATAGGGAATCAAAACCCAACCAATTTTAGAGGATATCTGAAAAGTTTTTTGATACTGAATTTTGCCCCCCTATCCCCCCAACTTTGGGGGGGAACAAGAGTCAATTTGCTTGCTCTAGTCCCCCAAAATTGGGGGATGCGCGGGGGCTTGGATTTTGACTACAAAAAAATCTCTTAATTACAGAAGATTCTACTTTAGTAAGGTACACCTATGGTGGGCAAGATGCCTGAAATAGAAACATTTAATTGTTAATCTATGTACTTCTTATGGGATAAATCTACTGTATTTTTCTCTATTCCTTCTAACGCTTAATTTAATTTCAAAGCTATATCCTAAATAAGTTGTTCTTTTCAGTTTAACTAACTCTCGGCTAACAACTTTTAGTTATTAGCTTGGGCTGAAATACTCGGCTGATACGCCAGATAATTTAAGAGGGGTTAAAATATCCTTAGAAATTGTTTTTCTTTCGGTTTGACTATAAATCTAAGCAGTAATGCTGAGTATTGAATTGCCGTTTGCGGAGCATTCCGTCAGGAAATGCTTTTTAACTTTCAGTTACAATATTGACATAAGAAAACTTATATGGTATATAGGATAAATTATGGAAGCATTTAGCCCAACTCCTCCCCAATGGACAGAATCTTCAATTCATGTTTTTCAGTTCTCCTGTCCTAAATGTGGGGCAGGTACAATAGACGCACAGGCAGTTTGGATTAATCGACGTTCCCCTGTCTATGGAGAAAATAGTCGTCGCAAATGGCAAGAATTTTATCATTGTAAGTGTGGTTGTAGTTGGTGGGCCTGGAGTAGCGATCGCCCACCTTCTAAGTATGCTCCTAGCGATCGAGATGAGGATGAATGTAATGATTTAGATCCTTTCAGTTAGAAACTTAGGGTATTCCTGCTTAACGAAGTCAGAAGTCAGTAGGGGTGGTTTCCTACGGAATGCTCCGCAAACGCGAACCACCCGTACAGAAGTTATTTTTGTAACGGGGATTTGAACTCCGCTCCAAAAATATTGCGTCTTAAAAGGCGGGGTTTTAGACCCATATTATTTTGATAATAATGGTATACAGGGAAATAGTATATAACAAACAGGAATACCTAGCACGGGAGCAAAATGCTCCCACTTTTCTTATAACAAACATTGCCGGACAATGCACGACCACCAGAGTCATTTTTCCTCTTTCTTTACTTCTTACTTTCTTATAGTCCAGAAGTCTAATAGACATATGCATGAAAATTCAAAATAAAATCAATTCTTATCCTCAAATTACAGAGATTAACAATTAAATGAATGCAAGTGCGGGGATCTTGCCCGCGACGGGTGTACCTCATTAAAGTGGAATTTGCTGTATCAATTATTTATCCCTGTTCCCTCTTTTCTAGAGATGTTTAATGAATGCCGTCTGGAGGTGATAAGTAAATGTTTTTAAATAAAATAAATATCTTACTAAGATTTCAGCAAAACCTAATTTTATTTGCCTACTTTTTAATTTTTTCAAAATCTGTAATAGCAGAACCTAGTAAAAACAATGTTCTTCCGATAAATAAACAACAATTTGTTAATCAAGCTGAAAATTTTGCCCAACAAAGAACAATTCCTTCTCAGCAGATACAAGCTATTAGAAAATGGGAATAAGTACTATTAAAATGGCAAAAATTAGGAGATAAATCTCAAGAGGCATTGACCTTAATTAAACTCGGTGAAATTTACAAAGATATTGGCGCAACAAAGCTGGCATTAGAACACTACAATAAAGTATTAAATTTATATCGAGAATTTGATAAACGCCTCCAGGAAGCATTTATTCTTAGTCAAATTGGTAGTATTTATATTATTGAGTTAGAACGACTGGAAAAAGAAAGAAATTTTCAATCATTTCATGGTTTATTTGTCAATTCTGGTCAGTCTCAATTATTGTTAGAAAAAATTCATAGCACTCCAGAAAATGCTTTAGAACTTTATCAGAAATCTCTCGCAATTTACCAGGAAATTAATAACTTATCTGAAGAAGCGAGGATTCTGAATAGAATGGCTCAGAGTCGATATTTATATGATGGTAATGAAGGCAAACAGAAATTACTCCAAAAATCTTTAGCAATTTATCAAGAAATTGGTGATAAACAAGGGGAAGCTTTTGTTTTGGGTCTTCTGAGTGAATTGAATCTGATTGAGTATAAAAATGATGGAGCAGGATGGGATTTATTTAATCGAGCTATGGCAATTTATCGGGAAATTACACCTCAAAATAGCGATAATTTTACGGTAGTTCAAGCCCAAGCAAATCTATTAACAATTGCTGTGGATTATTGGTGGTCAGATAATCAACAAAAAGCTTTGGAATTATACGAACAGTCATTAAAAATTTATCAAGCAATTGAGGATAAAAAAGGCAAAGCACTGGTGATAAAAAAGATGGGCGATCGCTATGGTTGGTTAGAGGATAAAGAAAAGCAATTAGAGTTTTACACAGAAGCATTGGGTATTTATCAAGAAATTGGCGATGGTATTCAAATAGCTAATATTCTGGATAGTTTAGGAAGAGTTTACTCTGATTCGGGAAATTTAGAAAAAGCATTAGAATTCTACAATAAAGAATTAGAAATACTTCAGGAAAGTAGTCAATTTTATAGTCAGATCGGAGATTCAGAAACTGCCTTAATTTTTGAATATCGTCAGCCGATTATTTGGTTTGCTATGGGAAATATTTACTCTAAATTACAAGATAAAAAAAATGAAGTAGAGGCTTATAAGCAAGCAAGAAAGATTTATCAAAAATTGCCAGATAATCAAGGAGAGACAGATTTTCTGATTAAAATTGCTGAATACTATGGAAATCAAGAAAACCTGGAAAAAATGGTAGAATTTTTAACGCAAGCTGTGAAAGTTTACTAGGAAACGGGCGATTTTAAAGCTGAAGCTAATCTCTTGCGTGACAAAATTGCCGGGATTTATTTCTATCGATTGAAATATTCAGAAACAGGATTTGAAGTTCTGAATAAATCTTTGAAAATTTACCGAAAAATTGGCGAACCTGAAGAAGTGGCAAAGACTCTCAGTAGGATTGGCTATTTCTATCTATATACTGCTAAAAATGAATTAAAAAATCCATTGGAAAGTCAACGCAAAGCACTAGATTTTTATAGTCAAGCTATTTTATTTTATCGAGAAATTAATGATTTTAGTGAGGAAGCATATAGTCTCAGAACTATTGGAAAAATCTACTATGACTTAGGTAATAAAGAGAAAGCTTTAGAAGCATTTGAGCAAGCCGGAAAGGTTTTTCTAGAAAATGGTGAAGAGAAAAAAGCAGTAAATATTTTGATTAATATTGCTCGAGAAGACTATATTAAATTTGGAGATAAAGAAACTGCTTTGCAATTCTATTATCAAGCCATCCCAATTTCTCAAAAATTAGGAGATTACAAAAAGGAAGCATGGATTTGGCGAACTATTGGTCAGCTTTACTATGAATTAGAAAACCCAAACAAAGCATTAGAAACTTTTAATCAAGCCCAAAGTATTTATCAAAAAAATAATGACCGTTCAGGAGAAGCTTGGACAATTTATGAAATTGGTAAAAGTTACACTATATTAGGAGATTTCAAAAAAGCTTTAGATTCCTATCAGCAAGCTCTACCTATTTATGAGCAAGAAAATGATGCTCCTTTTCGAGACGAACGAAGCCTAGATATATTTATTAGAATGAGTCGAATCTATGCCTATTTAGGAGATTCAGACAAAGCTTTAGAATTATGCCAAAAATCCCTAAGTTATTCTCAAGAAATCCTTCAATCAAAAACAATTTCAAATACAGAAGTATTTAGGGAAATTGGTAAACTGTGCTATCAAATTAACAGTCCTAAAAATGCTTTAAATGCCTTCGATCAATATCGTATAATTTATCAAAAACTTGGGGCAGACCGAGAAATAACAGGTTTAATACGAATTGGTAAAGATTACACTGAATTAGGAGACTCAAAACAAGCATTATACTTTTTTGATCAAGCTAATAGAGTTTCTCAAAATAGTGGTTTTGATGAAGGAGTAATAAATACTTTAATTTGGATTTCTCGGATTTATTTTCAGGCTGGAAATTATCAAAATGCTTTAGATTCTTTCAATCGAGGTTTGCCAATTGCTCAGAAAATTGATAATCCTAGCAAACAAGCCTTAATATTAAGTGAAATTGGTGATAGTTACTCCGAATTAGGAGAGAAAGAAAAAACTTTAGAATTTTACAATCGAGCATTGATAATTTACAAAAAACTCGGAAATTATCATCAAAAAACCGATATTTTGAATAAAATTGGTAAACTTTACCAGCAATTCGGAGATTTAGAAAAATCCCTAAAATTTTATCAGCAAGCCTGGACAATTTCCCAAGAAAATTACCCTTTTAAATTAGTCTCTATCTCTATGAATATTGCTGCAATCTACTCTGAACTCGGAGAATTAGAAACAGCCTTAGACTTTTTAAAACAAGCCTTAAATTCTCATGGAAAAAATTATTCTTCTTTGCATACAGAGATAGGTAAAGTTTATTCTAATTTAGGAGAACTCGAAACAGCCTTGCAGTTCTTTAATAAATCCCTAGAATTACTTGATAAGAACTATCCCGAATCAAAAGCAGAAAACTTGTTTGGCATTGCTAAAGTTGAACAAAAACAAGGTAATCTCCAGACTGCTTTAACTCAAATAAAAACAGCAATTTCTTTAATAGAAGAAACACGAATTAGCAAAAATTCTCCCGAAGAACGTCTTACCTTTTTTACCTCCAAACAAGACTATTATGAATTTTACATCGACTTATTAATGGAACTGCATCAACAAAACCCCTCTCAAGGATATGATGCCCAAGCACTCAACATCAGCGAACATTCTAAAGCAAGAAGTCTCCTTGAACTCCTCACCGAAGCAAACACCGATATTCGCAAAGGTGTTGAACCAAAATTAGTCATTCAAGAACGAAATTTACAACAACAATTAGATACCATTGAGCGACGACGAGTAGAACTTTATAGTAGTGAAAAACAAACCCTAGAACAAAAAACAGCCATCGAACAAGAACGACAATATCTCCTCCGAAAATATCAAGAAGTCCAGGCAAAAATCCGCGAAAAAAGTCCGAGTTATGCAGCTATCACTCAACCTCAACCCCTCACTTTAAAACAGATTCAAGCACAAATTCTGGATAATGATACACTTCTGTTGCAATATGCTTTAGGTAAGAAGCGTAGCTTTCTTTGGGCGGTTACTAAAAATAGTATTACCAGTCATGAACTCCCTCCAAAAGCATTAATTGAAAACATAGTTAAAGAATTTCGTTTTACTATTACTGATAGACGAGTAGATCCATCTTTGTTATTAGAAATCTCTCAATCTCTCTATGAGATAATTTTAGCTCCTGTTGCTCCTCAACTGAAAGATCGACGCTTGGCGATCGTTAGTGATGGCATTTTACATTACATTCCCTTTGCTGCCATTTCCTTACCAACAACTTCATCAGAAGCAAATTATTTACCTTTAATAAGTAAGCACGAAATTGTCAATCTTCCTTCTGCATCAACCTTAAGTATTCTACGTCGAGATGCCCAACAACGAAAAACTGCACCCAAAACCATTGCGATAGTTGCCGATCCAATCTTTAGTCCTGATGATACCCGATTAAAAACTGCCGTATCAACTCAGAATGAAAATAGGGAACAATATAACCTCAATCGTGCCGCTCGACAAATGGATGTAGGAATTTGGCAACGACTCCCAGAAACCCGAACAGAAGCAGAAGCAATTCTCGCCCTTTTGCCAAACTCAGAGACTATCTCCTACTTTGATTTTGTGGCAAATCGTACCCAGGTAATCAATTCTCAACTGAATCAATACAAAATTATCCACTTTGCTACCCACGGACTACTTAATAGCATTAACCCTGAACTTTCTGGAATTGTGTTATCGATGCTAGATCCACAGGGAAACTTGCTGAATGGATTTTTACGTCTCCATGATGTTTTCAACCTGGATTTTTCCGCAGACTTAGTAGTGTTGAGTGCTTGTCAAACCGGATTAGGAAAACAAATACGGGGAGAAGGGTTAGTAGGATTAACCAGGGGATTTATGTATGCAGGTACACCTCGCGTACTTGTCAGTTTGTGGAATATCGACGATGCTGCTACTAGCGAAATAATGAGTAGATTCTATCGGTTGATGTTACAAGACAAATTATCACCAACAGAAGCATTAAGAAAAGCACAGTTGGAGATGGTTTCTGAGACTCGTTGGAAAGAACCTTATTATTGGGCAGCTTTTACTTTGCAGGGAGAGTGGAAAGAAAGTCAAGGGAATAGGGAATAGGGAACAGGGAACAGGGAATAGTTAATATTAACAAATAGTTCAAACAATCCAAAATACAAAATATAAATTATTCCCCCTGTTGCCTGTTACCTGCGCGCAGCACTTGCGGTGAAAATATCAGGAACGGGCAAGATGCCCATTCCACGCTTGTAATACCATTTTCTGTATTTTCATCAAAGGAATATTTTGCTGTCTAGCTAATGCGACACAATCTTCATATTCAGGTTGCACATTTACAATTTGATTCCCCATCTTTGCCACTTTTAACCGCACTGCTCCATAGTCTGTCTGCACCCGATCAATTGTTCGCTGCAAAATAGCCCGTTTTTGAGTAGAGCGACGAATACCCAGAGTTGTAGTCTCTCGAAATATTACCTCCTCACAAGCAGATAACTTTTCCGGTAGACAAATAACAGTAAGTAACACTCCTAACCTAGATTTTTTCATTGTCACAGGTTGAGTAAAAACATCTAATGCACCTACTGCAAATAGAGCATCAAAAGTATAAGCGATCGCTTGAGGAGTACAATCATCTATTTGAGTTTCCAACACCATTACAGTTTCTAGGTGTGGATGTGGGGAACTGGGAGAATGATATTCTGTAAGTTGAGAATGTTGAGTATTCACCTCCCCTGCTCCGATCCACAAACGTAAAATATTAGGAATAGCTAAATCGCGAGAACCCGCACCCAAACCCACACATTCTAGAGACATTGACGGTGGCGAGCAAAAACTACTGGCCAAAGTACAAGCGATCGCGCTACCTGTAGGAGTACACAATTCTTTTTCAATGCCATTACTATAAATCGGAACCTGATGCAACTCCCAAAGTTTTAGCACTGCTGGGACAGGTACAGGTAACCGACCATGAGCCGCCCGCACAGTACCCCCACCAGTGGGCAAAGGCGAACAATATAATTGGTCAATATTCAACCAATCTAATCCTAAACAAGTCCCCACAATATCAACAATAGCATCAGTTGCCCCTACTTCGTGAAAATGTACCTTCTCTGGGGCAATACCATGTACGGCACCTTCAGCTTCAGCCAATTTGTGAAATACAGCTAAACTCCAAGCTTCAGCACGTCGGGGCAATCCTGCTTTTTTGATTAATGCTTCAATTTCTGGCAAGTGACGGTTGTGAGAATGATTGTGTTTTTCCGTACTTTGGTCATTTTCTGAATGGTGAGAATGATGGTGGTGGTCAAAAGTTAGAGGTTCTCCATTTTCAGGATTTGCAGAAGTTAGATTGACATGAAATTTCGTAGCTAGTAAACCATTGCGATGAACTTTTTCAGTGCTTAACTGATATTCCTGGGAAATGCCGAGAAGATTGAGTTTTTCTATCAGATATTCTAGGGGAACACCCGCATGGACTAAAGCACCCAAACACATATCGCCCGCAATGCCAGTGGGACATTCAAGGTAAGCTATTTTTTTCATAAATTTTAGGTCTTAGGTGGTAGGTGATTCAATAATTAATAATTAATAATGATTGCTCTGATGATTAAATCTCAAAGTCTTTACAAATAAAGGTTTGAAGATTTTTAGGTATCAAAAAGTGCTAGCTTTTAGGTAGTTCCGGTTCAAAAATGAGCGTATTTTGGGCCATAGTTGGGGAGAAGCCAAATTTGTAGGGCGCATATTTACGGCTAAAATCTAGACTTTGAAAGGCTTTTAACAATCCGTCGCAGGGCATCATTGCATAAGTGTCAGTTTACTACATTTAATACTCCCCATCTCCCCATTACTAAAGATATATAGCAAACTTTTTGAGATTTAGTATTATTTCTTCCTTCCTCTAAAAAGCCTTCCTCCGCTACGCTAAAGGACGGGTCTTTAAACCCCATTTTTTGGTAAATTTTTCCAATCTAAAATCTAACATATGCTTTTTCTATAATCTAAAATAATAATTATGGCAATATTCTATGAACTTCATCCTGATACACCCCAACAAAGACGCGTAGAACAAATTATTAGCGATCTAAAAAATGGGGCAGTGATGCTTTATCCTACGGATACCGTTTACGCGATCGGTTGCGACCTCTATGCTAAATCTGCTGTGGAGCGAGTCAGACAAATTAAACAACTGTCTAATGATAAACCTCTGACATTCCTCTGTTCCTCTCTGTCCAATATCGCCAATTACGCTATTGTGAGTGACTCAGCCTACCGAATCATCAAACGTTTAATTCCTGGCCCTTACACATTTGTGTTGCCTGCCACAAAGTTAGTCCCACGGCTGGTGATGAGTCCTAAGCGAAAAACAACGGGTATTCGGGTTCCAGACAATCAATCTTGTTTGTCTTTGTTGGAGACTTTGGCCAATCCCATCATTTCAACATCAGCTCACATTACCAGTGATGCGGAAGGAATGGCCCCAGTAGATGTAGGAGCAGTTACTGGTAAAGCAGAATTATTTGATTGTCTAGAAAATTTAGTGGACATAATTGTTGATGACGGTTCTGATCCTGGATATCAAGTATCCACTATCCTGGAATTAACTGGCCAAGAGCCAAATCTGATTAGGCAAGGTCTTGGAGTTGAAACTGTAACAGCTCTGATTGGGGTTTGCTGAATAAAGTCTTTTTGCTGGGGTAGGAGACAGGAGACAGGAGACAGGAGACAGGAGAAATGGAGAATTTAGAGGAGGTAGGAGCGGGCGTTTTGTCCCTCAGTTTTTCTGTCCTTAGTTTGCCTTTTATGCTAACTTTTTGAGCATGAAGAGCGGAAACAAGGGCACTTTTTGGGACTCTAAAAAGGCTCAAGCCAATATCAGTCAATGCTTTTAGATTTAATCAGCAAGCCTTAATTGGTTAATATAGCAGGAGGCAGAAGGCAGGAGGCAGAAGGCAGAAGGCAGAAGGCAGGAGGAAAAATCTGGCGTTGTCTGAGTTTTCAGTTTTTGATATGTCCTCACCTTTCCTTCGACTACTATACAAGCTAAAACCTAAAACCTAAAACCTAAAACCTACAACCTAAAACCTAAAACCTAAAACCTACAACCTAAAACCTACAACCTAAGACCTACTACTGTGCCACTTGTGTTTTTGTTACACGGGTGGCACTGCCAATTTGAATATTGTCACAGTCTCTTTGAGTTGGATAATTTGGTAAGTAAAGTTCTGATTTTCAATCTATATCTAGCTTTCGTTGATTTTAGACCGAAATCCGGAAAATATACTTCTGATAGTGAATTAGAGAATTGGTTGTTAACAGAAAAACCACATCATAAAAGTGGAACCCTCCTCTGCAAATAGTTGGGTGAACTTTCCTATAGTCGTAACTGTAGAGGCAACAAAGGAATCACACAGATTTCAACCAACACCTAATCACTCTACATGATTACTTCGTACACCTACCGTGCATTATCCAAAGGTAAAATCAAATGACTGTTAACATTGCCCACACCCCCAACTCCCTGAACACAAACCCTGCTATTGCTCCAGAAGTTAACAACAGCAAAGTTGAAAATCACAATACAGCGAATACTGTACTAGAAATGAATACTGAAACTTTAGCTGCTGTAGTTTTGCAAGAATTGCAAGGTACTTTGAAAAGTAAGCCAGCAAAAGCTGAAACCATAATCACTCGCATCGCCCAAGAAGTAGAGCGGATTTGCCAAAAGAGTAATCGGATTCAAAATTCTGGTGAAGTTCAATCTTGGCAACTTAGTTTGGCTCGTCATCGCTTGCAAAAGTGCGTACAATACTACAAACTTGGTTCTAAACAAGGTCGGGTAGAATTACACTCTCTGCTAGCTTCTATGATTTATCGTCATATTGCTTCTTTTAGAGCACAATTGAGTTTCCAAGGTCGCTATAACTTGATTGAGGATTTTCTGCAAGGTTTTTATATTGAATCTTTAAGAGCTTTCCGCCGGGAACACAATCTGGAGGAAGACTATACTCCTAGAGTGAAATTAGAATTAGCAGAATATATGGCATTTACTGAACAGTACGCCAAGCGTCAAATTGGTTTGCCTGGCCGGAATCGTCAAAGATTGATTGTACTCCGCGCTCAAGGTTTTGCTAAGGGTCAACCTCCTGAAACTTCTCTTGATATTGAAATGGCAGTTGAGTCTCCCAAAGGTGAAGATGCAGAAGCTTTTAGTCGGTCTTCTGCTGTGCAACAAGTACGGGAGCAAATGGTTTCTGAAGCTGTTGACCCTGCTGAGGCTGTATTGCGCGATCGCGTGATTTCTGAATTAATCAATTACTTAGAAGTTCAAGGTCAAGACCAATGTATTGATTATCTGCGTCTAAAATTACAAGATTATCAAGCATCTGATATTGATAAGGAGCTAGGTTTAACTTCTCGTCAACGGGATTATTTACAACAACGTTTTAAGTATCATGTTGAAAAATTTGCTTGTTCTAAAAATTGGAAGTTAGTGCATCAATGGTTAGGTGCTGACATTGACCAAAAATTAGGTATGAATTCTGATAAATGGGAAGCTTTCCAAGCAACTCTTTCTCCTGAACAACAGCAAATTTTACAACTCAAGCGCAATGGTGAAGATGAACAAGCGATCGCGAAGACTATTAAATGTACTCCGAAACAGTTACAAAAACGTTGGGCAAAATTGTTGGATATGGCTTGGGTCTTTCGCAATAGCGACCAAAGTTAGTATGGTATTAAAAATGAAACAGATTCTTTTTACTCATCCATCAATTAAAGTTTGCGATATGGGTCATCCTGCTTCTGTCTAGGGTGGGCAATGCCCACCTTATGGAAGTCATACCGTTTCACGGAAGTTATAAGTCGAAAGTCAAAAGTCAAAAGTAAGATTTTATAGATCTACAAAACTTTAATTATACAGTAATTTCAGGAAATTATTTAACATTTAAAGTTTGAAACTATTTGTGACATCTTTAAACTGAATTGGTATCAGAAGTCAAAAGTCAGAAGTTAGAAGGCGCGAAATGAAAGTTGATAGACTTAAAGTATTGACGTTTACAATAATTTCAGCTTATTATTCCACATCATCAGTTGCTGACTATTTGTGACATCCTTAGAGTGAATTGGTATTATATTCAGTCTATTCAAGATTTTTATGTTATTTAAAATACAAATTAATTGGGACTAATATTCTGTTCAGATCGGCAATTATTATTATATTTAGTAGCCAGTAGCCAGTTAGGGGAGTTGTCCGATTAGCGACGTACATTCGTCATTAACTATTTTGAGTTCAGCATTACCATTCCATCAAACAATGAAGCTATTTAAACTATAACCAACTATCAATTATCAATTATCAATTATCAATTACTTACTTTCACAGATATTATCAGTATTTAACCGAAAATAATTTAATCAGTATAAATACCCTCTTATTTTTTGATAGAAATTTTTCCCATCATTCTCATTAAATCAATACTATTTAATCAATTAGATATTTTTAAATATAAAATTTTAATATATTAGTTAGCTGGAGCTAATTAGCAGTTTTGGATAAAAATTAGATATATTGGATAAAGTAACGATTTATTAAAATATATGTCTATCAATATAGCTTTGGCTCCTGATTTGACTAGTCGAGTGGCCAATAACTACTCTCAAATTAAGCAAATCTTTGAAACTATTGATGCTCATAGCTGTCCATACTATTATAACTTTCATCTACATACAATTTACTCGGATGGACAGTTAAAACCTGAGAGTTTGATGGAGCAAGCAATTGCCATCGGCCTTAAAGGTTTGGCCATTACCGATCATCATACTGTTGCTGGTTATCAAGTAGCTAAAAGTTGGTTAGAAAACTGGAAATCTAATGATGGAGACCGCGAGCGGTTAGCACCGACTTTGTGGAGTGGAGTAGAAATTAACGCCAACTTAATTAATATTGAAGTACATATTCTAGGATATGGCTTTAACCCAGAACACTCAAGTCTACAGCCTTATTTGACAGGAAAAGCGACTCAAGGTCAAGAATATCAAGCTACTAATGTCATCACTGCAATTCAACAAGCTGGTGGTTTAGCGGTACTTGCTCATCCCTGTCGTTATAAGCGTTCTGCTACCGATCTAATCAAAGCAGCAGCTAAGTTAGGTATTGATGGTGTAGAAACCTACTACGGTTACACTCATACTAAACCCTGGTATCCTAGCCCAAAACAAACAGAACAAGTGAAAAAACTCAGTGCTACTTATGGTCTACTTAATACCTGCGGTACTGATACTCATGGAAAAAATCTTTTAGTACGTTTATAGGGTGGGAAGATCTCTATTCCACCCCTATAATTAAAGCTGTATTGATATACTCCTGATGTTGCGCTTAGGCGACACCGCAGGATTAAACTAGCGTGCGGAGTCGCTGTTTATACACCAGGGTCTTCTACCTGTATTTTTATTAGACTTGTCGCTATTCTATTATGAACTTCCTTTACTAGAGTTCACAGAAATTCTTACTGTTTCTGTTAAATTGAATTGCCAGACCTCTTTATTTTAGTGAAAGGGGTCTGCTGTTTTTTTAGCTTCCATTTGCTATCATTATTGTTGTCACAAGCATTACCCCAAAGCTCATTAGCAACAACACAATTCCTAGAGATATTGACTGGCCAAGATGTAATGATGATTTTGATACTCTCATGATTTTTATCACAGTTTGTTAAATTGATGTATTCAGGATAACAAGTGTTGTAAGAGTTCGAGGCAAATATTAATATTTTGTGATTAAACTTATATTTTCTTGATATTAGACATCTCTAGATAAAGAGGGAGTAGGAAGTAGAATGAGCAAGCTATTTAGCATTATTTATTTTATTTAGGACTTATACCATGTCCGGTTGAACAGTTATAAATAAATGATGGAGAAGTCAGGAGTCAGGAGTTAGAAGTCAGGAGGGAAGAAAGGAGAAGAGAAGGAGAAAGTTTTTTTATCACTAATTATCCGGACATGATATTACACATAAACGCTATTGGTAGTGGATTGTTTAATCTAAAATAGTGCAATAGAATAGTCAGGAAAAAGTTGCTATTTTAAAGATAACATCTTTGAAGAAAAATGGAAAATCACAAACAGGCGATCATTGTCAATTGGTAGCAGGAAACAAGCGATCGCTATTGAATTGATAGTGATAATTATTGAGTATTAGGCGGTATCAAAAACCGGATCAAGATGTTTGAGTTCAACCCTGGCATGATCAGTTGAGAATTGCCAGCTCACCTTAGAGGCAGTTTGGTTACGCTCGGTTTGCCATGCAATTAATTATTTTTCCAATTTTGGCGTTGCACAGTCAGGAATGATGAAATCCGAAAGTAGATATTTTTGGATAATTCTTTCCTCAATATATGTATAGTTTAAAATCTATTATCATTCTTTAATGTGCAACCCCCCAATTTTTCTTTGCTACAAATTCTTCGCTCTAAACATTGTTTCGATCAAATACTTAGTTCAGTCTCGGCTACATTTAACCAACTACCATTGCCAGGGGTATGGTAAATTTCCAATCTTCGAGCTAAAGGGTGGGTTTCTGGAGCTGGAAATGCTTCATAAAAAGAAGCGATATTATGGGTATTGAGATGATCACAAACTAACTTGACTTTTTGAGAAAATGGAATTGTCTACATCCAATAATTGCCTCACTTCTTCTGCCCAATCTATTCGAGTCCGACTATCTCGATTACTAACCCGCCGCCATCCTCTGTTAGGATCAAAAAACATGAACAAAGCTTGTACTCCTTCAGGAGTTTTGACTTAGTTGACAATTTACGTTATAACGCAGTATAATCAGCTAGTTATCTCTGGGTTGAAAAAATACAGTAGTCAACTCAAAAAATAGCTAGAAATATTTACAAGTCAATTCGTACAAAGCTCAAACTAAATAACCAGCAGAAAACCCTCTTGGCTCAACACGCAGGTTATTCAAGATGGGTTTATAACTGGGGCTTAAGTTTATGGAATGCTGCTTATCAAGATGGTTACAAGCCAAATATTTCCTGCGGAATGCTGCGCAAACGTAAGCTCAGAGAAGTTTTTACTAACCACACAAAGCCTTTATATCCTTGGATGAAAAACCTGTCATCTAAGGTTTACCAGTATGCTTTGCTCAACTTAGGTGAAGCGTTCAAAAGGTTCTTTAAAGGATTAGGAAAATACCCAAAGTTTAAGAAGAAAGGTAGGTCTGATTCATTTACAATTGATAATTCTGGAAAACCAATAGAATTAAATGGATGGAATCATAAATTACCTTTTATTGGTATTGTCAAAACTTATGAACCTATTGAAGCAACTACTCAAAAAATAACTATTAGTAAACAGGCAGGTGATTGGTATTTAAGTTTTGCTTATGAATTTACTCAATATCTAACACCAAAAACTACTGAAGTTGTAGGCCTAGATTTAGGCATTAAAACATTAGCAACTTTAAGTGATGGGAAAGTCTTTGAAAGCGTCAAGTCATATCGCCAGTTTGAAGCCAAGCTTTCTCAACTACAATATCTAAACCGGAATAAAGAAATTGGTTCAGCTAATTGGCGAAAAATACAACTGAAAATTGCCAAGCTACATAGAAAGATAGCTAACATCCGTAAAGACGCACTTCATAAATTGACAACATATCTAGCCAAGAACCACGGCAGAGTTGTCATAGAAGATTTAAATGTTAGTGGTATGTTAGCTAACCATAAGCTAGCTAAATCAATAGCCGACCAAGGATTTTATGAGTTTAGGAGACAACTTGCATGCTCTGTGTCAATGGTATGGTTCTGAGTTAGTATTAGTTGACAGGTTTTTTCCATCATCAAAGACTTGTTCTAACTGTGGTCATGTTCAGGATATGCCATTAAATGTAAGGACTTATGACTGCCAGTCATGTGGCTTGTCAATAGACAGAGATTTAAACGCCAGTATAAATTTGAGAGATGCGGTCGGTTCGACCGTGAATGCCTGTGGATGAGTAACCGCCGACGGCCTCAGTGGAAGCAGGAAGTAAACATCAGATTGTCACGTTATGTGACGCTTTGTATCAGTTTTATAGAGCAGTATAGTGATCATCTTCTTTTTTGTCTTCTCCTGGCTTCATGGGGATGGTTTCCTAGAGATGTCCTTGAAGTTGCACAGAGGCTTCATCCATATTAATTAATGGTTTTTCTTCAGAATGGACACTGCTGTAAAGATCGAGAACAACTTCCATTTAGGAGACAAATCTGGCTAAATCCCTTTCTGGAATACAAAACCTTTGGATTTTCCAATGTCAGTGCCTAAGTCCTGATATTATTATCTTTAACTTCTCCTCCACTCCCCCACTCCCCTGCTCAATAAAATGTGGAGTGGGACCATCTTGCTCCCTTGCTTGTATCTTGCTCCCATGAAGCGTCGTTGTTCATCCTCATCTACCATTACGCGAGCAGGACTATCATACTATTTAGTTAACCCATGCTCTAGAGCATAACGAACTAATTCTGTTCGGCTGTTTGTACCAGTTTTCGTAAATAGTCTACTGACATACTTTTCTACATTGCGGACACTGGTGTTTAGGTCTCTAGCTATTTCTTTATTCATTAGCCCTCTGGCTACTAAATCTAATACACTTTGCTCTCTTGGGGTTAAATCTATTTTAATTGGTGATGGGGTTTGAGCGATTGTATTTTTCCCCATTAACATTGCTTTAATTTCGGCAATTTGACTTGCTAAAACAGCAATATCTGAAGTATTTTCCCCTTCATTTGGGCTTTTCGCTACTATTCGACGTTCTAACAAATTTTCGACTATAGCTACTAACTCCTCAGGATCGAAGGGTTTAGAAAGGTAAGCATCACAACCTGCTTGATAACCTTGAATGCGGTCTGTAGTCATTCCTTTGGCGGTCAAGAATACTACTGGTAAAGCTTTAAATCTTGGATCTTCTCGTAATTTTTGTAGAAATTGATAGCCATCTATTTGAGGCATCATAATATCTGTAATTACTAAGTCTGGTAAATATGATTGTAGGATATCCCATCCTTGATTAGCATTACTGGCAACGTTTACATTAAATCCACTATCTTCTAAATAAGCTTGTACGGCTTCCCGTAATCCTGGTTCATCATCTACTAATAATATTTTGCTTGGCATTTTTAATTTTTCCTCTAGCTCATTTTTAGCTTGAATCATTCCAGGCATATAGATTTTTCTAGTTTTACTACTTTCTATAATTTAGCTAATTTTCATTATTAGTGGAGCTAAAATAATGTATGGTTTATAACACTTGACAAAAAGTTATTAAGTTTTTTTTATAAAAATGTAATATGTGGTCAGCAATTTTATGGAGCAGATTTTGCCAGTAACTTCAACCTGTTCCTAATGTCAATAATGAAGGTATTAGATAATTATTAACGGGCTTTGTCCTCGAGGTAGAGGCCAAGAGGCAGACTGTACAAGTATTTCCATTAGACATCTCCTCCAAAAGAGGGAACACCGGATCTGGGAACAGGGAAGAGTAATGGATGATTTCTGGATAAGAATTGATTTTACTTTTTCTCCCACATTCCGCAGGTTATAGTAGAAATTTTAAATATTTTTCAAGTAAGGCAGGGTAAGGATTTCAATATTTTGGCCATGAGTGATGTAGGTGAAAATTTATCCCTTTGAGCTAATCGCATCCATTCAGTTTCCTAGAGGATGTACTGCGATTGCATTCAAGAGCGCGATATAGCTACCGCTAGGCTCCGCCAACGCATTTAATTGCTTCTCAACCCATCATTATAGCAGTTTTCATTAACATAGAATACAGAGATTTTGGCTTAAAGGCAGAAGGCAGAGGGCAGAAGGCAGAAGCAATGCAAGTCTACCTTTGTGAAAACCGCTATAATATCTCTAGACTATTCAATGACAGAGTCAGCAATGTTTTGAGACTAGCGATCGCTATTTGGCCACACAGATGGTATTATATATAATATAGCCGGAAAAAAAATCCCCCAACAGCACCGTTAATCTGCGGAATGTAGGTTTTATTATATTATTGGAGATGTCTATTTAGAATTAGTCAGGCGTTGCAGAATCAGGAATGATGAAATCCGAAAGTAGATATTTTTGGATAATTCTTTCCTCAATATATGTAAAGTTTAAAATCTATTATCATTCTTGAATGTGCAACCCCATTCGTCAAGTTGTTTCTATCCAGTAGTTAAATATGGCTGGTTTTCCGCTTACCGAATTTTTACGATGATTTTATTTGAGTTTTAAGTAGAACACTACCAGTAATTGCCAATAGCATTCCCAAAATAGGTGATGGCTCTGGAATATCCTTAGTAGGCTTTTCTACTGGGTCCCAACCAATGACATCAAAGGCTAAAAGATCTAGACGAGTAACTATTCCCAACTCTCCAGGAGCAAGTGTTGGGTCTAGAATGCCTAGTCCTAAATTATCTTCCCAGTGACTCGCTTGACGACCATCACCAGAAAACCGACCAGTTGAAAAAGTACCCTCGCTAGTAACACCACCATCAATTGAGAAATACTTTTCCCTGGTATCTGCTGTCCAATCTAGCGCACCCTGGGCAAAGCTTTCATCCGAATAGCGGTATAAATCTAGAGGACTGACAAATGTGAAGGCATTTCCAGGAAACAACATATCTCCAGCAGGCGGACTGTTAATATCCAAGATATCAACACCACTGATAAAGCCTAGTGCATGACCTATCTCATGAATAGCAATAGCCTCGAAATCAAATGTCTCTAAAGTAATTCCATCAGTGTTATCGAAGTCGTATTCAAAATTACTGCTGAAAGTAATTTCTGCATCAAAATCACCAAATGTTTCTGGAGGTACAAAGAAACCTAAAGCTTTAGCATTTGCTGTGGTCATCCGAATTATAGAATTATTCTCACTCCCATCATTATCAAGATAAGGTGTCTCAAAATCAGGAGGGAAATTAGGATTATCAGAAGTCCGATTAATTAATAAGTCAAAGGCTGGAATTGGCGGAAGGTTACTGACAGCTATAGTATCATAAGGTGAGGTAATGTCATTCAAAAGTGTATTCCAAACACTTGTATAATTAGTAAAAGCCATTGTAGAGAGAGCTCCGCCTAAAATATTTTCACCAAGGTCTTCAAAACCTGCATTGATGTTGACAGTGATATCATCTGTAAATTGACTCTCCCAAAAATCAGCAGCTTTCCGAAAACCAATATCTGCTTGCGTATTGTAAGTCGAAGTCAAATTGATAGTTAAAGCTCGTACCTCAGGCACTTTAACATATAGTGATACAACCGAACTTAGAACTGTTAGAGCTAGTAATCTACTATGTTTCATATTTAGAATTTTGGAGTTCTGAAATTATGAGCATCCAGTAAATGTAAATGCACAAATTTAATTTTTTGCAGCATTTCTTTACTTATTGATGGAGAAAATAGCAAACATTTTCCAGTCAGTGCAAGTGTTTTTACAGAGCTTCATCAAAACAACATATTTCTCCCATCCATATATTTGCGGTTAAAAGTCTTACAGAATAAACATTCAAGTATAATTTAACTAAAAAAAATATTTAAAGATTTAATGAAGTTTGACTTAATTGCAGGGTTTAATCTTGACTTCTACTACCCTAAAATGTTACTTATGTAAGATTATTTATTGACGTTTGTACCCGATAGCTAATTGCTACATCTCCAGAAATTGTTTGAGTCCCACTCAAATACTTATAGAACCCATTTAAGTTCTCCTTACCTAATATCAGCCTTACATTTTCTTGGTTTAATCATGATTGGCATAAATAGTTCTCACTCAACCACTATCTAGCCAGAAATTGCTCGATATACTAGCTACTTCAGAAGCTAATTTAGCTTGAATAAAAATGCCAAATAGGTTCTATAAGTTCTAATTATTAAGATAGAAAAAAAACTATCACATCTATCACATGATACCTAACAGCTAACTTGGGAGCGATCTGTTAAAATTTCATAACCAGTATTTGTTACCAATACTGTATGCTCAAACTGAGCTGAAAGAGAATTATCAACAGTAACAGCAGTCCATTTATCGGATAAAATTCGTGTAAATCTAGAACCAGCATTCAGAATTGGTTCAATAGCTAAAGTCATACCTGCTCTGAGTTTCACATTTGGCAAACTTTTAGTTCGAGAGTTAAAAACAGAAGGTTCTTCGTGTAAATTTCTTCCCACACCGTGACCTGTAAATTCTTCGACTACACGAAAACCATTTGCTTCTACATGATCTTGAATAGCTCCTGCAAGATCGAGTAGATAAGCACCAGCTTTGACTTGTTCGATACCTTTATACATTGCTTCTTCTGCTACACGAATTAGTTTGGCTGCTTCAGGAGCAACTTCAACTACGCCAATGGTAATACAAGAGTCTCCATGAAATTCTTGATAGTAAGCTCCTGTATCTACTTTTAAAACATCACCAACTCGAATAACTTTTTTCTTATTGGGAATGCCATGGACAACTTCGTTATTTATGCAAGCACAAATAGAGCCAGGAAAACCATGATAACCTTTAAAACTTGGCGTTGCCCCCATTTCTCGAATGCGTTTTTCTGCATATGCATCTAGGTCAGCAGTTGTCATTCCTGGTTTAACAATCTGAGAAATTTCTTTGAGTACTGTTGCGACTATTTTACAGGATTGTCGCATAATTTCTATTTCTCGTTGAGATTTAATTTCTATTCCTCGACGTTGTTTTTTCTTAACAGTAGGACGTGGCTTAGGTTTTGCGGGAGTTGCGAGTATATTACTAAAAATGTTCATGTTTTCTGACAAGTTGTTAACTAGCTATCAGCATTTTCTGTACCGAAACGCTTTTTAAATATTATCTATGACATCTTAAAGTCTAGGTAGAACTAAAGTCAAATGTCAAATTGATGCCTTGACTGAGACAAGATAAATTGAGAATATTTAAACTCTACTTGGAATTGGTAGATTGAGACTTTTTTTTGACTAAAATATTATGAAATTATTGGTTTACTAGTGCAGGATGGCGGAAATAACTAACCAGTTAAAAAAGGTTCAAAAGCTTGTACAATAACCTTTCTTCCCTTCTGCCTTCTGCTATCCTAGATAACTAAAGCTATCCTAGATAACTAAAGCTATTCTAGATAACTAAAGCCTTCTGCCTTTTTGCACTAGCTTTTTTTGATGATATCTACAAGACTTACGCATAACCACCACATATACTAGGGGCGTTAACGATAGTTATGCGCCAGCTTTCGGCCGTTTGCTTCGCATACTTCGTAACGCCCCTACAGATGGTGTATAATTTCTATTTTGCGTAAGTCCCGATCTACTCAGAATTTTTAATACTGCAAATTTCAGGATCGTGAGGTACAGTTTAAGACTAATCTATAATTTTTATTCATTTGTTTGTTGTTCCCTATTCCCTATTCCCTCACAAGAGTGCACATTCCCTCTCTTGGTCAGCATTCCCTTATGTCTGACGCCGACGTGGGATCTGACAGCTTGCGTCTGTCGCCGACGCGGGGTCGCACCGCTGTTCCCTAAAAGCATAAAACTTTGTACCTTATTAACTCGAAAACTGCTGTAATTCTATGATTCTACTGTAGTTGTATTTGATTCTGTATTTTGCTTGGGTTTCTTTTTATTAAATAAGCCACTCATAATAATACCTGTTACTAACATCCAGATCAATCCGATACCATTTAGGAGTACATAAAAAGGTTTAATGTCTTCTCCAAGATATTCGGCTTCGTGAATTACCATTAAAATATGTGCCTGGTCTCTGGATAAACCAAACCAATTTCTACCAAGTCGGTAAGCTACTCCTGTAATGACAGTGACAAATAATGGTAGAAAAACTATTGGGGCTACTATTCTATGTAATTTACGGAATGTTTGTTTCATAATTTCCTTTAAAGTTTAAAGTTACCAGTAATGAAGTAAAGTGGAATATTTAACGGTTTGCTTGATTGTATTTTTTTCTAGAAGCAAGGCTATCACATACTACTGGACTGACACAGCTAATTTTGTGCATTAGAAAATGGGGGGATGGGGTGATGGGGAGATGGGGTGATGGGGTGATTATGAAAAAAGCTAATGCACCATTTAAGCTGTGTCGGTCCACTACAATAATTGAATGCTGCATTTTTACAGCACTTTTTAGGGAGCGTGAGGTATAGTTTTAAGATTAATCTTTTTTTCCCTACTCCCTACTCCCTAAAGTCCTAAAATTTTGTACCTCATCAACTCCAAAACTGCTGTAAAATCTTCAAAGCATTGTCCAATTTACTCTAAGGATTTAACTTTCTAATAAATTCTAGAGGTAAACCATCACAGTCAGCAATAAAAGCAACTTCATAAACATTATTTCCAATCATTTGTTGAGTAGGCTCTAAAAGAATTTTCAATGGTTGAAACATTTCTGGTTGTGCTGCTGCTATAGCATCAAATTGTTGTTTTAAATCATTTAACCAACTAGGTAAATCTGTAGTATTTTGAGTCAAATCAAATGATAAATGATAATATCCAACATAATGCTCATCCCCAAAAGCATCAGGTGCAGGTTTTGGCTGAGGAATTTCAATCAGTTCAATTCTGCCATTTAATCCCTCCATCCAACAAGCTAAAGTATAGCCTGTAGTAAAGCGTTCGCAGACCGTAAAACCTAGTTTTTCATAGAAAGCGATCGCTCGATGAATATTGGCTGTCCGAATCGAGGCATGGTGCATTCTAGTTTAATATTTTTAACCTGATTTTCAGTATTAATTTTACAGTAAATAGAACTCAGCTAAGACTAATTTATTTTGGCAATAAATAAGGATAACTTTTCAAGAGAAAAGGGAAAGACTTTTCAGCTATCAACCCTATTCAATCAATCAATATTTATAAATCATTTATAAATGCTAGACCTCTTGCAAAAGTTTTAATTAAATCAATTCAAGATATTAAATCAACAATTTCACCTCCCTATTCCCTATTCCCTATTCTCTCTCTTGGTGCGCGTTCCCTCTCTTGGTCAGCATTCCCTTGCGACTGGCGTCGTCGCGGGGTCTGACCGCTTGCGTCTGTCGCCGACGCGGGGTCGCACCGCTATTCCCTATTGCCTGACTTCCGCAAGAAGTCTGCGGAATAGTTTATTCAAACAATCGAAAATAGGGATATCGAACGGGTACTCCTGCTTCTTTGTCCAACTGAAAATTGATTACTTCCCAGCAAGGCTCATCCTTGGGGTCGGGACTAAATTCTACAGGTAAACCATAAAGTTTGGGCTTACAGGAAGAGTCAGAGTTAGAACGCCAAGGGGTACTACGTTCCAAATAGGTACTAACCAACTCCTGATATCTTTGAGCAATAATCAAACGAGTGGCTCTATATCCTTCAGTATAAAGTCGATCCAGCGCTTCATGGATTTCAAACCTAATACCATCGGGATGAGTATGTTGCCGATACCACTCATCGTTCCATAGACGCCAGTGACGGCCAGACTGAAGATGACACAACTTACCAGTATTTGGGTCAACCTCAAAAGCTCCGTGACGAGGACATAAATACGTATCTGTCAAGGTGAGAGCTGGTATGGTCTGGCGACAGTGAGGACACTGAATTTCAGGGCCAAACATTGGGTATTGGAGGGCAGAATTGATAGAGGATTGGGTCATAGTTTCTAGAGAGCTGTGGTGACTTAATTATAGTTAGCTTGGTTAAAGAATCTGAGCTAAATAGCTACAGGATAGTTACTAAAGTACTACATCAAACTCTTAACCTACATTATGGGGTAGAGAATTTGTGATGTTTCAACCAGGAGTCAGGAGTTAAATATTTTTTAGCCTATGGCAAGGAACGGGTTGATTAGGATATGGACTAATGATGAATCTTAGATTAGGTAATGTTTTTCCCACTGTTTCCTCTTGCCTGTTGCCTGTTGCCTGCTATAAAATTCCGATTAAGCAAACATCACTAATATTAACGAAGATCATGTCAAATCAGCCCTCTTTTTGGCCTCCTCCAGATTTATCCCAAGCTGCTTTTGTGGCAGATAACGCTGTAGTTATGGGTGTTGTGGAAGTAGGAGTGGGAGCTAGTATTTGGTATGGGACTGTTGTCCGAGGGGATGTAGAACGGATCGTGATTGGGAACCATAGTAATGTCCAAGATGGGGCAGTGCTTCATGGAGACCCTGGTTTAGTAACTGTTTTGGAAGATCATGTGACAATTGGACATCGAGCTGTGATTCACTCAGCTCATATAGAAAAAGGTTGTTTGATTGGTATTGGAGCTGTAATTTTGGATGGTGTACGGGTAGGGGCAGGTAGTATTGTGGGAGCTGGGTCTATTGTCACTAAGGATATACCGCCATTGTCTCTGGTGGTAGGAGTACCGGCGAAAAAAGTTAGGGATATTTCAGAGTCAGAGGCTGCTAATTTAATTGAACACGCTCAACGTTATGAAAAGTTAGCTTTAGTCCACGCTGGCAAGGGAACTGATGTTGGATTTACCAAGTGAAGTCAAAAGTGTATTTGAAGTCAAAAGTCAAAAGTCAAAAGTCAAAAGTGAATTGAAGCTGATAAGTAGTCAAGCAAAATTAATTGTATATTTGATGGTCAGGTTAAATAGGTAAGAAAAATTATTTTTAGATCGACTGCTCAAGGACACAAATGTATTTTATCAAAATAATTTGGTCGTGCAACCCTGGCTTTTAAGGGGAAATATTTTTGGAGCTTTGCTAAAATTCCCGTTACAAAAATCACTTTTAACTTCTGACTTCTGACTTTTGACTTCTGACTTCGTTAATCCCTATTCCCTATTCAAATTTTGCTCAAAAAACTTAATTTTAGATTAAGATTATAAGAAATGATAAATCTTTAAAAATCTTTAGGAGGGGAGTAAATGGAATTTGACTTTCGTTTGTTAATTGTTCTATTACCTATAATTGCTGCTGGTGGTTGGGCAGTTTACAATATTGGGGCTGTAGCCATTCAACAAATCCAAAAGTTCTTAAACAAAGAAGCTTAGATTCAACCTCAGCTCTTTGCTAAAAAACCGACTGTTTCTTACACTCAGACAACAGTCGGTATTTTTATTTATTAGACATCTCCTTCAAAAGAGGGAGTAAGGAGTAGGGAGTAGGGGGAAAGAATTGAGAATTTATGTGGGGTAATTGATTTTATTTTTTATTATTGGAGATGTCTATTAGACATAGGCGTGAAAAAGATATAGACTTTTTGTAAAAGTAGGGAATAGAAAATAGGGAACGGCGGATATGGAAAGATTTTTTTAGGAAAAAAACACGGAAAATGATTTTTTGAGTTATTACACTCTAGTTTATAGCAAATAAAGGGCAAGTTTATTTTCTGGAGATATCTATTAATTTGTAAGCATTTCCTCCGGAATGCTGTGCAAACAGCCGTCAGCTATCAGCTATTACTTTTAGTTTACGATCAAAGCTTTATTAATTGTCTTACTACAAAAGTTGGCTCCCTTGCTCTTAAAGTCTATATTAATTTAAACACTGTCCTTAAGGAGAGAGTCTTGTTGCTGATAGCTGACAGCTAATAGCTGTTTGCGCAGCATGACCTAGGAAATGCTGACATTAATTTTATGCAAAATTTAGGGGTAATATATGGCTTTAGAAACTGCCGTAAATGAAACAGTTATTGAGCAAAATATAGAACAATTTCTGTTAGTTCTTTCTGTCTCTCTGAGTGTGGCTACTTTCTCACGAGTTTTTAGTTGGTTCCGTAGAATTCCCTTTACTTTATTATTAGTAATTTTTGGATTAATTCTAGCATTCATTGATGTGAGATTAGTCAGTTTATCTCCTGAATTAATCCTCGAAATTTTCTTGCCTCCTTTATTATTTGAGGCTGCTTGGAATTTGAATTGGCGAGACTTAAAACGAGATTTAGTTCCAGTGGGATTTTTTGCCATTATTGGTGTAATTATTTCTGTAGTTGGTATTGCTTATGGTTTGAATTTTTTCACCGGAATTCCCTTAGCGATCGCCTTTCTCGTCGGAGCTAGTTTATCCGCAACAGACCCTATTTCTGTAGTAGCTTTATTAAAAGAATTAGGAGCAAGTAAACGCCTACGCACCTTAATGGAAGGAGAAAGTTTATTTAATGATGGGGTGGCGGTTGTTGCCTTTACTTTGCTAGTTGGAATTCCATTAGGAACAGTAGATAAATTTTCTATTTCGGACTCTCTATTCACTTTTCTTAGTTTTGTTGGCATCGGTGTCGGTATCGGTTGCTTAATTGGTTTTGGCATTTCTTACCTCACCCAACGTTTTGATTTACCTTTGGTGGAACAGTCACTAACTTTAGTTTCTGCTTATGGTACTTATGTAATAGTAGAAAAATTAGGCGGTTCGGGAGTTATTGGGGTTGTCACTGTTGGTTTAATTTTAGGTAACTTCGGTTCCCGCATTGGGATGAACCCCCGCACTCGGTTAATAGTTAGTGAGTTTTGGGAGTTTGTGGCATTTTTTGTCAACTCCATAGTGTTTCTGTTAATAGGCGATCAAATTCGATATTCAAATCTGGCAGATAATATAGTATTAATAGCAGTTGCTATTGGAGCAGTTCTTGTCACGCGAGCAATTTCGGTTTATAGTTTGAGTGCTTTGAGTAATTTGGTAGTCAAGTCAAATATTGGTTTAAAAGAACAAACGTTACTTTGGTGGGGAGGTTTACGGGGTTCGGTTTCTATTGCTCTGGTGTTGAGTGTACCTGTAGTTTTGCCTGGGCGAGATGAAATTACGGCAGTTGTATTTGGGGTGGTATTGTTTACATTGTTGGTGCAAGGTTTAACAACTCAGTCAATGTTGAAAGTATTGGGTTTAATAGGCGACCAACCGTTGCGTCAGGAATATATGGAAACGACCGCTCGCCGTGTAGCTTTAAAACGGGTGCTTAATTATGTGTCTGAGTTGGTCAGGTTGCAAGAAATTGACCCAGAATATTATCGCTATCAGGCAGAATTTTTGCAAAAGGAATTGAAGCAGTTGCAGGAGAAAATTGATAAAATGCAAGCAGAACACTCTCAGTTAGTGGCGCTGGATATGAAGTTATTGCGGGAAGAGTTGGTGGATATCGAAGCGGAAACTTATGCTGAGTTTATTCGAGCAGGTAAGTTGAATAGTAATATTTCTCCTCTTTTGGCAGAAGTATTTGAGGAGAAAGAAGAGCAAGAATCATAAATAGGAATGGAGTAGAAGCAATTCATGTTTGTGCAGCATTCCACAGGAAATTTTCCCTATGGTTTCTTGATTTTTAAATGCTAAGGGTATAAAGAGCGATCGCTCTTGTTGTAATTATAGCACTTCCTGCTGCCCGTGAGGTACATATCGTGAGGTACATATTTTGCAGGTAATATCAAATCCGGTTAAACAGCCATAGAATGGTTAAGTTAGGAGTCCTCAGGAGTCAGGAGTCAGGAGTCAGGAGGAGAAAGAATTACAAAGATAAACGTAGTGATGGCGATTGAAGATTTTTTTTATGTCCAATTAAACGGATTTGATATAATATCATGTCCGCTTAAATACTTATGCTTTGGTGCAAGGAAGGCAGAGGGCAGCTATGCTGCTATGCTGTTTGCGTAGCATTCCGTAGGAAAGAGTTTCTTTCAATTAGACATCTGGTAAAAATCAAAAATAAAATCAATTCTTATCCATAAATTATCAATTATTTCTCCCTGTTGCCTCTCTTGGTCAGCATTCCCTTGCGACTAGCGTCGTCGCGGGGTCTGACCGCTGTTGCCTCTTTTCTGGAGATGTCTATTGAAACTTAGTTCTATACACGCTCCGATGCTACCGGACATGATATAAGTCCCCACACAGCAAGAGTTTGACTATTCATGCCTTGTACATCATTACTATTTATTCGCATTCTGCTTATTTCTATGACTAGCAATACGAGCTGCTCCACTATCCACAGGACCACCAGCAATAGGAATCACCTGATATTTGCGCTCTTGTTCTAAATTTTTTAGTTTAGTATAATCAACCCAGTGAATACAATTTACAGGACAAGTGTCGATCGCTTCTTGGATTAATTCTTCAGAGTCCCCATCTTGCTGAAAAACCCGCGCTCGCCCATGATCTGGTTCAAGATAAAAAGTATTATGGGCAACATGAGCGCAGTGTTTACAACCGATACAGGTAATTTCATCAACGTAAACTCCTTTTTGTCGCAACATTCCACCAAGTTCGGGTTCCAAACCTGAACGTTCGGGAGCATCCCGTAATATTCCACCAAGTTCGGGTTCAAAACCGGAGCGTTCTGTCTCACCTTCTAGGGAGGATGAAGAAAAATCTAACATTTTGTAAAAGTAATAATATTATCTTATGTGTATAAACTTTAGTAAGTTGGCCTTCGTTGATATACCCAAAATACGCTACTAATGTTGTATTAGAGTTATTGGGTTTTGCTAATGCTTTTTCTTACGAAATGCTCCGCTTGCACAGCAAAACCCAACCTAAATTTGAAATCACTTTTCCATAATTTGGAAAGCTGAGTGCCGATCGCTAACTGCTGACTGCTATTTAAGCACTCCAACGTTGAACAACTAGACGTACAGATCCATCCTGATTTTTTTGCTGTTCAGTAACCTGAAATCCTTGTTTAGCAGTTTCATTAACTACAGTATGGAAAGCATAGCGCTGAGTCACCATATTAACAAACCGATCTACAGACCATGCTTGTTGCCAAAATTGTAGATCAGCGACCAACTCATATTCATTTCCATTCCAGGTAAACCCTAAGTCATACCCATTATTCTGTTCTACAACTACTTCAGCAGTGCTAGTTTGTCCACGATAACCACGAACTTCTGTAGGACCAGATTTCCAGTCAATACCTAAATCTGTGAGAGCGGACTGCAAAGAATTCAAGTTACGAATTTGAGTTTTGATTTGACTAAAGTGTGACATAGTAATTCTAAGAGAAATAAACTGAACTCAACAAGAAAAAAAATTTTAGTAACTGCTAAAAGAAGAAACTTGCGTCTTAGCAGTATCAGACTGATGCTGCTGTTGAGCAAAGTATTCAGAAGTTGATTCTTGAGTGAGAATAATTCCTAATTCTTCTTCAATTGCCTTAGTTACTTCTGTACAGGATGTACCGACAATGCCAGTAACTTTTTCCTGTACTCGACCATCTGGATAAATAATGAACTCTAAAGTTTCCATGTTCATAGCTCAATATATGAACAACAGTTGTAGGACTATACGCCGACACCAATTATTTGAAAGTGATGCCTGCTGATGTTGCTTATTTTTGTTATTAAATGACTTTATTTTAATCTAAATCAATTTTTACTAATTGATAAATTACGAGTCATTATTTAACAAAAGTTAATATAATCTGAAGCAATACATCAGTTATTTGTTAAGTTTGACGTATATTTTGGAAACCGTCAAGATAATGGACTCAAGTACGATGAAATATGGGATCAAGAAGATAACCAGGTGAGTAATGTAATAAAACTTCAAGCTAAAAGCGCTTGACAAATATTACTCATACTGTTAAAGAAAATATTTTTCTTTGATATTTCTTGTCCAATAAGTATTTTGGAATTTGTCGGTCAAGTATCTCTTGAAAATACAAATGATTTTCTAGGTTAAGTTGATATGTAATCAGTTGCCATAACCGTTAGAACCGATCGAATAGCTGTTTGTGTAGTAGGACTTAGGAGAACTAACATAAGATTAGCAATTAATCTTATCTCCTAGATAAATAAAGCCTTCTTTGTTCTTCTCTCTTCCTTAAGAATAAAGGCTCGTTATATTATCTGAAATAATTTTTATGTTTTCTTAGTGAAAATTAGGTTTTGAATTATTTCATTTTCGTTAATTTCTAATAATTGCAAATAGATTTTTTAGACAATTAATTAAATCCCTAACGAACTAGGAACTTTAGGTTAAATTCCCTCGTCTTTATCGATCTTTTAACTTTTGACTTTTAAATCCAGCTAAATGGCATGACTTCCGCAGTGATGCACCTTAGCAGATAATAAAAGTCTGTCCACTTAAATTAAGTACTATAAGTGCTATGCAAACTACAAATTCCAAAAATCAAATTCGTGTAGGTGTTTTAGGTTTCGGTGGCCTGGGTCAAGCTGCAGCTAGGGTACTCGCTCCTAAACAAGAAATGCTCTGGGTTGCTGCTGCTGACCAAAAAGGTTATGCCTACAACACTCAAGGATTAAATCCCGACCAATGTATGACCATGTACAATGCTCAGGGGTCTTTAGGCCATTTAGAATCTGGTGGCGTTTTAAGTAGTCACAGTATTGAAGAATTAATCGGAGTTGCTGATACTGTGGATGGTTATTTTCTGGCCTTACCAAACTTGCCTAATACTTTTATGGCAAATGTGGCGAAACAGTTTATAGCTGCTGGTTGGCGGGGTGTATTGGTGGATGCTATTAAACGTACCAGTGCTGTAGAGCAATTATTGGCCTTGAAAGATGAGCTACGGGCTGCGGGTATTACTTATATGACTGGTTGTGGGGCAACTCCTGGTTTATTAACTGCAGCAGCGGCCATTGCAGCTCAGAGTTATGCGGAAATTCATAGTGTGAATATTACTTTTGGAGTGGGAATTGCTAATTGGGAAGCTTACCGAGCTACAATTCGTGAGGATATTGGCCATTTACCAGGATATGATGTGGAACGGGCAAAGGCGATGACTGATGCTGAAGTTGAGGCTTTGTTGGAAGAGACAAATGGTCTGTTGAAGTTGGAGAATATGGAACACGCTGACGATATTATGTTGGAGTTGGCGGGAATTTGCGATCGCGACCGGGTGAGTGTGGGAGGTATTGTTGATACTCGCAACCCAAAAAAGCCTTTGAGTACTAATGTTCAAGTTACAGGCCGTACTTTTGAGGGCAAAATCTCTACACATACTTTTACATTGGGAGATGAAACGAGTATGGCGGCTAATGTTTGTGGCCCTGCTTTTGGCTATTTGAAAGCAGGAGTAGATTTATATCGAAGAGGTCTTTATGGTTTGTTTACTGCTGCGGAAGTTATGCCACAATTTGTGCGGTAGTTTAAGATAATTCAAAAATCAAATTATGGGGGCTGAGGAAAAATTCCCCAAAAAAATGTAGGGACGTTCCATGGAACGTTCCTACAACTGCTTTAAAAAAGGTGTATTTGAGGCTTAATAAGATGTTTTATTAATTGTGGCTCTGACAAAAAGAAGCCTATGGGCAAAGCTAAACCTAGAATCCAAATCAATTAATAATTTTTCGATCTATTATAAACTTATTCAAAAGAATTCTCAACTACAATTAATACAGATTTCAATTAATTTACCCGATATATTCAGAAGTAGATAGGGTTGATAGAAAAATTCCTGTCTATTCCGGGGTTATTTGATAGAGTAGTCTCTAATTGGCCTTTGTTATTTGACTTAATAGGACAAATACCATTCGTCCCTACAGTTAAAGAAATAATTGCTTGATTTTATTGCAATTACTTCTTGTTTAGCAAAAAAAAGAGACTAATCTATTAAGAAGATTTGAAGCAAGAAAATTCTGCAAATAACTTGTATAAATCACCGAAAACCCTCAAAAATCTGGGTCGAGCTTTGGCAATTGTCTAACTCACTAGATTTAATGAATTTTATCAAAACTGATCGGGAGTGTTGATTATGGCAAAAATTGGTATCTTTTATGGTAGCACATCTGGCGTAACTGAAGAAATCGCTGAAGCATTGCGCGAAAAATTCGGCGAAGAAATTTGCGATCTTTATAGTATGGAAGAAGATTACGACGAATATAGTCAACTTCTTGATTATGATTATTTATTATTGGGTTGTTCTACCTGGGGTGCCGGGGAAGTACAGAATGACTGGCGCGAACCACTTTTTGACATGGATATCGAAAAGCCTGATTTTACAGGAAAAACTATTGCTTTGTTTGGTGCAGCAGATCAAGTCGGTCATGGAAAGCACTTTGCTGGCGCATTGCAACTTATGTGTGACCACTTCGAGAAACTCGGTGCAACTATAGTGGGAGATTTTCCTATTGAGGGTTACAGTTTTGAACATTCTTCAGCGGTGCGTAATGGTAAATTTGTGGGTTTGCCTATTGATGAGGTTAACCAAAGTGAGTTAACTGAAGAGAGAATTACACAGTGGGTTGAAGCGTTACGCCCCATTTTTGTAGCCACGGAAAGTGCTGTGTTGATACCTGCTTAGATATTGAAATTTGAAGGTTGATATTAAATCTGGCTAACCATCTACGTTAAAGTTGTTAGGAGTTGTTTGAATAAATATCTCAAATTGAGAAATTTTTCGACTTCAGTAATGGCAACTGTTTAGCTGGAAATAGTAATATCTATCGCATCGTATGAAAATTTGTTTTGTTCGCATCTAAGTTCATCGTTCATCTCCTTTGGAGTTGGGGAATATTCCTCAACTTTTTTTTTGAATATTCATGTCTGCATCAAAGTGGATTATTTATTCTTGTTGATGGTCAGGGGAAAGTATGGTTTTTTGTGTTGAATAAAAAGTCATATTTAGGGGCGAACGACTCCCAATATATAAATTATCTCACAACTTTTTGGCAGATGCAAGGCAAAAAAACTTGCGCCGCCGATTCTGAAGCTTCATAAAATGATGGTTTGGAGGCTGAGGCGATTATTTTCTCTATTAGACATCTCCAAAAATCCAAAATAAAATCAATTCTTATCCATAAATTATCAATTATTTCTCCCTGTTGCCTGTTGCTTTTTGCCTGTTACCTGTTGCCTCTTTTCTGGAGATGTCTATTTCTGGGGTTAATGTTGTGAGGTTTCTATAGAGGTTGAAAACTTAAGGTGAGACTATGGGTAATTTCCGTAGTATATTAAGCAATAGCAGTTTGATTAGACGATAGGAGCCATGTTTGTAGTTTATTAATCAGAGCTTGAGTGTGATGATAAGCTACCATATCTCCTCCATCGCAGAAACATTTTGCTGCAGCTTGCCAATCTTGAATTGCTGCTTGATAAAGTCCCTGGTGGTGGTGTAATAGTCCTCGGTTTAAATAAGCTTGAGCTTCATGGGGATTAAGTTGTAGAGTTTTGCTAAAATCTTCCATTGCTCCTTCTATATTTCCCATCTTGCTACAGACACAACCTCGGTTTAAATAAGCTCTGGAGTTATTAGCATCAATATTAATAGCATAAGAAAAATCTGCCATTGCCTTGTGCATTTTTTTTGACATTAAATATGCTAGACCTCGCTCGTTATAGATATCTGCTCGATCAAAATTATTGTCTTGCTTGGTCTTTGCTAAAGCTAGGTTATAGTCCAATACAGCTTTCTGATAATTTTTCAGTTCAAAATTAGCTAAACCTCGATTATATAAAGCACGAATATCATTAGGATTTTGATTAAGGACTTTGGTATATTCTGCAATAGCCTGTTGGTAATTACTAATTTTGTAGTAGGCTAAACCTAGATTAAGATTTGCTTCTAGATTTTCTGGGTTGAGTTTAATAGCTTGGGTACAGTCAGCGATCGCTTGCTGGTACTTTTCCTGCTGAAGATAGACTAAACATCTATTACTATAAGCACTGGCAAAGTTAGAATTAAGTTCTATTGCTTTGGTGAAATTATTAACTGCTTGTTCATAGTTTTTATCTTGAGTATTAGCTATACCTTCGGTGAAAAATTTTTTATAAATTCCGCTTTCTGAGCTAGCAGTTGCAGTTTTCATTGGTGGGGAGAATGAAGAAAAGATTACTGCAAAAACTATGCCAATACTTAGTAGAAATCGATAAAAGTTGTTCATAATATCTGTGAAGATTGATAATAGTTATTGGCGATAATAAGCTATGGCTTTAACATTACAACAGTTTTCTGGTTGATGAGGTACAAAGTTTTATTGCTCTAGGCAACAGGCAACAGGCAACAGGCAACAGGCAATAGGGATAATAGTCTTATAGCTGTACCTCACTATCCTAAAAAGTGCTGTAAATGCTAATTAGCCTCCAATAGTTTTTATTACAACTGATTATCCGAGTTCTATCTAAATTTATTATATTTATTTCAATATTAATGTAAGCATTTCCTAGGTCATGCTGCGCAAAAAGCCGTCAGCTATTAGCTATCCTTCTAGGTCGGAACTGCGGACTTCAGCTATTAATTTTAGGGAGAGTAAAAGCAACCTTTGAAATTGAAAAAGAATAAAAAGTTACTACCAAAGTCTCAGGACAAAACCTGAGAAGTAATTATTAATTAGGGTTTGCTGTTTGCGTAGCATTCCCTAGGAATAGCTGACTGCTGATAGCTGTTTGCTTACATATTAATATTGGGGTGAACATCTAGAGCAAACTCAGCAGTTTCTTTCGCTCTAAATTTTCACCCCAACTAACTATTAAAGAAAATTTTATTAGGACGAGAAAATTTTCAATTG
This sequence comes from Okeania sp. SIO1H4, assembly GCF_010672695.1. Lineage (NCBI taxonomy): Bacteria > Bacillati > Cyanobacteriota > Cyanophyceae > Oscillatoriales > Microcoleaceae > Okeania > Okeania sp. SIO1H4. The sequence goes on from NZ_JAAHGB010000009.1 coordinate 120,090, forward strand.
TGAAGTAGAAAATTATTCTCGCTAATACTTTAATGACTTACATACACAGAAAGCGGGTGCGTATGTGTAGACTTTTGATACTTTTTGAAGACAGTCAGAACTTTCTGAGAAACAGAAGCAATTTTTGATTAAACAATAACTACTTTGTTTTTATGACTGTTGATAGTCACCGAACAAGTCCACTCGAACTTATTTCAAGATGAAGCTAATTTTTTATCTAAATTATTTCCATTTGTCAGCTTGATCTACAACATAAGCGACAACATCTTCAATATCATTAGGTTTTAGACGACCTTTGAAAGCTGGCATTGCTCCCTTACCATTTGTGACTTGATAGGTTACTGCTGCTACACTATCTTCTTTAAAACCTTTGAGATATTTTGTTAGGGCATCGGTTTTTAGAGTTTTCGGAGCCATGATTGTATTGCGACCACCCAAATGGCAAGCGTTACAATTACCTTGAAATATCTGCTTTCCATGAGCTAAGTCTGCAGCTAAAGCGGGGGGTTGTACAGCAACAACAAAAAAAGTTATGGCCAATACCACAATTGATAGTAATTTCTTCAATTTTGTTCTCCTCTCTCAATACAAATACAGAAAATTATTAAATCTGCGTTTTTGATTGTAAATTACGCCTCTATATTAAGTCAAACGACAAGCTGTCAAACATAAAAATCAAATTAATCACGATCAAATAGTTTTGAATGCTACATTTTTAATTTGTGCTGATACTTTAAAGTGCTTTATAGTAGAAAGAACTAAGGAAGAATAAAGAAGGAAAGTAAGCATTCAGCCATCAGCATTCAGCCATCAGCTATTGCTTTTAGTTTGATATAAAAGCTTTACCGAAGAATTAATAATTAAATAATTAAATAATTAAATAATTCGCGCCTTGAAGCCTCCTCTTTCAAGGGGAAACAAGAAAAAATTTTCTTTTTATCAGGAAAGGCAGAGGGCAGGAGGCAGAAGGCAGAAGGGAATTATCATTTTCTTTGTGGGTTTAATACCCCACCGTCAACGGGGGTGTTCACGCATTACTTGGGGGAGCGAATCCCCATGTAATTTTCCTCCTGTCTCCTGTCTCCTGTCTCCTTCTTCAATCAATCAATTCCGTTTTAGGGAGAGGTAATTATCAATTATCAATTATCAATTATCCATTATCCATTATTGAATAATTTATCATAATTAAGGTATGAAAGTAGGTTTATAGGGAATAGAAAATACCGAAGTTGGAAATAGGGAAAAGTTAATATTAACAAGTAGTTCAAACAATCCAAAATACAAAATACAAAATTATTAAATCATACCCACCCATCAGCAACGCCCAGAATTTATACTTACTATAAAAGCTGGCTGAAACAGCCTATATTCATTAAAAATCTGTTATCAGAGCTGAGAGCAGACAGCGAGCTAGCTGAATGCTTACGAAGGAAAATTCTTACGTTGTCTGAGCTTTAAAGTTTTTAACTGTCCTAAGCTTTTTTTTCGACTGCTATTTTAATAATAAAAATAATTATTCTCCCCCTAAAATATCTAAATCACAAGAATTAATTGTTGAAGTTATTAACACTTGTGGTAGATAAATTTTTAGAGGGAGAAATATTTAAGAGTTATCAATTATAACTCTAATTTTTGATTAGTATTATGAGTTCTAAACTATTTAGTAATTTGCACAAGAACAAGTATTCTTGTAATTACTTTAATCAACTACAGTAAACCAATTTTAAAGTAGTTTCTGATGCTTAAGTTCTGCTGTTATTCTACAACCAGATGGCCAACCATTCCTGCGCCACGGTGAGGAGTACAGAAAAATTCGTAATCACCAGACTCAGCATCTGCTGGGATATTTACATCAAAGCTCTCTCCAGCTCTATAGGCCAAGTTTTTGTGGGAAAGTGATTTGGACAGTTCTGAATCAGGTGATTTAGCAGGATTGAAAATTACATTATGAGGTGCGAGCATACCATTTTTAAATGTAACTGTATCACCAGGCTTAACAGCTATTTTCCTGGGACTAAATTGTAGTCCACCAGCACCCATTGTTACCTCATAGTTAGCTGCTTCTGCTGGATTAGAAAATACTAGACTACCAATAACTAACATTGCTACGGAAGCTAATAGTGCTAAAGACTTGGAAAATGAAGAAATAAAACGCATCTTTACTCCTGTTCTTTTAAAATTATTATGTATCCAGAGGTAATTCTACAATAGATATCTCCAAAAAAATCTGAAATCGTTATCCTGTTTAGATTAAAATATAATTTATGGAGATTTTAAATTGTAAAACGACAGACTGTCATACTTAAATAATTTACCATAACAAAGGATAAATTTTCACTACGGTGTTGTCAAAATCTAAGAAATAAAAAATAAATAATGAGTCCTTTACCAGATCACCGTCCACAACAAATGTCTTTAGGCCCTCTAGAAACAGAGATTTTGAATATTGTTTGGACATTAGATTGTGTCACGGTCAAACAGGTACATGAATATATTCTGACCGACCCTGACCGAGAACTAGCTTATACTTCAGTAACTACAGTGCTACGTCGCCTGACTCAAAAGGGTTGGTTAGTTTGTGATGAAAGTGAGCGTGCTTTTGTGTGGCGACCTTTAATTTCTCGTCGAGAAGCTCAAATGTTGAGAGCGCATCAACAATTAAATAAATTTCTGGAAGTAGGAAACCCAGATTTGGTGGCCTCTTTTGCCGATAGTTTAGATTCTGCTAGTATCGAGCAAATAGAAGCGATCGCCGAAAAGCTAAAAGCTATACGCAAAGTTAGGGAGGACAAAGAATAATGCACCTGATCATCATTTTGGGAGCTGTTGGGTTATCTTATGGCCTCAGAAAAGCTTACTTTTTTACTCCGCGTAATTGGGGCCAACGTTGGGAGCGATCGCTGCTGTTATTTATTTCTTCTCCCATAATTTTAATTACGACGGCCATTGCAGTTATTTGTATGGGTCCTCAAGGAGAAATGCTTGGACTATCGACTGGATGGTTGAGTTATTTATTGGCCTGGGTTTTTTGTGGATGGACAGCTATTTTAGGTTTGATTTTAGGTTATGAAGGTTGGCGGTCTGTACAAAAGGTGAATAATTATCCTCAAATAATTATTGAGGGTAAATCAGTACGTTTACTGGATACTCCTATTTTATTTAGTGCCCAAATAGGCTTTTGGAATTCTCAGTTAGTAGTTAGTAAAGGACTTATAGAAAGATTAAATTCCGAGCAACTTTATGCAGTTTTAAATCACGAACAAGCGCATTATTATTATCGAGATAATTTTTGGTTTTTTTGGTTCGGTTGGTTAGGAAAAATTGCGCCTTTTTTACCTAATACTGAAATGTTGTGGCATGAACTTTTAACTCTTCGAGAAGTGCGTGCCGATCAGTGGGCAAAAAAACAAGTTGATGGGTTATTATTGGCGGAAACTTTGTTATTAATGGTGAGCGATCGTTTAACTCAGCCAGCTAATTTTGCTGCTGCATTTAGTTGTACAACTCCCCCTAACCGTTTGACTGAAAGAATTGATGCGTTGTTAGCAGAACCAGATTTTTCTATACAGCAAAATAATTACTGGTTTTGTAGTTGTATATTGTTAAATTTTTTCCCTTTAATAACTATGTTATTTCATCAGTGAAGGAAGAAGGAAGAAGGAAGAAGGAAGGAAGAAGGAAGAGGATAATTTTTTTTATCGCGCTATTCTCAAGGCATGATATACATCGTATTTCAGATTAGTGAGGTACACCAGTTGCGGGCAAGATGCCCGCACTACAAATATTTTACTATTTATATTTGTACCTCATCTATCTGCAACCTGCTTTCAACAATTAATAATTAATAATTAATAATTACCTCTCTTTGAAAAGAAGAGGATTGACTAAAAGGATAATTTTTTATTTTTTCTCGTTTAAAGGAGAGGCTTTAAACCTTAATTATTCGGTAAATTTTGATTCGATCATTTTTAGCAAAAAAAAAATGCTTTATACCATTTCGCTGTAACAATGCGCTTAATCATTGTTGCTCAGACCTGATTACGCTGACTATTATCATCTTTATATTAAGTGCAACTTCATAGATAAATGGTATTAGAGTAACTAAATTAACATCAGAAAAGAAAATAAAGAATCTCAATCTCAATAAAGACATGAAGTGCCAGAATCTAGAGGGTCATTTCAGTTATCAGTTATCAGTACCTCTAGTTAAAGTCAAAGGCTTGAAATATTGAACTTTATTTTTTTTTATCCCCTTGAAAGGGGAGACTTCAGACCTTATTTTTTGCTCATTAAAAACCCCCTAAATTTCTTGATATATTTTCATCTTTTGCCTTTTTTAACCCAGAGATATATAGCACTACACAATTGGGTTAAGACAATACTAAATGCTGAAAGTAAGTCAGAGATTACTTTTGAATTTTGAATTTTGAATTTTGAATTTTGATATCTAAGCTGCTGACAAGAAATATTGTTGTCTTTTCTGATGCTGTAAATGATACATATGTTCAAACAATTTCCAACAATATTCTTCAGAAAGTCCGCAAGTTATAGCTCCTCTAAGTACAACATTAAAATACCAATCGTTAGGAGCTAATTCCTGGGGTAATTTATCTATAACAATATAGGTACAAACCCCACTATATAATTTCCCTTGACTATACACCTCAACTATTTCTGGTCGATAACCACCGCAGTGAATTTGTTTAATAAAATCGAATTTTACAGTTTCTCTTTCATCTAGGCGAGGGCGTAACCTCAAAGGTAAATTATAAAGCACTCCTTCTACATTAGAATTCGGGTCTTTTACTACATCTAACGCTCCACAATTACGCTTTTCTGAATAACGATAAAATCCAATTCTATATCCTTTAAGTTTAGCAGGACCTATAACATAGTGATGAGTATTTTCTCCCAAGGTTCGTTTTAAGTCTACAGGACACATACAAGATCCATAGGCAAAGTAGTAAAACTTTTTCTCTGTAGAAGTCAGCTTGTTCATTTTAGTTATTGATTTGAAACTCTGAGTTAGTATATGTCTGAAAAGACAGATTTGATTGGAGCATATGCATTAAATTGTGCAGAAAGTTTGATACTTTTTTCTGTTAGATTTTGCACAATATAGTAATCAGTAGTCAGCTATCAACTTTTCACTTTGAAGAAGGAGTCAGGAGTCAGGAGTCAGGAGTCAGGAGTTATATCATGTCCCGTTGAATACTTAGGGTTTGCTGATTAAATCTAAAAGCATTGATAGATAAAGGTTTTAGCTGTTTTAGGTTGAAAAAAATTCCTGGTTTTGAGCTCTTCATGCTCAAAAAGTTAGTATTAATGGTAAGAGTTGGGCAGAAAAATCATTCTTACATTGTTACTTCTACCTCCTCTTAATTCCCATTTCTCCCCTCCTGGGAGGGGGAGGGGCGAGGGGTGGGTTGTCTCTTGTCTCCTGTATTCCCCTCCTGGGAGGGGGAGGAGCGAGGGGTGGGTTGTCTCCTGCCCCTACTAAAAGATTTTTGAGCGCAAACCCTACTTATAAATAACTTAGCGAGGAGTCAGGAAGCAAGAAGAAGGAAGAGGAGAAGAAAGTTTTTTATCACTAATTAAACGGACATGATATTAGACTACTGAATAATTTGGTATACCTACACAAAATAACCAGTGCATTTTTTACTAAAAAAAACTAGCTTAAACTATCTGTAGGTAAAGAAATATAACTCAACAGTAAATATACAAATAATTTTGTTTACTTAGCTTAGGGATTTTTATAGCCGTCGAACCAAAGGGCGCGGACATATCAAAAGCTTATGCTTATAGCGATTTTCACTCATGTTGACTACAGTAAAAATTATAGATATACTTAAAGTTTAATAAGTTACAGAAATAGTTGTATTCTATGAAACATGAAAACCGCTATAAAACTCAGACAAGGCAAGATTTTTCCTTCTTCCCCCTTCTTTCTTCTTCCTTCTTTCCTTCTTACTTCTGCCATAACTAGATTATTCCCATAACCGACGACCAGAGGAACCCTTAAGTTTTTCATGTGTATCTTTCAACAAAGTCGGTATATCTAAGTTTTCTGGACACCTGGGTAAACACTCACCACATTCAGTACATCGACTTCCTTTGTTACCTGGAAACCAATGACCTGCATTTTCAAACATCCCATATCGATACTTACCGAACTCTGTCATATCATAGGCTACAGTCAAATTTCTTAATCTCAAAACTTCTGGAATATGAATACTTTCTGGACATGGCAAACAAGCATAACATTGGCTACATTTTTCTGTGCCTAACCTTGTTAAAGCCTGATTTTCCAAACGCTGAAATATCTCTGCTTCTTGAGGAGTGAGGGGTTGCGTGCAACTGCTGATACTCAGAGGCCATTCTAATTCTTGTGGCCTAGCAGCACCCACACTTAAGGTTGTTATTCTCGGGTCACTTAACAAAAATCGATAATTTAATTCCAATGGAGAAAAAGGTTGACACAGTTCCTGAAGAGTAGGAGATGGTGTATATAATTGCCCACCTTTATCTGCGGGAGAAATAATAAAAATGCCCATATCTTTTTGTTTGGCTAACTCTATTGCAGGGGCATTATGTTGGAAAAAGTAGTAATAATGTAAGTTAATAAATTGAAAAAAGTCAGTATTAATAGTCGCTAAAATTACATCTAAAGGGCCATGGGTAGAAAAACCAATGTGTCTAACTCGCCCATCATCGATCATTTTATGTATTGCTTTAATTCCATGATGGGTAATTTCTAAATGTTCCCAAGTATTAATGCCATGAATAGCCAAAAAGTCTAAATAATCTGTATTTAGGTTTTCTAGAGATTCATTTATATATCGCTCTATCAAACTGACATCTCTTGTAGGTGTAATTTTTGTTGTGATATAAAGTTGGGTACGCTGCAGCTCACAGACCAACGCCGCACCCAGATATTTTTCACTTTTACCATAACCTCTAGCTGTTTCTATGTGGTTAATTCCCATATTTACAGCTTGCTTGATTGTTTCTACAGCATTTTCCTGAGATACCAAGTATCGCATAGTTCCCAAAGAAAAAACTGAGAGGTTTAAGTTCGTTTTGCCAAACCTGCGGTAGTGCACCTATATATTCTAGTTTTTAGTTTTTAGTTTTGCTATTGAGCGATCGCTTCTTTCTACCTATCTTTTTATACTCTCAGGGTTAAATCTCGCGATTATAACAGGAGATTCTTGCCAGTAAATAGATTCTTAACTAGATAACAAATCAAATAAACTGAGTTGCACCCTTGTCAGACCATCCACACAAGTCTTCTTGCTCTGTCTTTAAACTCAGGAAACCTCAGGGCAGGCGGTGCGCTTTTATTTAACCGTGTGCCCCACGGCTATTGATAAAATTATAACACTAAAAATGCGCGCGTATTGCTCAATTATTTTTCTGCTTGAAATTCATCTCACCGTTCAATAAATGCGATGATCAAGGGAGTCCTCTTTCAACATTTATGATAGAATCTGGCATAGGCAATACCTGAGTCCTAACTACTATTGACCGTTTGGCCAAGGTTCAAATAAACTTGAAAAAGTTTTCAGCTAAATAAATCTTCTTTGACTTTTGCATTTTTAATTCTATTAAAATAGTACTAGGATAATTCACCAGTGCTAGAACCACCACGTTTGATTAAATCTTCAGGGCGAAGTTTTGATATAAAGTCCCTAAAGGCTTGCCTTTCTGCTTCATCTGCATCTTGGTCTACTGGAATAGAGGCATCTGCTACGACTTCTTCCATTACCCAGATGGGACTATTGGTACGTAGGGCAATAGCGATCGCATCACTGGGCCTAGCATCAATTTCTTTTCTAGTTTCTCCTTGCTTCATGATTAGCACTGCATAGAAGGTGTTATCTTGCAATGAATGAATTACCACCTTTTCCAACACCCCACTTAGTGATTCTAAAATACTAACCGTGAGGTCGTGAGTCAATGGACGTGGTGGTTGATGGTTTTCCAGAGCGCTGATAATTGCCTTGGCCTGGTCTTGACCTATATAGATGGGCAAAGCACGTCGCTCGGTACCATCTCTTAACAATACAATTGGATTGCGTGTTGATGCATCCAATGCTATTCCAGCAACTTTCATTTCAATCATTGGCTCGGCCTCATTTTATAATAATTTTTGTCAAGCTATATAGAATGTAAGTCAGTATAGATAAGGATCAAGTAATTTTTAGTATGACTTGATATTTACCTATTTACCTATATGAGTCATTTTTACATTTTTACATTTATTTATTATCTTCGATTTTTGGGAGTATGGTGTCTACCTTGACTAATGGCTAACCATGATATAACAACCCTGTAATTTCAAGACTATAGCGCTTCGCCCAGGCAACAGGCAATAGGGGAAATAAATTGCTGATAATATAAGATTTTAGCTATTGGGGAGTTCCTGAAATTTGTAAATATACGCCTAGCGCGCTGCTATAGCGTTGCTGTTAACGGAATATTAATAGAGTTTGCGTTCATAAAATTTAACTAATCTTTAATTAATTAATCAGAGGAAAAACAGTGTTTACAGGATTGATTCAAGCTTTAGGAAAAATTAAGCTTTTAGAAGAAAGCCAAATTTTAGTTTCTCTGGGATCATCTAGTGGCAGTAAAATTATTTTGGAAGATTTGGCCATTGGTGATAGTGTAGCTGTAGATGGTGTTTGTTTAACAGTAATAGACATTTTAGCTCAAGGATTTGTGGCGATCGTATCACCTGAAACCTTACAACGTAGTACATTAGGCCAAATATCGGATAGGTATGTGAATCTTGAGACTTCATTGCGAGCAGGTAGTAAGTTAGGAGGCCATTTTGTTACTGGTCATATTGACGGGGTTGGACGCTTGCAAACTTCTGTGGAAACGATTAATGCTTGGGAAATGAGATTTACAGCTTCACAAACAGTAGATGAAAGGTGGCAACGTCAGATAGCTCCCTATATTGTGTCTAAAGGAAGTATTGCAGTAAATGGTATTAGTTTAACTGTTGCTGATTGTGATGTGGATGGCAATTGGTTTGAGGTAGCGGTTATTCCTCACAGTTTCAATGAAACAAACTTGTGTCATTTAAAAGCAAGTAGTTTAGTGAATATTGAGGTAGATATTCTTGGTAAATATGTGGCTAAGTTTCTACGTCATGGTTCTAATAACCATTCAGTTTTGGCAGGAAATTCTCATGTTAATAGTTTCAAAGATATTACACCAGAATTTTTGAGTGAAAACGGTTTTATTTAAAATGAGGGAACATTTTTCCTAGTGGTAAGGTCTAATTCAAGCAAAAAAAACTTATTTAACTGAAAAAAAGTATGGCATTTTTTGAAAGTGAATACTTGCTGGAAAACTCTGATGTGGCAGCAGCAATAAATAGCGGTGTGATGAGTTCTGGTTTTGAACACTATCTCCTGTTTGGGTTATTTGAACAACGATCTGCTGCTTTTACTGGTACCACTGGCAATGACTTTCTCCCAGAATTTCCCGTGGGTGTACCAGGAACAGAAATAGACTTGATCGGAGTACCTGTCGCTTTAAATACTGCAGGCGATCGTATTTATCAAACGGGTGTTGCAGGTGATGGAGGTGGTGGTTTTGATACTTTAGTTGGAGGCAACGCTACTGATATATTTGTCTTAGGTGAGTCTGGTCAAGATTTTTACAATGGTATAGATAGTAATGTTCGGATTAGCAATTTTGACCCCAGCGTTGACATTATCCAGTTGGGCAAAGAAAATAATTCATTGATTAGAAACTACTCCATTAATTTTGCACCAGGAGAAACTGACGCTACCATTATTGCCCGTAGCACTACAGGAATAGGGTTAGCAGTGGTGGAGAATGTTGTCGATCCTTTTACTGGTGAGTTACTTTTGGATGACAGTAACTTCCGCTTTGGTTCTCAAAACCCCCCGAATGACGAACCTTTACCTCTAGAAATATCTTTTGTAGAAGGCGAATATTTAGCAAATAATCCTGGGGTTGCTGAAGCTGTCAATAATGGGTTCATTAGTTCTGGTTTAGAACATTATCTCAACTTTGGTATTAATGAAAATCGTGCTGCTTTTTTTGGTGGTACAAATGGTAGTGATATTGTTAGACCAGTGGGAGAAGAAAATAATTTTGTGGAAGTAACTGGAGTTGCAGTAGATTACTTTTTTGAAAGAGATTACCTTAGTGATGGTATTGGTGAGTTCGATCGCCTCATTGGCACTCCTGGAGTAAATGAGTTTATCCTGGGAACTACAACTGTTATTACTCCTGTCATAATACCAGTAGCTGTACCTTTCTACTTAGGTGAAGGTGAGGCAACAATAGTAGATTTTAACCAATTTGAGGGAGATTCTATTGAGCTATTTAAGCAGTCAATAGATAATATTCAGCTTTTTCCAGTGGGTAATGATTTAGTTATTGAGTACCAATCTTTAGAGAATAATGTTATTGAGGTAGATACTGTTGCTGTAATTGAGGGTGGTGCTAACTTAAACCTAACTCAAAATATTGAAACAATTGACGATTTTTTCGGAATTGATAGAGTTATTTTGTTCTAATATTTATGTAGGGTTGATATAGTTATAATAAAATTTGGCGTTGGTGATTTTGGCTATGATTTTTTTAAATGGCGATCGCCTAAATATTAATTAAAAAGCATTTTATACTTGATAAATTTAGCTTTCATATCTTGATTCTCCAACGGCTAAAATTTTTGTTTGTAGTTGGACTTTAGTCCTTCAAATACTTGTCTTATATCATGTCTCTTTAAATACCCACAAATAACACTGATGAGGGAGCAGGGAGTAGGGGGAAATTTGATAGATTCTCAATTATCTTGGGAATATCATTTTTACCCTTGTCTAATTAATGAGACTTGATAGTTGGGCTAAAGCCCAACTACAAGCCAACTACAAGCATAATTATAACTGTTCTACCGAACAGGATATAATTCATAATTTAAGACCTATCAGTAAAAGTTTTAGTTAATATAAAAAATGGGAATTTAAGAGATTTTATTTTTAGAGATAAAAACGTTTTTCTTATAATTAATTAATGAAACTTGAACTCAAATAATGAAGATTTTTCTAGAGACAGAAAGATTAGTTTTACGACAGTTTACTGAAGCTGATACAGAATTATTATTTGAGTTAGATAGTGACCCAGAAGTAACTCGATATACAAAATTAGGCGATCGCTCCGGAAAACCTACGACTTACGATGAGATTAAAAATAAATTTTTGCCTAAAGTTTTCAGGTATTACCAACAATATCAGAGTTATGGTTTTTGGGCAGCTATTGAAAAGTTAAGTAATAAATTTGTTGGTTGGTTTCATTTTCGACCAGGTTTAGATAGTTATATGGGGGCAGCATTGTATCAAGAAAATGATATTGAACTTGGTTATCGGTTACAAAGAAAAGTTTGGGGAAAAGGATATGCAACTGAAGGATCAAAAGCTTTAATTCGCAAAGGTTTTTTAGAGTGGGAAATACAGCAAGTAGCAGCAAGTGCATTGTTAGAAAATAAAGCATCTATTCGAGTCATGGAAAAAGTGGGATTAAAATTTGAGCGAAATTTTGTTTATTCAGAATCTCAGCAAAAAGGTATTAAATATAGTTTGAGTCAAGATAATTTTTACTTGCTGGAAAAACCAAGAGTAAAAAAGGAATAAGGTTGATTAATTTTCAGTAGCAGCAAGTGCATTGTTAGAAAATAAAGCATCTATTCAAGTTATGGAGAAAATGGGATTAAAATTTGAACGAAATTTTGTTTATTCAGAGTCTTAGCAACAAGTTGTTATACCAATTCGAAAAAAGAATGTTACGAATAATAAGTGCGATAAAAAGACAAATGCAGGATATGTATTTTGACAAAAAGAATGATTTCCGACCTAAAAAATGGTATTAAAGCTATTCATTCTGACTCCTGACTTCCCCTCCTGGGAGGGGCTAGGGGTGGGTTAACTCCTCAGAAATATCCTAGCTATTTGTAGCAAATATTTATTGATTTGGTATTATACCATCTCCAGATGATTAAGTATCATAAAAATCTTCGACTGAAGCCATCTGGAAGGAATATCCCAAATTTATGCTTCGTTTCCAGTGTTCCCTCTTGAATTTACATCTACATTATCATTAATTAAACGGACATGATATTCAATATAGTTTGAGTCAAGATGATTTTTATTTGTTGAAAAAACGAAGATAAAAAAATGAATAAGGTTGATTAATTTTTTTAATTTCCGTTGACTTATAATCAAAAAATTAAATCATTATGTAATAATCTATGGCAGCAATAAATAATCTAGTAAATTAATGAAAGTGTGAATCCACTCAGATAATTGAGAACAAATATAGCATTTTTAATGCCGATAAAGTAAAATATAATACTTTTTTTATCCTGTTGTATGTTCTCTAAAGTCAAAAAAATTGTACTTCACCCTAGCAATAAAAATTATATGAGTAATACTAATTCTACAAATTTACCCCTATGGGTGCAAGATAGAGAAAAAGTAATTTCTAATGATATAGATGTGGAATGGCGAGGCGGAAAACGACCAGATTATTCTCACAATGATCGAGTTTTTCAACAAGAGAGTAAATATGATCATCCAGAAGGGTCTTTAGAAGCGATCGCTCATAACCTAGTCAGGACTTTTGAGATGGAAGCATCTAATAAAATTAATCCTGAACAGTGGTTATCTGTTGTTGCCGATCAATTTCGCATGAGTAGTAATGGAGGAAAAGAATATACTGCTCAGGAAGCAGGAAAACACGGGACATATAATCTTTTTATTAGTAAAAATAAACATTATGACCCTGACAAAGAAACTTTTGAATCATCCTTTGAAACCTTTAATAAAGCTTTTCCAAAAGGGTTTCTCTGGGAAGTAATAGAAGTACTTTCCGGACCGCCAAATGTTACTTTTAAATGGCGACATTGGGGGACTTTTCAAGGTAATTTTAAAGACTATCAACCTACTGGCGAAACAATCGAAATTATTGGTATGAGTATTGCTAGAGTAACTGAAGATTTAAAAATTTTGTCTGTAGAACATTATTTTGATAATAGTAAATTTATCAAAGATTTAACGGCTGGTGGTTGCCCATTTCATAGTCAAAAATAAGAGAATCATTTTACAATACTTCGGCGATAATTAAATACAGAAAATATAGTAGTGGTCTGCCAAAATTTCATTATTAATAAGTAGTGGGAGCATATTGCTCCCATCTTGATTAAAGATACCTCACGCTTATTCGAACAATTAGGAGAATATCTGCGCTAGCAAAGATAGTGGGTCAACAATTCCATATAATATAACTAATTAAATCTAATTTGCTACGGAATAATCAGATTTCTTTTCTTATTTTAAAAATAACTTCTATTCTAGTCGCATTAAACAGCATCTCAAATCTATTTCTGAGAAATGCGACATTGAACTCCGAGCAAAAAAGTAGAACTAACAAGCACCTGACTTATTAAATACTACCCAAATTGTTTTCCATATTAACTTGAGATCGTATGCAATAGACCATTTTTGCTGATAGTCAATATCCATGCGTACTATTTCTTCAAAGTCTTTCACACTAGAGCGACCATTAACCTGCCATTCTCCAGTCATACCAGGTTTGATATCCAGTCTGTGCCAGTGATGAGCTTCATAATTTTTGACTTCATCAAAAGTAGGAGGGCGAGTTCCCACTAAACTCATATCTCCTTTGAGAACATTCCAGAATTGAGGTAGTTCGTCTAAGCTAGTCCGACGCAGAAAGCGACCTATACGAGTTATTCTAGGATCTTTCTCATTTTTAAAAATGTTACCTTTTGCTTCGTTTTTGACAAGGTGCTTCAGTTTTTCTGCATCAACAACCATTGAACGAAACTTCCTGATCCAAAAAGTTTTTCCCCTAAAACCACAGCGAACCTGACTGAAAAATAGCGGACCGGGACTATCAAATTGCATGAATATAAATACAGGAATTGCAAATACTCCTGTGATCGCTAATCCGACTAAGGCGCCTAAAATATCAATCAGACGCTTGCTTGGACTATTGACAGACGGATGAGCTACTTGTTTGTATAAGTTAGTTGAGTATTTGTGTTCTAGAACTGCTAGAGAATTCATATTTGAAGAGACTGATAAGTTAGATGTATTCATAAAATTTGCACTGTGACATTCTGTTTTATATTTATGGAAAATTTTTATACTTACATCTTAGAAGAGCTAGATTTAAGGTGGTAGGGTAAAATACCTAACTTTACTGAATCTTCACAAATATCAGCCGTTTTTTAAAGTTTATGTGTTGTTTTGGTAATCCATCATCAAATCTTCCGGAAAGAGAAAAAATATTATGTATAATTAAATATTTTGCTTTTTTATGTTTTCTGGTGTTTGTAGATCGAATTAAGTATTATGTAATTAAAATCACAAAAATTGTATATTCTAATACAATTATTTGTAACGAGAAACCCTTAGGTGTTTTTTTTTAACAATATGTTAATGGGACTTTAGATAAATATTTGCTGCTCCATATTCCGTTATCTGTCCTATAGAACCCATTTGGTATCTTAGTCCGCGACCCGCGTTTTTTTACAAGAGTCAGGAAGACCGAGTCAGGAGATGAAGGGAAGGCATAAGGGAAGCAGGTTAAAAAATACTCCCCATCTGTTTTTAAATAGATATCAAATAGGTTCTATAAACAAAATATTGTAATATTTTTGTATTAAGCTTATAATGCAAACTATTTTTGACCAGGAAAACTTGTAGAGCAAGCGATCGCTAAATTACATTTTCGGCGTTGCTGAGTGGTAATGATTTTGAGATTAACTTTGGGCGCAAAACATCAGTTTTTCAATTTTACCTTCAGCTAATAGACATCTCCAAGAATCAAAAATCAATATCTATATCCCAAAGAAATTATCAATTCTTTACCCCTACTGCCTACAGCAAAGCTGCCTACTCCCTATGGGTGGAGTAGATGTCTAATTATTATTACATTTAAGCAACGCCACATTTTCTGTTAACTTTATAGGGGTTCCTCAAATTTTTGCCTAGTATTAGCCACTAGCATATTTAAGTATTCTCTTACATATTCTGCTTGTTCATTACTCAAACGATACCCATTACCATCAGGTTCTTGGCAAAAAAGTGGCTTTGCTCTCAAACTTTGATATTCAGAATTTTGTCGAGAAACTTCACTCAATAGCATGACATCTTCCTCCGAAGGCACTAAACCTGGAGGTAGTTTACTTTCTAAAATAGTCTTAATGTTCTCCTGACAAACACGAGTATTTATTCCTTGCTCCTCTAATAATTGATAAACTTCTTTTAGAGATAAAGGATGATCTGGAAAAACTCGTAGTATTTCCCAAAGTAAAAAATAGTCGTTGTACTGTTGTTGAGGTATATCTATAATTTGTGGATAAAGAGGTAAAATAGCTAAACCATAAGCAACCCTACCTATAGTTAATTTAATATCTTCAATCTCAGATAAACAATTATCCGATCCCTGCAGATTTTCCTGCCCTAACTCTACATTTTCAGAATTAACTTTTGCATCTTGAACAATAATTGCATTAGGCAATTTTTGACGTAACCAACGAGATATCCCACTCCAACTCCCACTACCTCCAGTACATAAAGCGCGGTTAATTCCCACTGGAGATATTCCCACCCTACTCAAAAAATTATTTAACTCCTGATTTAATTGTTGTATAAAAGGCTCTAATACTTTTTTTTCTAAATCTTGTTGTTGTAAACTCCATTGGCGATCGCCTATATTCAAAGTAAATTCTTTTTCAGATGGCAGAATGACTTTTAAATTACGAGCTGCTGCTAATAATTCTTGTCTATAGGATGAACTTTGTAACCATTGCTGTAGTTGAGACCTAATTGACAAATCTGGATAGCCTGGCCGTGGCCATAATTGAGTAGATTGTTCTTGATTCTTTTCTTTCTCGGTCTGGGGCGAAATATTTTCGTTTTTTAGTAATAGTTGACAAACAATATCTTGATCTAGGGCCTGACCTCCATAAGCAAAACTATGGCAATGGAAGTGAGAATAAGTTAAATTTTGGCCATCATCAGGAAAATTAACTAAGGCCATTTCTGTTGTAGTTGCTCCCACATTCACAATTAAAATTTTGCCCCTTCTAAATTCTGAGATCGTAGATGTTTTTGAATCTTCTCTTACTGAAGTTAATTCTGATAGGGCAGTAGCGATCGCGTCCTCAATCACAATTACTTGATTGACATTTTTGACAAGACCTGCTTCTAAAACTGCTTCTCTCAGATTGAAGCGATAGGCTTCTGGCCAATTAGTCGGACTACCGATCAACACACATTTTAATTGTGCCAAAGCTGAAAAAAATGTTTCTTGGTCTAATCCTACTGCGCCACAATTATAATCATTAGGTAAAGTAACTATTGTTTGAGTTTCTCTATCAGTTAAAGAAATAGAGTCTTGGCCAAAAGCTTGGGGCTGAAGGGTTGTCAATAAAGTTACTAATCCTTGATTAACTAACTTGAGGGGAATTTGTTCATGTTCAGACAACTGTAAAATTGGTTCATGGGCAGTTGTAGCAATCAAGTTAGAACCTAGAAGAACAGATTTGTCTGGTTTATCCTGGGATTTTTGTTTTTCAAATTTAATTGAAAGGTAAGGAATAGTAACTTTTAAACCTGGTTTAAAGTTTTGTAGTAATAAGGGTTTTTCTTCTATATTTTTCTCTTGAGATGATTTTTGATGTATGTATAAAGTTGATGGTAGGTGATATATTTTTTTGGTAGAATTGAAAGTTTTTTGGCCTATTTTTGTTGAGAGAGTAAATTCTTGATTTGTTTGAGTAATATTTAACTTTTGTTGAGTTGGTAATCTCTCCCAATATATAGGATAAATTTCACTACTGCTACGATTAAATAATGCTGCAGAAATACCTGTAGTACCAAAGTCAATTCCTAAATACCATAGTAAAGCTGTTTTATCTGGTGTTATATCTGTCTGTTTTGATAAATTAATTTTTTTTTTTCTGTCTCTGGAGGGTCTTGAAGTAGAGTTTCTAGCGGTAAAAATTCTCGCTCATCTGTTTCTATTTGTTCTACTTCTATTGAAGATGTTAAGCCATCTAAAATATCTTCTAAAGTTTGTTCATTTTCTGTATTTTCTGCTGAACTTTGGGTATTTTCTTGGTTCGTTAGATTTAATTTTTCTGAAACATCACCAATATCTATAAATAAACCCTCTAAGTTAGTAACTTCTAAGTTAGTAACTTTTGCTTCTGAAGTCGAAGTAACAGAATCATTAGTCGATTCAAGATTACTTTCTGCTAAAGATACAGGTGAATATTCTCCTAATTGAAACTCAGTTTGTTGCGAATCATCTGCTAATTCCTCTAAGTCAAATTCTTCTAAATTTTCTAAATCAGAACGCAAATTATTGAGGGTATTAGTATCTAATAATAATTCTATATTTTGATTTTGTTCTTCATCCGATTCTTGTATTGGTAAGAGACTTTCTTTAGCCGATGCCTGAAGATACTCTTCTTCTTCTGATTTATTGCTGTAATTTGTTTGTTCTTGTGTTTGTTCTTGTTCTTGTTTAGATTCCAGAGACACAATTAATTGGTTAGTTTGTCCTTCATTTATCTCTAGTTCACCGAAAAGATGACTGAGAGATTCGATAATTTGAGTGCTTTCTACATCTTCTGAGTTGTCTAAATTTGACCCTGAATTTAGTGGTGATTCGATCAAATTTGCTATTTCTGCATCTTCTATTTTAGCAGTTGAATTTTGATATTTTTGCCACTGTGTGTAATTCTCTTCAAAACTAGGAGCTTCTAGTTGAGCAAAAGTTTTATTTTCCTGGTCTTGACTTTTAATAACTTCTAAATCTTGCTGTTGATCAAGATTAAGTTGATTCTGAATTGATGATTCTTGAGGGTTTGAATCATCTGTTTCAGTTGTATTTGATTCTGTATTTACTTTTGCAACAAACTCATATCCCGGATAAGGTAATACTGTTGTATCGGTAGGCTCATATAATTCATTTATTTGAGAAGATAGCTTTTTATGTTGAATATTTTGAGGATTAACATTGGATGCTATAAAATTTTCTGACTCTTGCTGTATTTCCTGATGATCTTCTGTATTGAAGTCATCAATAAATGACCGATCAAAGTTAGAATCTTCTCTAAATTTATCCTCTGAACTTGTCACCATCTCAGAAGGTTCAATATTCTTAGAAGTCTGTGGATTGATATTTTGCTTAACAGGTAAAGCACTTTGACTTGGATATGGATGCTGGTTGGTTAAATGAGACAAATGTTCCACCAATGTTTCTTGCACTGGGCCAAGTAAAGCTTGAGAAAACTCAGAGATAATTTGCTCCTGTTTAGCATATTGTTGAGCTAGGGAATAATTATCTTGTCTTTGCTTCTCCAGTTGCCTAATTTCTTGTTGCAAAGCTCGTCGTTGTTCTTTAAGAGTTTGAAAATCTTCTTGTAGATAGTGATTAATAGGATTCAAAAACTCTTCTAGCTGTTGTGGATATTGCTTTGTCGTCTGGTCAATAATATTTTCCGAATTTGAAGGTGGGTCAACAGAGAGTAGCTGTAGACTTGAGATTGTATCCACATTCTGACTCAGATAGTTCAGCACCTGCTTTAGTATCTTTTGAGATTTTCTGAGTGTTTTTTCTAGGACTTTAGGAGAATTTTCAGTGCTAGACTGACTTAGCACCTCATCTATTTCACTGATGATTGATTTGATTTGCTTATTCTGGAAATTCAAGAGTTTCACCTCTGTCGCTCACCTTTATTAAGAATTATAAAACTGATGAGAGCATAACTGACTTTAAAATTACTCTTTCATACTGGATATACAAATTGGAGATTAATTCAATTAAAAGTGTTAAGGTTTTTTCAGACTCTTTAGTCTAACGTATAGCTTGATGTGGCAATAGCAGGATATGATTAAATTAATTATTTAAAGACTTTTGCTTTCTATCTTTTACAGGGTATGACGGTTATCAACGCAATGCTGAGTGGAATGCTTCTCAAAATATTGGTCAATGGTTAGGTGTTTTATGTCCTTTGAATCTTGAGAAAGCTGTGTCTGTAATGGGCATGGATGATTTAAAGGTAGGGGTCAATGATAGTCCCTAAACTAATGAAAAGTTTAAACAGGGGATAAATCCAACTGTTTAAACGACCTTTAGGATCGGCACGGATTTATCCCATAGAGTGTCAAATACATAATATTTATTAACTATAATAGTCCTCAAATTTAGCTGTTTAGACAATCTCTTAGGATTAGGAAACAGCATTATGATTCTGTGGATGTTTAATCCGTCAAGGAGCGCTTAACTAGAAGCAGTAGTAAAAGTTTCTGGATTTATTATTTATATTTTGGATTTCTGACAAATCTTGTACGTATATCTATGTACTACCATACTGTAAAAGCCCTTTCATAACTTCCACAAAGTTGTTGACTTTCAGGATATTTAAATTGGCCAATTGGTTACTAATATAATATGTATTAATTTTAACTATTAATTTATAGTTGCTCTGTGGGCTAAATATACTGCCCTATTAATATTGAAAAAATAACTTTATGGAAGAAAGGTATAATCGCGACCCCCAATTAAATATTAAAGAATTAATGCGATCTACCTCATTTTTTGAGGGTTTATCAGAAGAAGCATTAGAAAAAGCAGTAATTCATGTGGTCAGTCGTCAACATCCACCAAATCAGGTAATCTTGCTGGAGAATGATTGGGGGACATCTGTATACTTCATTCTGGATGGGTGGGTAAAAATTCGCACCTATAATTTGGATGGTAAAGAAGTAACGCTGAATATTTTGGGTAAAGGCGAATTATTTGGAGAAATGGCTGCTTTAGATGAAGTACCTCGCTCTACTGACGTAATTACCTTAGCTCCCACATTAATTGGTAATATGCCAGCTCAGGATTTTGCTCATCTAATTAATACTGAACCCACAGCAGGAATTCGATTAGCTCAATTAATGGCCAGACGTTTACGACAAGTGAATCGACGACTTAGACTACGAGAAGCAGATGCTCAGGCCAGGGTAGCAGATATTTTACTATTTCTAGCAGAGGGACAAGGTATAGATTCTCAACAAGGAAGAGAAATTCCTAATTTGCCTCATAGAGAGCTGAGTAGTTTAAGTGGGTTGGCCAGAGAGACAGTGACTAGAGTCTTAAGTAAGTTAGAAAAAAAGTCATTAATCAAGCGCGATCGCGATACATTATGTATTCCTGATATACACGCATTGGAACGTACACTTGTTTAATCGGGGTTGCTGAATAAATGTATTATTTCACAGGAGTCAGGAGTCAGGAGTCAGGAGACAGGAGACAGGAGACAGGAGACAGGAGACAGGAGACAGGAATCAGGAGTCAGAAAAAAGTTTTTCGGTGACTTTAGAGTCAGAATTATAGATATAATTCCCACTATTAGACATCTGGTAAAAATTAAAAATCAAATCAACTATTATCCATAAATTATCAATTATTTCCCCCTGTTCCCTGTTCCCTGTTCCCTGTTCCCTCTTTTCTGGAGATGTCTATTGTTTTGGGTGAAAATTTACCACTAATTGAATTTCATATATCAAATCAGCAACGCCGTTTAATCCAGAAGTAGATTAAAAGTAAATTAAATTTTAATAACCAAAATATATAAGGCCAAAGCAATTCTGTGAAAACAACTTCAGATCGAATAACATCATCCACCAGCAAAGAAGATAAACCAATAGTTCTGGTAGAAACAGCTTTTCTGGCCAGTACAGCTAGTTTAATTTGGTTTATCAATTATTATTTTCCCTTGGGACCATTATTAAGAGTTTTCTTCCCCATACCAATTGCTTTACTATATTTACGCTGGGGAAACCGTGCCGCTTGGATGGGTGCAGTAGTATCAGGATTACTTTTATCTGTGCTTATGGGGCCAACTCGTAGTATTTTATTTGTCATTCCTTTTGGTTTCATGGGAGTAATGTTAGGGGCAGTGTGGAAACGAGGAGGAAATTGGTTAATTTCTGTTGGTTTAGGTTCTATACTAGGCTCTATTGGTTTCTTTTTTCGATTTTGGTTACTTTCACTTTTGTTGGGGCAAGACCTCTGGATATATTTAACTACACAAGTTACAGAATTCCTAG
This sequence comes from Okeania sp. SIO1H4, assembly GCF_010672695.1. Taxonomy (NCBI): domain Bacteria; kingdom Bacillati; phylum Cyanobacteriota; class Cyanophyceae; order Oscillatoriales; family Microcoleaceae; genus Okeania; species Okeania sp. SIO1H4. The sequence goes on from NZ_JAAHGB010000009.1 coordinate 141,278, forward strand.
AATGGATATTTATCAAATTGGGATTATTAGCTCAACCTAGTTTGCCTTTAATTCAAGCACTTGCTTTAGTTATGGTACTTCTGAATAATTTTGTGTATTTATTTGTTGTACATTTGGTAGCTTTATTATTACTAGACCGCATCGGCAACCCTATTCCTAGACCTCCTAAATGGGTAAGTGTGTTGCTTGATTATGAGTAGTAGATTTTAGGTGGTAGGTAGTAGGTGGTAAGTGGTAGGGTGTGTTAGCGGTAGCGTAACTGAGCAAACTCTTTTGTAGATATTAGGTATTAGGTGGTAGGTAAACTTTTCTCCTCTCCAATAGACATCTCCAAAAATGAAAAATAGGTAGTTCTACATAATAATGATATATGCAGATGAACAATGCCTAGTGTGGGCATCCTCAAAACGAGGGAGCAAGATGCTCTCATTACCGTCTCTGGTAACAACAATAATTACAATGTACGACTATTACAATGCACCACCATCCCAAAATCAAATCAATTGTTATCCATACATAAATATTCAAATATTTATCCCTGTTCCCTTAGTGACTACTGCTATAGCAAGGAACGAGTTGGTGTTTGACTTATGTTGATGATGAACCGTAAGACAGAGAAATACTTTTCCCACTGTTGCCTGTTGCCTGTTGCCTGTTGCCTGCTATATAACTGATAACTGAAATTACCCATTACTCAATAATAATAATGATTCGTGTATATACTCAGGTGCAACAGGGAAAAAATTGGCTGCAAAGGTATCGGAGACACCAACCAGTGTTTTGCTGTATATTAGGATTTACAGATACAGGTCTAATACCGGGAATTTCTGCAGCAGGGGCAACTCCAAAAGACCGCCAATATACTTGTTTGGCAGATGTGGAATTTTTATATAACGGTTTTCAACCACAACCCAAATATCCATTACCACCCCTTGATGCTGGTGCTTCTCCAGTTTTAATCACAAAAGCAATTGTTGATGCTCTCAATATTCCTCTCTACTTATTTAATGCTGGTTTAACTCATCAACCCACTGTACCAACAATTAATTTGGGAGGTACTCCAGCTCGTTGTTTAACTTCTGGTCATGCTTTAGATATGGCAACTGTTGAACATTTACTGGAAGCTGGAAAGAGTTGGGGATATAAGTTAGCTGCTGAAGCAAAAGATAGCTATTTAATATTAGGAGAATGTGTAGTTGGAGGTACAACTACAGCTTTAGCAATTTTATTAGGTTTAGGTATTGCTGCTGCAGGCAAAGTTAATAGCAGTCATCCTCAATGTAATCATGCTCAAAAGTTGACTGTGGTGCGCCAAGGTTTACAAGTTTCTGGTTTTAATTCTGTACCTCCCCTTTCACAACCCCTAAAATTGGTCGCTGCAGTGGGAGACCCGATGCAAATAGTAGTAGCAGGAATGGCAATGACAGCAAGTCTCAAAGTAGGGGTGATGTTAGCTGGTGGTACACAAATGTTAGCTGTTTATGCTTTGATGCAAGCATTAGCTGCAAAATATTCTTTATCTTGGTTGCCTGAGAATATTGTGGTGGGAACAACTCGATGGGTTGCTGAAGACCCGACAGGAGATACTGTGGGGTTAGCTAGAGAAATTGGTATTGTGCCTTTGATGGCAACAAAAGTTAGTTTTGCTGAGTCTTGTTATCCTCAATTACGAGCTTATGAACAGGGGTATGTTAAAGAAGGTGTGGGTTGTGGAGGATGTGCGATCGCGGCTCATTTATATAGAGATTGGAGTCAAGACCAGTTGCTTCAAGCTGTTGAAAGTTTGTTTTTATAGGGAGATGGGGAGATAGGGAGATGCTAATCAAACATAGCATTACTATTCCGAAACGGTATTAGTGGGACTTACACAAAATAAAGCGATAAAATAGGCTCAAATATAGATAGGCAGAGGCTTTTACGTCAAAAAGGTATAAATTATGAATTACTAAGGGTGCTAGCCATTTTTAACGCATCGACGTAATTCCCTTGTCTAGACTGACTTTGACGCATGTTTCCTACCAAAAAATTTCTAAGTACCATTAGTTATAATATATATCCCCAGAAAATAAACTTGCTTTTTATTTAAGATAAGCTAGAGTTGTAAAAGTCACTGAAAAATCATTTTTCGTATCTTTGGCATGAAAATTTATTCCCTGTTCCCTGTTCCCTGTTCCCTGTTCCCTGTTCCCTACTGTGTGCAAAAAGTCTATATCTTTTTCGGAGAGGTCTAATAGTTTGTTTGTAGTTGGGTTTTAGCCCAATAAATACTTTTCTGATACCAATTCCTCAAAAAAATGCTATACTTATTGAATACTTCAGTCATTAAGTAATAATAATGGTTCAGCAATGTTTTTAGCCATTATTTGTATGAAGTAAAGATATCTTATTTTAATTCCAAATTTTAATTCCAAAGCTGCTTCTTATAGCAATTGTGTTGATATGCACTCCAACCTGCCTCTGGATGGTCTTGGTCTGCCATCAATAACACTTGAGCATGAAGGATTTTCTTTGCCGGACCATGACCATTATGGCTAATATCCCGTAATTGTTGCCGTTGGCGTTCGCTCAGATAGACTTTGTACTTAATCTTAGAATTACTCATAGGACATCCTGGGTCATAATTTTTACCCACAATTTTAGTCTAGATGCGCTACTACTGTTGGGTTTACCCTGCGGGTAAGCTACGCTAACGTTCCTCAACCCAACCTACACCTAGAGATGTCTATATGCAAAGACAATACCGATCACTGATAATTATTGTTTATTTTTGCAAGAGGTCTAATGCTAGATTTGGCGTTGGTAAATTAGTGTATAATATTAATCTTAACTACTTAGAAGTCAGGAGTCAGTCCTCAGAAGTTAGGAGGGAAGAAATAAGAAGAAAGAGTAGTAGAAGAGAAAGTTTTTTGTTCACTAATTATCTGGACATTATATCATACCTAAAATCACCAACGCCGTAATTGGTAAGATGATTTTCTACTAGGGGTGATACCCATCACTTACTCTGGTTAGATATTTAGAGGTATCAGAAACAGATTACTCTTAAAGTTTCATCTCTTGATTTACCAACGCCCTAGATTTTTCTACATCATTTTCTGAGTTTAACACAGAACGTTCAGGTTTTGAACCCGAACTTGGTGGAATGTTGCGACAAAAAGGAGTTTACGTTGATGAAATTACCTGTATCGGTTGTAAACACTGCGCTCATGTTGCCCATAATACTTTTTATATAGAATCAGATCATGGGTGATCGCACGTTTTTCAGCAAGATGGCGACCCTGAAGAATTAATCCAAGAAGCGATCGACACTTGTCCTGTAGATTGTATTCACTGGGTTGATTATACCAAACTAAATACTCTGGAAGAAGAGTGCAAGTATCAGGTTATTCCTATTTGTGGTGGTCCTGTGGATAGTGGAGTAGCTCGTATTGCTAGTCATAGAAATAAGCAAAATGCAGATAAAAAGAAGATTTGATTCTTTTCATTAATTCCTGTAGGGTGCGTTAGCGAGAAGATTAATTATGCTCAAGTCTAGTGGAGAGGGCGATCGCGTAACGCACCATTTCAATGTTATAGCAGTCGAAGCAAAAGTTATACCAAATTGATATAGCAATGTGCGCTGGCATATTTACAAATTACAGTAACTGTCCAATAGCTAAAAGCCTGATATTATCGGTTTTTTATTCCCCCTGTTGCCTGTTGCCTGTTGCCTGTTGCCTGTTGCCTGTTGCCTGCGCACAGCGCTATAAATGTTTGCTACGAATAGCTAGGGTATTTCTTAACTTATCTTTTTCGTCAAATAGTCATTTCCAATAAATTCTTTCTATCGACTCCAGCAAATAACCATCAATCTCTCAAACTCTCCAACACCTCATCCGTAAACGGATTTTTCCCTGCCTGGAGCGCTTCGATCCATTTTTGCCGTTGTGCTTTTTTCTTCTCATTACTCGTCCATTCTACAGATACCTGAAAATCTGCGATCGCTCCTTTAATGTCCCCAGTTAAAGCCCTGGCAAGTCCCCGACTATTAACAATCGAGCCATTTTTAGGGCTAAGGGTGACTGCTTTCTCACAAGCAAACATAACATTAGCAGCTTTTTCATAAAGACTGCCAAACCAACAGAGAGTATCCCAATTCTTAGCATAAATTTGAGTAGGGTAGATTTTTTCTGCTTGTTTGTAAGAGTTAATTGCTTCCTTAACTTTACCCTCTTTCACAAGCTCCCTCCCTTTATCCAAAAACGCATTTACTGCCTGATATCTAGCTTTAGCCTTAGCAATATTTTGCAGAGTAGGCATGAATGCTAGCTTGTCCAGTTTTGCTATTGCTTCTTCATACTTTTCTACTGTTGCTTCTTCTATAACTTCCTCTATCAGCTTTTCTGCCTTCAATAATGATTCTGCAAGAACTTTTGGCTTGAGGTTGAGGTCAGGGTTCCATTTTGACCAGTTAGATCGAATTTCCCATCTACTTGTTTTTGTATAGCTTTCATAGCAGTCATCAACCCATCCAACCGATCACCTGACATCGATAACGCTCTGGACTCATTTACCGTAGTAATAATAGTCTGTCTTTCTGCTCGCCTACTTTCCTTTTTAGCCTGTAAACCAAACACTGTCATCCCTCCTGCCAATACTGCCATCCCCAATGCAGCACCAACCGAAACTCTAACCACCCACTTCTGCAACTGCTTTCGTTTTTCTTTTTCCTGTTTCAGCTCTTCTAGTATTTCCAACCCTTTCCTTTGCCGAATAAACCGAACCAAATAATCGTGTACTAACTGATAACGGTTTGCTGGTTTTTCCCGTAACAAAAATACTAAACTAGACTCGACAAAAATATTTAATACTAACTCTAACTCTTTCTCTTGAAACTCACTTTCTTTCGCCAACTCAGCCTGAGTTTTCAGTGGGCGAGTATTATTTTCATCGGTCAACAACATCAATACCAGCCATGCCATTTTTTCATTTTGTTCACCACAGTCTTTCACTACTGATGTTAAATATCGGTTTACTAATTCTGCTTTGGGGTAATCTCCTAATTCTTGATATTTTTCCACAGTGGTAATATTCTCTGTCTGTAGTTGTGCCCCCACTACTTGCAATTCTATCGGGCGAATTTCTCCCAACTCCTGAGCTAAATCTTCAACTAACTTTTCTGTCAGATTTGGATCTATTTTAAACTGAGAATTTTCTGTTAATCCTTGAATGACTAATTTTGCCTTATCCTGGGAAAAATTTCTCAATTCATAAAGAATATTTTTACTTAAAATATCATTGTTGATTGTTTCTAAATTGGCTAAATAATTAAATTCTAATAAATAATGAATATAATCTGAACGCAGGGATAAAACAATTTTCACAAAAGGAATTTTTAAACATTCTTCCAGAAACTGAGCAAATTCTCTTTTTTGCACTGGCTCTGAATTAACAAAGAAAAATTCCTCAAATTGATCGAAAATAATAACCGTAAGTAGATTTAATTCAGCATTATTTCGTAACTGAGAAAAAATTGCCTCAGTCGAATTAAGTATATGTGAATTAACTGCTAATTGGGGAATTGCTTTAAGTTTTTTAGCTAAACTTTCCCCCAATTCTGAAATCCAATGAATATAAACTTGCTGCAAAACCACTACTAAATTACGGGTATCAATTGATTTTTTTTCTAAAGCAGGTATTAATCCAGCCTGCAAAATAGAACTTTTACCAACTCCTGATTGCCCATGAATAACTATCAGTTTATAGTCAGGGCGACTAATTCTTTCTAGTAATTCTTCGACATTAAATTTGCGTCCAGATGCAGAAATTTCTTGAGTAACTTTTCGTCGATTAAGTTGAGGTAAAGCCGGGTTTGTATTTGGTTTTCTGTATCCCAAACGATTTGCACCGATAAATGCTACAAACCCAAATTGTTGTTCTATTTGTTGCAGTTTTTGCTTCAATTCAAAAGCTGCTAAATATGCTTTTTGTTGGTAATATATTTCTCGTGATTCTGTGATAATATCAATATAAAATTCGGTACTGTACTCAGGTTTTGTCGTATTTTTTGCTTGTTCAAAATTGGCTATAGATGCTTCAAATTTACCTAAATATTTTTCGGCTTTTGCTAGAGCAAATAAATATTTTCCTAGATGAGAATAGCGCTCCCAATCTAAAGTAATTTCGTCTTTTTCTGAGCTAGGAGGAGATAAAGCATCTAGAGTTTTGTTGCAAATTTCTATGGCAGTATGAGCAAGTTTTTTTGCTTGTTTATAATTATTTTTTGCCAGTTCAAATTCTGCCAGAAAACCATAAGCACGAGCTTCACAAAATGGCTGAGAATAGGTTTGATGTAATTCAATTGCTCTATTGGCAACAGTTTCTAACTCATCCCAACGCCCTAAAGTCTGCAAAACTTCTCCCCAAGTATTGATAAATTTAGCAACTAAGTCTGGGCGGTTAACTGTCTCAAAGCCTTCTACCGACTGCTGAAAATATGAACAAGCTTTCTCACAAGCCATGTTTTTCTCAACCCGATGTCTAACTGCATAACTACGCCACCATAACCCCAGATAATAATAAGTGTGAGCCACCCGCACCGAGTTGTTAATTTGTTGCCAAAGTTCGAGACTGCGTTGATAATGCTCTAGTGCTACTTCGGTAGAATTATCAGTTGCCCTGCCTAAAACAAATTCCAAATTTGCTTCTAATTCAGGCTCTAAGGTAACTTCTCGGTTTAACAATTCTTGCCTTGCACCCACCAACTCTTGATAAGCAGACTCTCCCAAACCAAGGGTAGTATCATCTAAAAATATTCCTGCCCCACTTTCTAAAACTTTCTGATAAACACTCTCACTGGTCTGCTGAATAAAATCAATTAATTCCTGAGTGGCAGTTTCAAAAACGGTCAGACTTGACCAATTTTCAAAGTCAGGAATTAAGCGAATAAACTTACGAGAAATTTCTGCATCAATCCATAAAACTATGGGAAAAGGGCAATTTTTTCTAAACTCCTCGCGAACTAAACTCATTGCGACCAGCAATTTATCAATATTTCTGACAAACTCCAAACCCCAAACCATCAGAGCATCTGGTTGTTGGTTTCCTAAGCATTTTCTAATAGTTGCATAAAGTTCATCGACAGACTCATCCAACTGCAACTGTGCCAAGTCTCCAGAAAAAGATTCCCGGAGTTGTGGAATTAGGCGATCGCGCTGGCTCAAATTATTGCACTGTGCCAAAAACAGCCGAAATTGTCCTTGAGACATTTCCATCCCTTGGACTAATTTCTGCAATAATTTTTGATTGTTAATTTCCCTGTAACTAGGCATAAATTTTTGACTCTATGTTAATTGCTAACAAACCTCAAACCTTTATTATTTCCTACTAGACTGACACACCTTAAATGGGGGGATGGGGTGATGGGGGGATGGGGTGATGGGGTGATGAAAAAAGCTAATGCACTATTTTAGGTGAAACGGTCCACTACTAGACTGACACAGCTAAAACTGTGCAATAGATTGTGGCGTTGGTAAATTAGTGTATGATATTAGTCTTAATTCTTTAGGAGTCAGGAGTCAGGAGTCAGGAGTCAGGAGGGAAGAAAAACAGAAAAAACCCCGAGTAGAAGGAGAAAGTTTTTTGGTCGCGTAAAGGTCACGGAGTTCTATCGCACTATTATCCGGATATAGTATCATACCTCAAATTACCAACGCCTAGATTGTTATTTCTAGGTGTCTTTATCTCCCCTACTCCCCCACTCCCCCACTCCCCCACTCCCCCACTCCTCTACTCCCTTATATTTAACTCTGGCGCATCTTTCAAGAGAGGATTAATATCAAACCAAGGGCCAAGTTCATCTTGATACTCATAAACAAACATACTCCGAATTAAAATTTGATATCCATCATCTCCCGTTACTTTTTTTGTCTGAACAACTCGGCGCAATAATTCCCACTCATGGTCATCTACAGCTAAAAGTCGCTGATTACGATAAGTTTTAATTACATTGGCAACACTAGCGCGGGAGATGGGAAGATCCCCTTCTTCCATAATAGCCTCATTAACTATTCGCAATACATTCCTCACATGACCACCACTGAAACGACATAAGTAATCTAAAGTTTCCTGACTATCAAATATTTCGGTAACTTTTGCCAAACGTTGCTGTGGATCTAATTCTGGAAATGCCCTTGCCAACACTAACTGCCGCATTAACTTCATTCCTTCAGCACATTCACTACCATCGCGCAACTGTGTGGCCACCATTGGCAATATTTGAGGGTCTTTCTTAAATCTTTGAGTTAATGTGTCGTAGTCATTGGAAAACCTCAGTGCCATAGGAAGAGTATAAATCAGATGACAATGAAGACTCATCAGTTGTTCGCCCCGGTCAACAAATAGATATTCTGGTTGAGGTCGCCCCCAAGGTTTAGGTGAGCTATCAACTTTTTCCAAGTTGTCAACGATAACCACTAATCCTTTTTTGCCATACTTTTTCAACTTTTCGTTAGCGGGTTCGAGTAATTCTTTGTTAATAGTTTCAATAATTCCGCTGGTGCGGGGTCCGAGATATTCTCTGAGTTTCGTACGAAGTTCGGGACTAGCTTTTGCCTGGGCAGTAATTTTACCAATTCCTAAAGCTACAAATTCTAATCCTTTTTCGTCAGCTTTGACTTGACCAACTCCAGGCAAACCAACTTCTGCTGAAAATGAACCCTCACTGCTAGCTGCCACTTTACCCATACCAGGAATATTCGCTTCTGCAGAGAGTTCAATTTCTGTCTGCAATAATTTTGCAGCTCCCTGAAGTAGACCTTTTAATCCTTTTGGTTCCTCCAAGTTAAGTTTTTCCAACTTCTCCAAACTTCTGCTGACCTGTTGTGCAATAGTTAGAAAAATATCGCCTATGTCTACATCTCCCATTTCTAGGCTTTTGTCAGATTCAAAATAGACAACATGAAAGCCTTCTGTTTCTAACTGTTGCTTAAGTTGCCATAATTCTGTAGACTTACCACAACCAATATGTCCGGTGAATAGTTGGCAAGTAGGTTGGTCTGAAGACCAGAGAGTAATAGTATTTTTTAATTTTTTTATAACTTTTCCTCCACGCACGGTCGAGAAGTCAATGTAGTATTTCTTGTCAATTTCTACATTATCTATAAACAGAGGAATGCCAGGGTTTGTTGCCTGAAAAAAGGCTTTAACATCTATGGTCATAACTATTTTCTATTTATGAGAAGCTACCATCAATTTTATCTCAGGGAAAAGGGAACTGGGAAATAGGCAACAGGCAACAGGCAACAGTGACAAAAGCTTTTCTGTGTCTCAGGTCAAACATAATATGGCTGAAGGAAGAAGGAGAGAAGGACAATCTTGCGTTGTCTGAGTTTTAAGCTTTTGGGCGTTGGTAATTTGAGGTATGATACCATGTCCGGATCAGAGCGCGATTTCTCCTTCTATTCCTCTTTCTTCTTCTTTCTTCCCTCCTGACTCCTGACTCGGTCCTCCTGACTCCTAAGTAATTAAGATTAATATCATACACGCGCTTTACCAACGCCAGCTTTTGATATGTCCGCACCCTTTCCTTCCACTGCTATACTTCTGGTCTTCTGCCAAGAATAAAATAAACAATTACAATTATCAAAGAAAACTTTATATTTACTAATAATCATGGCACCAGCAGTTTTAATAGAAAACCTTCAGAAAAGTTATGGTTCGGTTACAGCAGTTAAGGACGTTTCCTTTAAGATAGAACCTGGAGAAATATTTGGTTTACTTGGCCCTAATGGTGCAGGTAAAACAACCACACTACGCGCTCTGTGTACTCTACTTACGCCAGACGCTGGACGTTTAGAAGTATCTGGTATTTCAGTAGTTGACCAACCAAGAATAGCTAGACAACGTCTTGGCTATGTTGCTCAGGAAGTGGCCCTCGACAAGGTGCTGACGGGCCGAGAACTACTGGAACTACAAGCAGCTATATACCATATTCCAGGCAAATTGGCAAAAGAAAGAATCGAAGGAGCGATCGCCCTCCTGGGAATAGAAGATTGGGCGGACAAAAAAACAGGCACTTACTCTGGCGGTATCCGCAAACGTCTAGATTTAGCAGCGGGTTTATTGCATCAACCAGATGTTTTAGTTTTGGATGAACCGACAGTGGGTTTAGATATTGATAGTCGGGTAGCAGTTTGGGATTTTTTGCGTCAGTTGCGAGACTCAGGTACAACAGTTTTGATTACCAGTCACTATCTCGAAGAAGTCGATGCTTTGGCAGATAGGGTAGCTATTATTGACCAAGGTGTGGTTATTGCGACGGGTACTCCTTCAGAACTTAAAGACCGGGTGGGAGGCGATCGCATCACTCTCCGTATTAGGGAATTTTCTTCTACTGAAGAAGCTGAAAAAGCAAAAGTATTACTAGGAAACCTGCCAATAGTTCAAGAAGTTATTGTTAATGCTGCTCAGGGCAATTCTTTAAACTTAGTTGTGACGCCCCAAAGTGATGCTTTGATCGAAATTCAACAGTCATTGCAGTCAGCAGGTTTACCAATTTTTGGTATTGCTCAAGCGCGACCAAGTTTGGATGATGTTTATCTGGCAGCAACAGGAAAAACTTTGATGGATGCAGAATTAGCTGCTGTGGGTAGTCGTGACTTAAAAGCTGAGAAAAAACAAAGTATGCGTTGAACGTTTTCGTGAATTGGCACTTTGTAGGTTGGGTTGACGTGAACAGAAACCCAACGGTAGTAAAAAGGGTGGGGAGATGGGGAGATGGGGAGATGGGGTGTGTTAGCGACAGCGTAACGCACCATCAATAGCTGGAATAGGCGGTGCGTTACATTTCAGACGCACCCTACTTCTACTTCTAGCGATCGCTATCTAATCAAGAAGTCTTCTTCTGCTAACTCTGGCATATTTGTTAAAGTGGCAAATTGACCTCTATTACCAAAACCAGTTGCACTACCGTTGGGGTTGTAGAATAAGTTTCCATTGTCACTATTAGAAATCTCCAGAAAATAAACTTGCCCTTTATTTGCTATAAACTAGAGTGTAATAATACCAAATTGATAAATGTTTGCTACAAATAGCTAGGATATTTATTAGGAGTCAACCCACCCCTCGCCCTTTCCTTTCGCTGGCCTTTGGTAACTGCTTTTGCGATCCTGGGCATCAATTACGGCATTACTAACCAAGTAATTCCTGACCCGGAACTGGTCTTGCCAACAGTTATCGCTACTTACCTACCAGTGGGAATTAAGGGATTGGTATTAGCTTGTTTTATTGCCGCCGGGATGTCTACTTTTGACTCCTTAATTAATGGTGGCGCTGCTTACTGGGTGAAGGATATTTATCAAGCTTATCTCAATCCGCAAGCTGACAACCGCAAACTGCTGGCTCAAAGTCGTTGGGCATCGGTTATCATTGTTATGGTGGGATTGCTATTTAGCTTCAGTATCTCCAATATCAATGAAATTTGGGGATGGTTGACCCTGGGATTGGGTACAGGTCTGGCGGTTCCTCTGCTGTTAAGATGGTATTGGTGGCGGTTTAATGGTTATGGATTTGCCACGGGTATCGCTGCTGGCATGGTGGCCGCAATTGTTACTAAGGCGATCGTCTTACCTTCCTTCCCGAATCTGCAACTTGCTGAATTTATCCAATTTCTAATTCCTAGCAGTTGTTCTTTGGCAGGATGCATCGCTGGCACTCTGTTAACTCCGGCAACGGAACGGTCTGTTCTGGAGAATTTTTATACTGTCACCCGTCCCTTCGGTTTCTGGAAGCCGATCGCTGTTAATATTCCCCGCAATCTCACGGTCAATATCGCATTAGAGAACAGGCGTGATTTGCTGGCAACTGCGATCGCGATTCCCTGGCAAATAGTTTTGTGTCTCACGGGAATCATGTTTATGATGAAACGTTGGGATAATTTCCTAATTCTATCCTTGTTGCTGCTTGTACTTTCTATCTGTTTGTACTTTGTCTGGTACAGACATCTGTATGGAAGTCAAAAGTCAAAAGTTAAAAGTTAAAAGTAAGAATTATGGAAGTCAAAAGTTAAAAGTCAAAAGTTAAAAGTAAGAATTATGGAAATCAAAAGTCAAAATTCAACTGCTGAGTGCTAACTGCTTTTTTAATAATGTGGTTTATTGACCTAAAAACTGCTGTATAATAGCTATAAAAGTTGAGAAAATTTTTGACTTCCTCCAATTTAAAATATTATGGAAAAACTGTTACAACTACAGATTCAAAAGTTACCTGAAGGAGTTTATTTGGCAACTAGCGATGCTTTGCCTGGTTTAGTTGCTCAGGGAGAAACTCTGACTGAAACTTTGGAAATAACTCGCGATGTAGCTAGTAAGTTAATAGAAGCTCGTAGGGAAAGATTACTTCTGAATCTGGAAGGTTTATAAACTCTTGCCGAAAAGTTTGATTATCCATTGGTTATTAGTGAATAATTTGGTGGTTTTATGGGAAGGTTGGCAGGATTTCGCTACCTTTGAAATTGTGAATAAATTGAATACTTTTGGGTTTGTTTTTGACCGTCAAGCTGCTGGTAGCCATGAAATCCAGTACAATTGGTTATTAATGAATAATTTGGTGATTTTAAATGACTCAAGGTCAAATTCCTGATGATACTCCTACTAATTTACAAGAAAAAATTCTGCTAGAAGATGCTAAAAATCAACCAGGAATTGAAATTATAGGAGGAACAGATACTCCACTTAGAGATGCTCCTAGACTGATTAGTAATTATGGCGGTAATCCTGAATATTGGTATAAAATAGCTAGTAACCAAACCACAATAATTGATGGAGCAATTGTTGAAATACATTGGTATAGAAATAATAAAACTGGGCAAAACGTGGAATACAAAATTAAACGTACCTATCCAAGAACAGCACGAAAAAATTAGAGAGGTAAATAGATTATGAAAGTTTGTTGTCTTGCTAATACAGGGGAGTTTCTACCTGAAAGTTATCTGGATTCATCTCTATATCGTACTAAAGAAACTGAGTTTAATTTGATAGTTGGTAAAGAATATGTTGTCTATGCACTCTATATCTGGCAAAAAAATATTTGGTATTATATTTGTGACGAACGTTTTACTTATTTTCCTATCAAAAATCCTGCACCTTTATTTCAGGTAATAGATTCTCGTCCTTCTAGATATTGGCGCATGGAATTAGCTGAAAATGGTTTATTTATTCTGGCATTTGAGCATTGGTTTTCTATGGCTAATTATTATGAAAAATTGACTGAAAAAGATGAAGAAGCAGTGTTAATTTTTGAGAAATATAAGGAGTTGATGGATGCTGAAGTTGCTGAACCTTTACCCAAACCTTTGAGTGTAGAAAATTTGTTGGAAAGTAATTATAAAGCTACTATAGGAGATGACCTAGCAGCACTACTAATTGCGGTTCCTTTTGTAACTAAATATGTGGAAAAAATAGGGGAAGCTTTAGGGGAAAAGACCGTGAAACAGGTGAATAAGTTTTGGCAACTAATACAACAAAAGCCTGCGGGAATTTTGCCTACTTTAAAATCTGCTGAAACAGAAGCTTTTCCTATCGATTTTTATCAGGCAATACAAGAGTTGGAGGCTGCTGCTAATCAAGACCCAGAAGTGAAGCAGGCTCTTATTGATCTGGTTGAAGTTGCAAAACAGGAAGATTCAGAATATGTTAACAATCTTGAGTCTGAGGTTGAGAAAATTAAGTCTCAAGGAGTAACTGCTAAAAGCTCCAGGAGTTTTTTGATGGCAGCGAAGCAGTGGGGAAGTAGGGGAGTGGAGTAAACGGAAGGCAAAAGTCAAAAATCAAAAGTCAAAAGCAAGAATTTAAGGGCAGTTAAAAGTTAGAATTTAAGCAAGGAAATTACTTCAGAGTATGTAGACCATAAAGTAGGAACGTTGCATATAATGTCCCTACAGGGTTATGATTTTTTTTATCAGAGCTTACGCACCCAAACAAGAAACCGGGTTTATTCCCATAATTTGTTCAAAGTACCAAATTTGGTTGATAAACCCGGTTTCTGCATGACGCACCTAAATCAGAAAAAAGGAGTAATTTAAGCTATGTCTACCCAAAAACTCACAGGTAACGAAATTCGACAAACATTTCTCGACTTTTACGCACAACGGGAACACAATATTTTACCAAGTGCATCCTTAGTACCGGAAGACCCCACGGTTTTACTAACTATTGCGGGAATGTTACCATTCAAACCTATATTTCTCGGACAACAACCCCGGAAATATCCCCGCGCTACTACTTCCCAAAAATGTATCCGCACTAACGATATTGAAAATGTCGGTCGCACTGCCAGACATCACACTTTTTTTGAGATGTTGGGTAACTTCAGTTTTGGCGACTATTTTAAACCAGAGGCGATCGCCTACGCTTGGGAACTTTCCACAAAAATCTTCGGTTTGCCTCCAGACCATTTAGTTGTCAGCGTGTTCCGAGAAGATGATGAAGCATTTGCTATTTGGCGCGATAAAATTGGCATTCCTGCACACCGCATTCAACGGATGGATGAGGAGGATAATTTTTGGGCATCGGGTCCGACTGGTCCGTGCGGTCCCTGTTCGGAAATTTATTACGACTTTCATCCAGAATTAGGGGATGAGAACATCGACCTGGAAGACGATAGCAGGTTTATCGAATTTTATAATCTGGTATTCATGCAATACAACCGCGATGCAGAGGGAAATCTCACGCCATTGCAAAACAGAAATATTGACACCGGGATGGGGTTGGAAAGAATGGCGCAAATATTACAAAAAGTGCCGAATAATTATGAAACCGACCTAATTTTTCCTATCATTAAAACTGCTGCGGATATTGCTGGTATCGACTACAAAAAAAGTGATGATAAAACTAAAGTTTCCCTGAAAGTTATTGGCGACCATGTGCGAGCAGTAGCTCATTTAATTGCTGATGGTGTCACCGCATCTAATGTTGGCAGGGGTTATATTTTACGACGGTTAATTCGTCGGGTTGTGCGTCACGGACGTTTGATTGGCATTTTTGGGGAGTTTACATCCAAAGTTGCTGAGAAAGCGATCGCTCTTTCTGAGGATGTTTATCCAAATTTGCGGGAGAGGGAAAGTGCTATTAAAGCTGAGTTGCAACGGGAAGAGTCTCGCTTCTTGGAAACATTGGAGCGTGGTGAAAAATTGTTGGCGGAAATTATGGCAAAACCGGAAACTCAGAAAACTAAACAAATTTCTGGGGAAGATGCTTTCAAGTTATACGACACTTATGGTTTCCCCCTAGAGTTGACTCAGGAAATAGCAGAAGAAAATGGTTTGACTGTTGATGTCAGTATGTTTGAGAAAGAAATGAAACTGGCGCAAGAACGTTCTCAGTCAGCCCACGAAACTATTGACTTGACTGCTGAAGGTGGGGTAAAATTGGATGTTGACAAAACGGAATTTTTAGGATATACAGATTTGACTTCCTCAGCGCAGGTAATGGCATTAATAGCTGAAGGGGAACAGGTTGAGTCTGCTGAAGCAGGTACTCAAGTGCAAGTGGTGCTTGACCAAACACCTTTTTATGCTGAGTCTGGAGGTCAAATAGGCGATCGCGGCTATCTAAGTGGGGATAATGTGGTCGTGCGGATAGAAGATGTGCAGAAGCAGAATAATATTTTTGTGCATTTCGGTCGCGTGGAAAGGGGTTCGTTACAGTTAGGAATAACGGTGAATGCTCAAATAGATGCTGCTTGTCGTCGCAGAGCGCAAGCAAACCATACCGCAACACATTTGTTACAAGCTGCTTTGCGGTCCCTGGTAGACCAGTCTATTTCTCAAGCGGGTTCGTTGGTATCTTTTGACCGTTTGCGATTTGATTTTAATTGTCCCCGGGGGTTGAAACCGGAGGAAGTGGAGCAAGTGGAAGCTCAGGTGAATAGTTGGATAGCTGAAGCACATCCGGCGACGGTTGCGGAAATGCCATTGGATGAGGCAAAGGCAAAGGGAGCTGTTGCTATGTTTGGTGAAAAGTATAGCGATGTGGTACGGGTAGTTGACTATCCGGGAGTGTCGATGGAATTATGTGGGGGAACTCATGTGAATAATACGGCAGAAATTGGGGTGTTTAAAATTATTTCTGAAGCTGGTATTTCTTCTGGGGTGCGCCGTATAGAAGCAGTTGCTGGTTTGGCAATATTAGATTATTTGAATGTCCGAGATACTGTGGTTAAGGAATTGAGCGATCGCTTTAAGGCAAAACCGGAGGAATTATCGGAGCGGGTGAGTAACTTGCAGCAGGAGTTGAAGGAGTCGCAGAAACAGTTGGAAGCGTTGAAAGGTGAGTTAGCAGTGGCGAAGTCTGACCAGTTGTTAGGGGATGCTGAGACTGTGGGTGAGTTTCAGATATTAGTAGCGGAAATGCCTGGAGTTGATGCGGAGGCGTTGAAAACTGCTGCGGAACGGTTACAACAAAAGTTGGGCGAGAGTGCTGTGGTATTGGGTGCTGCATCTGGGGAGAAAGTCAGTTTAGTTGCTGCTTTTAGTAAGTCTGTGAATAGTAAAGATTTGCAAGCAGGGAAATTTATTGGTGGGATAGCGAAAATGTGTGGAGGCGGCGGCGGCGGTCGTCCGAATTTGGCGCAAGCAGGGGGTCGCGATCCGAGTAAGTTGAAGGAGGCGTTGGAAAGTGCGAGGGAGCAGTTAGTTGATGGGTTGAAGTAAATTTTTGACCACTATGTTGTAGGTTGGGTTGAGGAACCCGAAACCCAACATAACCCAACTTACTTAACATAAACATATATAGGTTTTTGTTGGGTTGCGCTATCGCTTAACCCAACCTACATTATTATCACTAAATTATCCAAATATGGTATTAGTAGTTTAGGTGATTTTTGTAGATTTAAGGTAAGTTAATACCTAAGCTAAAAATTATTTATTTAGCAGTTTTAAAAATCTACAATATTTGAATCATCTTCACTAGATATCTCCAGAAAACAGAGAATGGAGAATAGGGATAAATCATTGATAGTTCATAGATAAGAATTGACTTTATTCTTGATATTTGGAGATATTTTTTCTAACTTATACAATATTTGAATTGCTTTCACTATTAATAAGAACGCGCGTTTCTTCAAACTCGATAGGTTCAAGTTTTTTAGGTGGTTCTAGTTCCTGAGAAGGTTCAGGTTTTTTAGGTGGTTCTAGTTTCTGAGAAGTTTCAGATGATTTTTGATTTAAGTTATCACTTTGTTCTGAATTATTCGACATAAATGACTTTCCCAAAAGTTTAACTTGTTTAGCACTGCCTCGCAATGACAGAGGAGTTAAATTAAGTAAACTGCATAACTGGTTACTTCTAAGGATATATAATTAAGTAGGTGTGCTAATGGGGTGAATTTTATGAAAGCAATAATTAAATATTCTCTGGTGTGGGGAGCAACATTTATTAGTATCTGTGGGTTAACTGTGGGGATGGTGAAACCAGTAGTAGGGGAAATTAAACCTGCTGTGGTAGCGCAACAGTCTGGGGAAGTCGAGGAATTTAAGGGACTTTTTCAACAGGCTGGTCAGTTGTCAAAACAGGGAAAATATAGTGAAGCTATTCTATTGTTAGAACGTGCCTTAATTATTGTAGAAAATGCAGGTGCTTCTGAAACCACTGCTGCCATAGTTATTCATCTTTTAGGTCTGCAGCATTATTACCAAGGAAAGTACACAGAAGCCTTACCCCTATTCCAAAGGTCTCTGGCAATATTAGAAAAAGCATTAGGAGCTGACCATCCCTCAGTTGCTGCCAGCCTCAACAACCTGGCAGTACTGTACCGTGACCAAGGGAACTACACAGAAGCCTTACCCCTATTCCAAAGGTCTCTGGCAATATTAGAAAAAGCATTAGGAGCTAACCATCCAGAGGTTGCCCAAAGCCTCAACAACTTGGCACAACTGTACCAATACCAAGGCAACTACAGCCAAGCCTTACCTCTATTCCAAAGGTCTCTAGCAATAAATGAAAAAGCATTAGGAGCTGATCATCCAGAGGTTGCCTCTAGCCTCAACAACCTGGCAGGACTGTACCGAGACCAAGGCAACTACACAGAAGCCTTACCTCTATTACAACGGTCTCTGGCAATCAAAGAGAAAGCATTAGGAGCTAACCATCTCTCCGTTGCCCTTAGCCTCAACAACCTGGCAGGACTGTACCGAGACCAAGGCAACTACACAGAAGCCTTACCTCTATTACAACGGTCTCTGGCAATCAAAGAGAAAGCATTAGGAGCTAACCATCTCTCCGTTGCCCTTAGCTTCAACAACCTGGCATCACTGTACAGTGACCAAGGGAAGTATACAGAAGCCTTACCCCTATTACAACGGTCTCTGGCAACCTATGAGAAAGCATTAGGAGCTAACCATCCAGACTTTGCCTCCAGCCTCAGTAGCCTGGCATCACTGTACAGTGACCAAGGGAAGTATACAGAAGCCTTACCCCTATTACAACGGTCTCTGGCAACCTATGAGAAAGCATTAGGAACTGACCATCCCTCAGTTGCTGCCAGCCTCAACAACCTGGCATTACTCTACCAAGAGCAAGGGAAGTATACAGAAGCCTTACCCCTATTACAACGGTCTCTGGCAACCTATGAGAAAGCATTAGGAACTGACCATCCCTCAGTTGCTGCCAGCCTCAACAACCTGGCATCACTGTACAGTGACCAAGGGAAGTATACAGAAGCCTTACCCCTATTACAACGGTCTCTGGCAACCTATGAGAAAGCATTAGGAGCTAACCATCCCTCCATTGTCACCCCCCTCAGTAGCCTGGCATTACTGTACCATGTCCAAGGGAAGTACAGTGAAGCCTTACCCCTATTCCAAAGGTCTCTGGTAATATTAGAAAAAGCATTAGGAGCTGACCATCCAGACTTTGCCACCAGCCTCAGTAATCTGGCATCACTGTACCAACGCCAAGGGAACTACAGTGAAGCCTGGCCCCTCTTTCAAAGGTCTCTAGCAATCAGAGAAAAAGCATTAGGAGCTGACCATCCCTCAGTTGCCACCAGCCTCAACGGCCTGGCATCACTGCACCTTAACCAAGGCAACTACACTGAAGCCTTACCCCTATTACAACGGTCTCTAGCAATCAGAGAAAAAGCATTAGGAACTGACCATCCCTCAGTTGCCACCAGCCTCAACGGCCTGGCATTACTGTACCATCTCCAAGGGAAGTACACAGAAGCCTTACCTCTATTCCAAAGGTCAAGGGCAATCAGAGAGAAAGGATTAGGAGCTGACCATCCATACGTTGCCACTAGCCTACTCAACCTGGCAACACTGTACCAAGCTCAAGGAAATACAACCAGTGCCATTGAATATCTCACCCAGGCAATGGAAGTACAAGAAACCACCCTCACTACTTTCCTCGCCACAGGTTCGGAAAGCCAAAAACAAGCTTCCATGAGAAAGCTCTCAGTCACAACTCACCAAACAATATCCCTACATCTCCAAGACGCACCCAATAACCCAAAAGCAGCTAACCTCGCCCTCACCACCATCCTCCGGCGCAAAGGTCGCATCCTCGACTCCACTATCAAGTCCCTGCAAACTATCCGCGACAAACTGACCCCAGAAAACCAAAAACTCCTCAACGACCTGGCAAACACTCGTACTCAACTAGCTGCCCTCATCTACAACAAACCCGAAAATCTCCCACCAGAACAATATCGTCAACAAGTCGCTACCCTCAAAGGTAAAGCAGAGAAATTAGAAGCTGACCTTTCCCTCGCTAGTGCAGAATTTGCTAAGACTAATGAACCAGTAACTATTGAAACGGTACAAAAGTTAATTCCTGCTGATGCAGCATTGGTGGAAATAATGCAGTATTACCCAGTAGATGTCAAAGCTCTGAAACTTGGCAAACCCCACTACGCAGTCTACATCCTCCATTCCACAGGTTCACCACAATGGCTAGACCTGGGACCAGTAGCACCCATCCATAACACCATCACCGAATTTCGTGCTCAATTATCACAACCAAATAGTTCCATCCGAGAAGTTGCCCGTACCTTAGACCAACAAGTAATGCAACCCATCCGCCAAAAGTTAGGCAATGTCAAACACACCCTGTTATCTCCAGACTCCCAACTCAACCTCATTCCTTTTGCTGCTCTAGTCGATGAAAACAACCAATATTTAATCCAAAACTATAATATTACCTACCTCACCACCGGACGCGACTTAATCAAACTTGGTATTGACTTCCCCACCAAACAACCACCAATATTAGTTGCCAACCCCGAATACGACAACCCAGGCAACCCCACTTCTGTGCGACTCGTTGCTAATAATAAACGTGGTCACAAAAAACCTACTAGAGATTTAGGTAGTTTTTTATTTGCTCCAGAAAACTTAACTTTTGGAGCATTATCAGGAACCAAAGCAGAAGTGGAAGCTATTGCACCAATGTTATCAGATGTGACTCTGTTAACAGAGTCCAATGCTACAGAAAATGCTATTAAACAAGTGAATGCACCAGAAATACTTCATATTGCTACCCACGGTTTCTTTCTGGAAGATTTAGAAGAAGTAGCACCGCCAGTATTAGTCGGGGGTTTTAATACTGACATTCCCAACACAGAAACAAATAGATTAGAAAATCCACTGTTACGTTCGGGTATAGCTTTAGCAGGGTTTAATCCTCGCAAAAGTGGTGATGAAGATGGAGTAATGACAGCGTTAGAAATTGCTAATTTGAGTTTGGGGGGGACAAAGTTGGTAGTATTATCCGCTTGCGACACGGGAGTGGGAGATGTGAATGTAGGAGAGGGAGTTTATGGTTTGCGTCGAGCATTAGCTCTTGCGGGTAGTGAAAGTCAGGTAATTAGTTTATGGCAGGTGGATGATTTTGGTACGAAAGATTTGATGGTGAAATATTATCAACGGGTGTTGAATAATGAAGGGCGATCGGAAGCATTACGACAGACCCAGTTAGAGATATTGGGAACAGAGGAATATCAACATCCCTATTATTGGGCATCGTTTATTCCGTCTGGAGATTGGCGGGAGATAAATGATGGATAGCTCGGATATTTTTTATTATCCGGATGTCATGGTAACTTGTCACCCACAAAATGAAAATTTTTTAGAGTTAAAATTAGTGGGGTTAACTTTAACAATGGCCGATATTTATGATGAAGTTTTATAGCTTTTGTAGGGACGTTGCATGCAACGTCCCTACCTGATGATTTATCGTTTCTAATTTATGATAAAATTTAACTAATTGAACAAAAAAAATCAAGGAGGAAATTATGATTGCTCAACCGGAAAATCATCAAAAAACGACCGCAGAAGAATATTTAGAATGGGAAGCTAAACAGGAATTTCGCCATGAATATGTGGATGGTGAAATTTTAGCCATGACTGGAGCAAGTCTTCCTCATGTTGACATTGCCCTTAGTTTTTATCGCGCTCTCTATCCCCATCTCCGTCAAAGAGGATGTCGAGTTTATGTGTCTGATGCTAAAGTTCAGGATGCTAAAAATAATCGTTATTTTTATCCAGATTTAGTTATTAGTTGTAATGCTGATGATTTAAAATCTCGTACATTTCTCCAAAATCCTAGTGTAATTATTGAAGTTCTTTCTCCCAGTACCAGGGGTTACGATCGCGACGATAAGTTTAAATATTATCGTCAATTTTCGAGTTTGCAAGAGTATGTTTTAGTAGATTCAGAATCAATTTATGTGGAAATTTATCAACGTGGTGAAGGGAGAATGTGGCTTTATTCTGCATATATAGAAGGAGAAGATTTTACATTATCTAGTATTGAATTTAATTGTGCTGTTGATGTTTTATATGAGGACGTTAGTTTTGAGGATTAATGAGAGGAATATGAGAAATATTACTAACAAAACTAAAACAAAAATCAGCCCATAAAATCAACTCTTTGCTCGTAGTTTTGCTTGATCCCTAATCCTAAAATATTCGCCATCAGAAAAAAATGGCAGACTTATGACTTCAGCTATAATTAATTATCCATATAAATTCATATAAAATTGAGTAACTAATAACTATGGAATTAGCAACTGCATTTATTTCAACCACAGATTATCTGGAAGGGGAAAAATTTAGTCCCATTCGCCATGAATATCTCGGCGGTCAAATATTCGCTATGTCTGGTGGCAGTGAAGAACATAACCGCATTTCGTTAAATATTGCTAGTTTTTTGCGTTTGAATTTACGCGGCAGCGAGTGTAAAACTTTTATTGCAGATATGAAAGTTAAAATTGCCATTGCCGAAAATAGCTCGGATATATTTTATTATCCTGATGTGATGGTAACTTGTAATCCACAAGATACGGAAAAATATTACAAGAGTTTTCCTTGTTTAATTGTTGAGGTACTTTCCCCTTCTACTCAAGATTTAGACAGACGAGAAAAACGCTTGAATTATCAAAGTTTAGCAAGTTTGCAAGAGTATGTATTGGTCGATCAAATAGAAATGAAGGTAGAGGTTTATCGTCCATCAGAAGTTGGTTATTGGTCTAGGGAAAGTTTAGGAAAAGAAGATTGTTTAGAATTAAAGTCGGTGGGGTTAACTTTAACAATGACTGATATTTATGATGAAATTTTGATATAGCTTTTAAGCATTCAGCATATTAATGGCTTTAGTTATCTAGGAGAGAAGGGGAGAATATGGTTTAGGTGGGGACAAGAAACACTTAGAACGGGAGCAAGATGCTCCCACTGGACTATACCGTGACAAAAATAATTGGATACCAATACTATTACAATACAAAACCACTGATATCAAATCCGGTTAAACAGTTATAGAATCGTTAACTCAGGAGGAGTCAGGAGGAGAGAGAATTACAAAGATGAGCGTAATTATGACGATTGGAGAATTTTTTGATGTCCAATTCCCTCGGATTTGATATTATATCATGTCCGGTTAAACAGTGATAAATAAATAACTACGGAGTCCTCAGGAGTCAGGAGGAAAGAGGTAATAAAGAAGAACAACAGGAGAAGAAGGAGAAAGTTTTTTTATAACTAATTATCCGGAAATGATATTAATTATAAAAAAATATGGCGTTGGTAAAGCGCGTGTATGATATTAATCTTAATTACTGAGGAGTCAACCCACCCACGCCCCTCCCAGGAGGGGAGGGAGGAGGGGAAGTCAGAACTCAGAACTCAGGAGAGAAGAAAGAAGAAGAAAGAGGAATAGAAGGAGAAAGTTTTTTGGTCGCGTAAACGGAATGGAGTTCGATCGCGCTCTGATCCAGACATGATATCATACCTCAAATTACCAACGCCAAAAATATAAATAATACATCTTAACATATCTACATTAATTAGCAACAAATCTAAAAATTTAGATGAGGTAAATTTCTATATTATGGATGTGTTAGTTGCTGAGGAATTGGCTATAAATCACCAAAAAACTATCTAATGAAGACTATTTCTAATAGTTTATCCATTAGACTTATCCAAAAACTAGATTTTGGCCTTTGATATCATGTCCGGTAGCATCGGAGCGTGTATAAAATTAAGGTGACAATAGGATAAAACCTTCTGCCTCCTGCCTCCAGCATAGCTGCCTTCCTTCCAGCAAAGTCTAATTATTCAAACAGACATGATATGATTCATAATTGAGGGTCATTTGCAGCAGATATGTCTTCTATAAAGAGAAAAAACCATGGTCAAGATTGAAGATACACAAGAAAGAAAAAGACTGATTGAAGATCGTAACTCATTAAAACCTAAAAAATGGCGGGAGGAAGTTAGCCAGGGTGATTTATCCCCTGGTTGAATAACGACGCGCGGGTTTTAACCCGGTGTTACTTTCCGGTTTGGTTTTCAATGTACTTCCTAACAGTCTCCGTTGAAGCATTTCCGGTTGTAGCACAGAAAAAGCTAGGGGTCCAAAGTGTGGGCAATTTTAGCAATCTAGGAAATTCTTTTCTCAAATGATGAGAAGCTCTACCTTTGACTCGTTTGATAATGACAGAGGCTGCAAAAGTTGGATCAACTTCTAAAAATAAATGTACATGGTCTGGCATTATTTCTAATGCTATTAGTCTCCAATCATGCTCAGTACATAACTCAAAAATAATCTGTTGCAACCGTTGTTTTACGTCTCCTACCAATACTGGCTTTCTACGCTTTGGACAAAATACAAAATGGTAATTAATCAGTGTTACTGAGTGAGGATTTCTTCTATATTCGTCTGGTTTTTTCTTCATCAATCTGTAGACAGAATGTGTTTAATAGTGCTATTATATCTACAGGAGGTGAGAATTAATGTATGGATGTCAACAACACCTAGTCAAGAATACCTCAGAAGTAATGGCTGTGCTTGAATACCTATGCACAGAAGCAAATAAGTTGACAAATTGTGGTATTTACTATTGTCGTCAAATGCTATTTAAAGCAGGACGCTTTGTGTCTAAAGCTGAACTAGATTTTGAGTTAAAAAGTAATCTGCATTTTAAGGCTATGCGTTCAGCCTGTGGCCAACAGACATTACATTCTGTAATTGAGTCTTTCAACTCTTATGCAAGACTTGCCAAAATGTTTACTTCAGGTGAACTGGCACAAAAGCCAAAACCACCAAAATACCGCAAAAAGAATGGTTTAGCAGTCGTTAGTTATCCAGGACGCTGGGTCAAGCTAGTGAATGGAATGCTTAAGTTCCCTCTAGGTAAGCAAGTCAAAGCATGGTTTGGAATAGACCACTTTTTATTGCCAATGCCTAGCAACTTAGATTTCAATCAAATTAAAGAATTGAGATTTGTTCCCACAAACAACTGCTTCTATTTAGAATTTGTTTATGAGCAACCTATACTAGAAAAAGGCCAACCAATAGCAGAAAACGTCTTAGGCATAGACCCAGGATTAAATAACTGGTTAACCTGTGTGAGTAATGTGGGAAAGGCTTTTATAGTTGATGGGAAAAAGGTTAAATCTCAAAATCAATGGTACAACAAGCAAGTAGGCAAAATAAAATCAGGCCAGTCTGGTGACTACTGGGACGATAACTTAGCAGCTATTACTGAAAAGCGCAACCGTCAGATGCGGGATAATGTTAACAAAGCAGCTAGATTTGTGCTCAACTGGTGTATTGAACATCAAATAGGCACAATAGTTTTTGGGTGGAATCAACGCCAAAAAGATAGCATTAACATCGGCAAGAAGAATAACCAACAGTTTGTTCAAATACAAAATGCCAAGTTAAAAGCCAGGATAGTTGAATTGTCTGAGCAGTATGGAATTAAGTTTGTTGAGACTGAGGAAAGTTACACGAGTAAGGCTAGTTTTCTAGATGAAGATTTCTTACCGACATTTGGTGAAAAACCCGAAAGGTGGGAGCCATCAGGAAAGCGTGTTAATCGTGGTTTGTACCGTTCAGCAACAGGTAAATTGATTAATGCCGATGCTAATGGTGCTGGAAATATTATCAAAAAAGTAGCAACACAGCTAAGTTTAGATTTAGCCAAGGTTGGTAGGGAAGTTTTGATGCTTCCACAACGATATAAGTTGGACGATCTAACTAGAAAATATCGTAAGCAGTGTGTCGCGTGGCTTTAGCCCGCGTAAGCATATCCGCTTAGAATCCAGGGTGTTTTAACCCCTGGAGACATCAAATTTAGACTCTGATTTCAAAAAGAGAGCTGATTGGTTCTTGCAAAACCGTCAGGATTTGACAACCATAAGGGGGTTGGTAAGGGGGTGCTGGTTTCCCCACTCCTCCACAGGGTGGGGCGGAAAGCACCCCCTTACATAAATAAATGTTGATCCGCTTCGATCAAGATGTTTGTCTACCTCCCGACAATGATTTGATATTTTTGATAGAATTGGATTGTGGATTAATCAATTGCTAGAATGATTAATTAATGGTTATTTTTAGTCAAAATCTAAACCAATTTTTGGCAATATCATTCCATAATGTGCAACCCCAAAAATGCTGTTATAGATGCAGCTATGAGAGCAGCACGTCAAGGAAAAGAAGAAGTCGCACTAAGCGAACTACTTGAATCTATTAACTCCATTAAAAAAGCACGAATTAACGTTACCCCAGCATCAAGACCCTTAACTCCAGAAGAAAAAGAGGAGGCAGAGAAAAAAATCAAAGAAGCTTTAGCTAAGAAAAAACAGGAAGGTACATCCTGATATAGAAAATGTGAAGCATTTGGAGATTATGTCTTTATTCTCGAAACGCTTCGCTCCCTCATCTCCCAATCTCCCAACTCTTAAACAAGAGCGATCGCTCCCTATATCCCTACTGCTAAACAAACCAAATTTTAGGCGACGCTCGCTCTACTTATCGTAAACCTAACCAACGTAAAAGAGGAATAATCACATAATGACTAACACCCAAACAAAAACCACTGATACAACCTAACAAACTGAAAAAAGTTATACTTGTAAAAAATTCTAATAAATTAGGTTGACTGTGATTCATAAAAGTAAACTGTAAAAATAACTCTGGAAAAATATTTAATTGCTCCAAACCCAAAAAAACTATTGCCGTCAAACTAGCAACTATAAAAGCATAAATAAAGTTATGCTTTCTTAAACCAAGTCCTAGAGTAACAACACCAGTAGCTACCCCCACAGATAATTTACCCATAATTTCTAGGATAATTAAATCTTCTTTTGTCGTATAGACACTACTACCAACTTGGGAAAATTGCCAACATAACCCTCCTAAAATGTAACCAATAATTCCCATAAATGCAGCCAACCCATAACGACGACGTTGACCTAAACCTCCCACATCCGTTAAACCAACTCCCGTTCCCAAACCAGCTAAACCAAAGACAAGTATTTCCGGACCAATATTTAGGGGAACATCCCACACAAGAAAAATTAGATTAGTAAATATACTAGCGAGGCGATCGCCTATTCCTGACCAATAAGCAAAAATTAATCCGAATGTTGCCCCAATACTTCCCCCAATTGCCCCCAACACCATTTCCCAAATTGTATCTACACATCCTGAAACTATTTGATGAAAAATTTTAGACAGCGTAAAAAATAACCTATTAATATTCTCACTGAGATTTTTCAACAGAGCTATTAATGAATTTTTAACAGTTGTAGCTAATGTAGCTAACAAATATATTCTCAGAGACCTCTTTTGCCGTCGATAAATTTTAGCTAAACGGACTTGCACTTCTGCTGCTGTTGCTGGTCGTTGGGCCGCATCTAAACTCACCATATCATCAAGTAAATTAGCCAAAGCTGGATGAACTGGCTTAAGTTGACGCCACTTTAGCTTACCTGTTAAGGGGTCCTCCAATTCTGCTGGATATTGACCAGTTAGTAAATGAATACAAGTACGGCCCAAAGCATAAAAATCTGTGAATGGGCCAATTTCACCCCCATTAATTTGTTCTGGAGGACTATATCCAGGAGATACTAATCTGGTTGTGCTGCGTTTTGCTACAGTTTCTCTAGGTTGGATTCTATAACTACTAATTTGTTTTACCCCACCGAAGTCAATTATGACCAGTTGACCTCTTTTTTTTCGTTGATGATGAAAAGAATAGGATAAAGAAGATTTTGTCAAAGTTGAAGGTTGGATTTCCCGCAACATTAAATTAGAAGGTTTTATGTCCCTGTGAATAATTTTCCGGCGGTGTAATTCCCATAAAATTTCTACCGCTTGGGAAAGCCAATTGATTACATAGAAATCTGGACATCCTTGGGGATATTGTTCCAGAATTTCTTCTAGGGTACAACCATCAATTTTTTCCATGACTAGGCATGGGAGAAACCATTGACTAGAGTGGCCAACTGCTGGCTGACTATTTCGCTTGCGTAGGTGAAAATAGTCTCCTGTTTCGACTCTAGGAATACCTGAATGGCGGATACTGGCAAGTACCCAAGCTTCTTGGTCAAATAGTTCGAGTGCTTTGGGAGAGCTTTCTAACAATACTTTCAGAATACGTTCGGTTTGAGTTTCTTGGTCCCAAATAATGTAGATTTTCGCAAATCCACCAGCGCTTAATTTTCGCAGGGGAATGTAGCGATCGTTAATGAGAAGTGGGGTTCCACAGCTTTGACAAAAGTTATTTCCCCATGGCTGGATTGGACTTAGACAATGGGGGTTGATACAGTGGACTTTTGATAAAACAGACTGATGTACAGTCATCTACAGTTAGATATGAATTGAGGACAATAGGAAAATTACTTATATTTTTATCTTAAAAGTTCGCTCTTCTTGAAAACCATGTCGCTTTAGCTTAAGGATAATTAGTGGTACTCAGACATTTTATCGTAGAAAAAATGCGTCAAATTCAGTCTAGACAAGGGAATTACCTCGATGCCTTAAAAATGGCTAGAACCCCTGCTGATTCAGGAATTATGCCTTTTTGATGTAAAAGCCTCTGCCCATCTATATTTGATCCTATTTTCTGGCTTGATTTTGTGTAAGTCCCATTAGGTCTAATTATTTTTATTTTGCAGACAAAAATGCAAGTTAAATGTAGATTACTTGAGTCCGATAGTGGTATTAGTTATCGATAGAAAGGTGCTGAATAATTAGCGCTCTAGAAAAATTAATTTACCGATTTTTTCTTGTATTAAGTGCTGATTTTTTCTGGAAAAAGTAATTATATTATTTTGATACTAGCAATAATTTCTACATAAAATTATAGTCAAGTTTTTTCCTTATTAGTTCACTACTCAAATCTTGCACTTTTGGTGAATCTCTCGTTTTTTTACGATCCCCTGTATTTGTTCAATATTTAATCTGGGATAATTAAAATTGTTTTTACTTTGCATATTTGTGTTTTTTTGTCAATGAGCAATTATTCACTTGATTTATTTTAAATGATTATGGCGATAAAATTAACAAATGTAACAAATAGATTAAAAAAAGTTATTAATAAAAAAATAATCTTTAAAGTGGAAAAGTTCTAATTCTTGATATTATCTAAAATAGTATGCTGTATAGCAGAAAAGTGAATAGATTCTTAGGAAAGAATATATGAGTTACGCTAAAACACAAACTCAGTCTAAGTCTGGGTATCAGGCTGGAGTAAAAGACTATAAACTAACTTATTACACCCCTGATTACATACCAAAAGATACAGATGTTCTGGCAGCCTTCCGTATGACTCCTCAGCCTGGAGTTCCTCCAGAAGAAGCTGGTGCTGCGGTAGCTGCTGAATCTTCTACTGGTACTTGGACAACAGTATGGACTGACTTGTTGACTGACCTCGATCGCTACAAAGGTCGTTGTTATGATATTGAATCCGTTCCTGGCGAAGATAATCAATATATTTGCTATGTAGCTTATCCTCTAGATTTGTTTGAGGAAGGTTCTGTAACTAATATGTTGACCTCTATTGTAGGTAACGTATTTGGTTTCAAAGCACTACGGGCGCTACGTCTGGAAGATATGCGGATTCCAGTAGCTTATCTCAAGACTTTTGAAGGTCCTCCTCACGGTATTACTGTTGAACGTGACAAATTAAACAAGTATGGTCGTCCTCTATTAGGTTGTACTATTAAGCCTAAGTTGGGTCTATCTGCTAAGAACTACGGTAGAGCAGTTTATGAATGCTTGCGCGGTGGTTTAGACTTCACAAAGGATGACGAAAATATTAACTCTCAACCTTTCATGCGCTGGCGCGATCGCTTCCTGTTTGTACAAGAAGCTATTGAAAAGGCCCAAGCTGAAACTGGTGAAATTAAGGGCCACTACCTGAACGTAACTGCCCCCACCGTTGAACAAATGATGGAGCGTGCTGAGTTTGCTAAAGAAATTGGCACTCCAATCATCATGCACGACTACCTAACTGGTGGTTTTACTGCAAATACAACTTTGGCCAAATGGTGTCGTCGTAACGGTGTTTTATTACACATCCACCGAGCAATGCACGCTGTAATTGACCGTCAGAAAGCTCACGGTATTCACTTCCGCGTTTTGGCTAAGTGCTTGAGAATGTCTGGTGGAGACCACCTACACTCTGGTACTGTGGTTGGTAAGCTTGAAGGTGAAAAAGGTATCACTATGGGATTTGTTGACTTGATGCGGGAAGACCACATTGAGCAAGACCGCGAACGTGGTATTTACTTCACTCAAGATTGGGCATCCATGCCTGGTGTAATGCCAGTTGCTTCTGGTGGTATTCACGTTTGGCATATGCCAGCTTTGGTTGAAATCTTTGGTGATGATTCCTGCCTACAATTCGGTGGTGGTACTTTGGGTCACCCTTGGGGTAATGCTCCTGGTGCAACAGCTAACCGTGTAGCTCTAGAAGCTTGTATCCAAGCTCGTAATGAAGGTCGTAACCTCTTCAAAGAAGGTGGCGATGTCATCCGTGAAGCTGCTAAGTGGTCTCCTGACTTGGCCGTTGCTTGCGAACTATGGAAAGAAATCAAGTTCGAGTTCGAGGCAATGGATACCCTCTAAGTCTGTCTTTGAGATGTGGGATTTTAGATTTTAGATGGCAATAGTGAAATAGATATGTCACACTTGTCTGCTAAGGATTTAAAAAGCGTTCAGCTTTCAGCGTTCAGCATTCAGCTTTTTATCAGGGGATTTAAACTTAAACCCCTCCTAAAGTTAAATGACAAGCTAGAGCCTGTCTTTATTTATGTGGACTATCCACGCTGATTGCTAGTAGCTAATAGCTGATAGCTAGTTAATCAATCCTCAATCTAAAATCTAAAGTCTAACAACAATATTCAGGCTGGGGTCAAAAATGGATATTAAAAAAGTTGCGAAAGATACTGCAAAGGTACTGACGAGCTACCTGACCTATCAAGCTGTGCGGACTGTAACTGCTCAGTTACGAGAGACGAACCCTCCCTTAGCAATTTGGTTAAGTGGTTTTTCCTCAACAGGCAAAATTCAAGATGGAGAAGCTTACCTACAAGAGTTGCTCCAGGAAAATAAAGAATTAGCATTTAGAGTGATGACCGTTCGAGAACATTTAGCAGAGGAAGTGGCTGAGTATTTACCAGAAATGCTGCGCAGTGGTATTCAGAAAGATAATATGGAACATCGCCGTCGGTATCTGGAAAAGATAACGCAACTGGAAATAGCTGACCCTAGTTTAGATCCAGAGCAACGAACAGATTAGCCACGAAAATTTGCGGTTAAAATAGCAGTAAGCACCTCAGCGGTCAGCGGTCAGCTCTCAAGGCATAAAATGGGGGATATTCAAAAGAAGCCACTCCGTGTCTACAAACCCCCATCAACGTACACCACTAATTTTTCAAATAAATATAGTGGGGAACTTAAACCCGCCAATTTTAGCTGATAGCTGATAGCTGATAGCTGATAGCTTGTTAAATTTTCCTCCACGGAGAGACCGGGGGGCTGAGATATAAAATCTTGATTGATTCAAAATTTGGCTCCCTTGCACATTGTATTAAACAGTAAAAAAACATGAGAACATTACCAAAAGAGCGTCGTTTTGAAACCCTTTCCTATTTGCCTCCTCTGAGTCCTAACCAAATTAGTCAGCAACTTCAGTACATTTTGGATCAAGGTTTCATCGCTGGTGTAGAATTTAGTGAATCTTCTGCACCAGAAATGCACTACTGGACTTTGTGGAAGTTACCTCTATTCCATGCCAAAACAGTTCAAGAAGTTTTAAGTGAGATCGATGCTTGCCGTTCTGAAAATCCTGATTGCTATATTCGCGTGATGGGTTTTGATAATGTGAAGCAGTGTCAGGTATTGAGCTTCATCGTACATAAGCCAAATCAAAGAAGATACTAATTCATAGCTAAATTAATTTAGTTATAGTGGGGTAGGTAACCTTGTCTGCTCCACTATTTTTTTGTATCATTCATTCCGCTAAATTGTCTAGAATGTAAAGACGTTCCATGGAAGCTTTCTGCGGGTTGGAAAAACCAATTTTTGATGATAATATCATGTCCGGTAGCATCGGAGCGTATATAAAATTAAGGTGACACTCTTGAGAAAACCTTCTGCCTCCTGCTATCCTAGATAACTAACTGCTATCCTAGATAACTAAAGCCTTCTGCCTTCCTTCCACCAAAGTCTAATTATTCAACCGGACATGATATAACTGCTGACTGACTAGAAGGACAAAATTAGCGAAATTCTAAATCCTTACCTGATTTTTTAAATGAAAACTCAATACAAATATCCAGAGAACTTGAAATATTCTGATATTGATCGTCACTCGCAACACCATCAAAAATTTGTCGCTCCACCACTGGATGATGAGTTTTACGCTGAGAGTTATGAATTGCGCAAAGCAGCTTCGACGATGACAGTTTCTGCCATTGAATGGTTCCGCAATAATGTAACAGTATTACTGGAGCGAAGTTATTCACGCTCACACCAAAAGGATACCTTCTCGGTACTCAGTATTGGTAGTGGTGAAGGTGATATTGATATCGAAATTATACAAAGCCTAATTCCCAGACTCGATCCACGGTGGAAGCAGTTAAAATATGTAGCACTTGAACCCAACCCTATCCATCGCGATCGCTTTCTACAACGGCTCGATCAAGCATCTTTTGGCAAAAATGTCAAGGTGTCTGTGCGTGATGAATATTTTGAACCAGGTAGATTTGAAAGCGAACAGAAGTACGATTTGGTTCTGTTGACCCATGTTTTATATTACTTTGATGAGCCTTACCAAGCAATTCAGAGTGCTTTAAAGCAAACAAGAGAAGGCGGAAAGGTGGTCATTGTCCACCAAACAGCTACAGGCATTCCTCAAATTCAGGGCGAGTTTATGCTGGAAGCGAAAGGGAACCAAAATGAAATGTTCACAGCAGAGGATATTAGAAATTTACTGGATACTCAATCTCATCCGCATCAGTATCACCATGTCGATGCTCGTCTGGATGTAACTGAATGTCTCCAAGGCTTGGAAAATGGCGTTAAAATTATGTCCTTTTGTATGGAATGTGATTTGCGCCAGCTTCAGGAAGCAAAATTTGCTAAGATTCTACAAGCATTTTGGAGATTGGCTGAGATTGAGGAAAGTGGAAAAGCATTTATAAATGAACCTATTGGGGTTTTTGTCTTGCCAGTTCCCAGTGTTACTGTTCAACAAAGAAGTCCAGAAGACAAAGATCCAGTAATTGATTATTGGCAGTTAGCGCAGCGTTTCGACTGGGCGAGTACTTTTTTATCACAATATCATCAGGGGGAAAGTTCCTCTCTGAGATTACTGGATGTTGCCTGTGGAACAGGGCGTTGGTTGCAAGCTTTTAGTCACTACATCCAACTTGATGAAGAAATTGGCAATATTGTCTACGATTGCTTAGATCCTTCTGGAAGTTCAATTGCTCAAGCTAGTCAGAAAATCCATCTTCCCTTACAGCAAGGGAACCAATATATTAGTACAACCATAAGGGGGTTGGTAAGGGGGTGCTGGTTTCCCCACTCCTCCACAGGGTGGGGCGGAAAGCACCCCCTTACATAAATAAATGTTGATCCGCTTCGATCAAGATGTTTGTCTACCTCCCGAC